>CANIEV010000077.1 GCA_947466535.1 Betaproteobacteria bacterium
CGAAACACCACCGTGGCAAGCACGCTGGTGATCATCATGTCGCCGGTGACCGCGATGCCGTAGGCCGCGGCGAGATTCGTCGAACTGCCGAAGCCGAACACCAGCGCGAGCACCGCCACCAGCAGGGACCAGTTGACCAGCGGCACGTACACCTGGCCGATTTCCTCGCTCGAGGTGTGGCGGATTTCCATGCGCGGGAGATAGCCCAGCTGGATTGCCTGGCGGGTAAGCGAGAACGCGCCCGAGATCACCGCCTGCGATGCGATCACCGTGGCAAGGGTCGACAGCGCCACCATCGGGTACAGGCCCCACGAGGGCAGCATCAGGTAGAACGGATTCTGGATGCTCGCCGGGTCGGAGAGGATCAGCGCGCCCTGACCAAAGTAGTTGAGCAGCAGCGCCGGCATCACCATGCCGAACCAGGCCGCCGCGATCGGCTTGCGGCCGAAGTGCCCCATGTCGGCGTAGAGCGCCTCCGCCCCGGTGAGGCAGAGCACCACCGCGCCTAGCGCGAGAAACGCGATGCCCTTGTGTTCGATGAAGAATCCGATCGCGTACATCGGGTTCACCGCAGACAGAACCTGGGGGGCGCGCGCGATGCTGACCAGACCGAGTACCGCGAGGCTCGCAAACCAGAGACACATCACCGGGCCGAAGATCACCCCCACCTTGCCGGTGCCGCGACCCTGAATCGCGAACAGGCCGACGATCACGATCGCGGTGATCGGCAGCACGAAAGGTTTCAAGGCGGGTGTGGCGATCTCCAGCCCTTCAACCGCCGAGAGCACCGATATCGCCGGCGTGATCATGCCGTCGCCGTAGAAAAGCGACGCACCGAAGATGCCCAGACCCATCAGCAGCCAGCGCTTGCGGTTGTCCTCGGGAAAGCCGCGCAGCACCAGCGCGATCAGCGCCATCGTGCCACCCTCGCCGCGATTGTCGGCGCGCATGATGAACCAGGCGTACTTCACCGAGATCACCAGGACGATCGACCAGAAAATGAGCGAAAGAATCCCGAACACACTCTCCGGACTCACCGGCACCGGGTGCGTACCACCGAAGACTTCCTTCATCGTGTAGAGCGGGCTTGTGCCGACATCGCCGTAGACCACACCCACCGCGCCGATCGCGAGCGCGGCGAGACTGCGTTCAGTGCTGTGCTTTGCGTCGGAGGCGGACATCGGGAAGGCCTTTGTGTTCTTGTAGGCGCGACGCGACAGGCGTCAGACCGGCAGACAGGTGCCGCCCGCATTCTTCCCTTTGGTCCGAACGGCGGCTTGCGCTGGATCAAACGCGCCGCAGGGCGTTCACTCCGGTTCGATGCCGATGTCCTTCACCATCCGCGCCCAGGTGGCCCGGTCGGCGCGAATCAGATCCTCGAAGCCGCGAACCGACATCGCGCCCTCGGCGAGGATGCCCAGATCTCGCAGGCGCTGCGCCACCTCGGGCTCGCCGAGGATTCGCCCGATCTCGGTGTTCAGGCGCTGCACGATCTCGGGCGGCGTGCCCGAGGGCGCCATGAAGCCGAACCAGCCGACGAGTTCGAAACCGGGCATCGTCTCGGCCACCGCGGGCACCGACTCAAGACCGGGCGCGCGCTGCGCCGTCGTCACCGCAAGCGCGCGCAGGGCACCGCTTTTCATGTGCGGCGTGGCCGAAGGAATGGCGATCACCACGATCTGGGTGCGCCCGGCGAGCGTGTCCTGGACGCCCTGCGGCATGGTGTTGTAGGGTACCGCCTGGATCTGCGCCCCCGACAGCTTGTTGAGCCAGGCCGCGATCATCCCGGAGAAATTCCGTGCGCCGTCAATTGCGACGCTGAATTTTCCGGGCTGCGACTTTTCCAGCGCAAACAGTTCCGCAAGCGATTTCGCCGGCACCGACGAATTCACCAGCACGAGGAACGGCGCCTTGCCGACGAATCCCACCGGTACGAAGTCTTTCACCGGGTCGTAGGGCAGGGTCTTGAAGGTGAGCGGATTGGAAACCAGCGCCGCAGTGGTGGCGAAGAACAGCGTGTAGCCATCGGCCGGTGCGCGCGCCGCCGCCTGCGCGCCGATGATGTTGGCCGCGCCCGGCCGGTTCTCCACCAGCACCGACTGGCCAAGCGCGCGAGTCAATCGTTCGGATACAAGCCGCGCGATGATGTCGGGCGTACCGCCCGCGGCCTGCGAGACGATCACGCGAACCGGTCGCACGGGCCAGGACTGCGCATGCGCCGCAAGAGCGGGGACGAGGGAAACAAGCAGCAAAAACAACGCGGGTACGAATCGGCGCATGACTCCTCCTTTGATCTTGCCTGCCGTCTCCGCTCTTGACGGCGGGACCGCTTTCGGGGAATTGTAACCACTCGGGCAAAAACAACGCCGGACATGAATTCCGGCACACGATGTCGACACACTCTGTCGATACACGATGACCGCCCGACAACGGAGGAGGAAACGCAGCATGCGCATTGCACACGCACGAGTACAACTCGGCAGGGCCTTGTGTTTCATGGCGGCAGGCCTGGCGGCGATGCCGCTTGCACAGGCCCAGCCGGCCGCCTGGCCCTCGAAGCCAATACGCCTCGTCGTGCCCTACACGCCCGGCGGCACCACCGACATCCTTGCGCGGATGATCGGCCAGAAGGCGGGCGACGCCCTCGGGCAGCCGGTTGTGGTGGACAACCGGCCGGGCGCCGCGACGATGATCGGCAGCGAGATTGTCGCGAAGTCGGCGCCCGACGGCCACACCCTGCTGATGGCAGCGTCCACGTTCGCCACCAACGGCCTGCTGTACCGGAAGATCCCCTACACAATCGACGACTTCGATCCGGTGGCGATTGTCGCCAAGGTGCCGCTCGTGCTCGCGGTCACGCCCTCGGTGCCCTCGGGCAGCCTGCGCGAGTTCATCGCGCATGTGAAGGCCAACCCGACCAAGCTGAGTTGCGCCACCTTCGGCAAGGGCACCACGCCACATCTTGCCTGCGAGATGTTCAAGACCGCGACCGACACCAGCATTCTTGATGTGCCCTACAAGGGCGCGACGCCGGCACTCAACGACCTGCTGCGCGGCGATGTGCAGGTGTTCTTCGATGTGATCACCACCGCGCTGCCGTTTCACAACGACGGACGCATCCGCATCCTTGGCGTGATGAACGACCAGCGCGCAGCAAGCGCCCCCGGCCTTCCCACCTTCGCCGAACTCGGCTACCCGAACGTGATGGGCCTGGTGTGGTTCGGCATCCTCGCGCCGGCGCGCACGACGCCCGCGATCGTGTCCCGACTGAACGGCGAAATCCAGAAGGCGCTTGCGCAGGCGGACCTGCGGGAACGAATCGAAAGAATGGGATCGGGTCTGGTGACGAGCACACCGGACGAATTCCGGCGGCTGATCGTGCAGGACCGCGACCGCTGGGAAAAGGTGATCCGGCCGCTGAATCTGTCGCTGGACTAAACGCCGAAAGAAAAACCAAAAGCGGAAGGCTTCGGAACAGGGAGGGCGGGAGGTCCCGCCCTCCCTTTGCCGCACAAAACGCGGCAAAGGCTTAAGCATTTACGAACACGAAGGGCGATGCCCTCCGTGTTACCCCTCCCACCCCACAAAGCCCGCATCGAGCGGGCTATGTTTGTCGAGCACTTTAGTTTTTCTTGGCGGCCTTGGCGTCTTGGCGCCTTGGCGGTGAAAGAAGTGATTTCGAGACTGCGCCTGTTACCGCAGCAATCGCCGCATTTCCGCCGTAACCTCGCCGATCTCCGTACGCCTGCAGATCGCCGCCACATAGCGATCGGGCCGCAGGACGATGATTTCCTGCGCGGGGCGATCCATCAGCCAGTCGCGAAAGCCGCCCTCGACATCGTCGAGCAGCAGCGTGCCGTCGCTCGTCGGCGTGAGGTATTTGCCGCCGAGCCGCGACTTGTTCACCTGCACGATCTGCGCGCCCAACCGTTTCCAGAAGGCAAGATCCTCGGCGCTCATATGCCGTGCCGGGTCGACGTTCACGCCGATCACCGCGAACCCGTTGCCGATCGCGTCGTCGAGCCTCATCTGCTTCCGGTCGACTGTCTCCACTCTGGGTTGCATGAACATGCGCCCCACCGCCGAGCCCTTGCCGATCGGGCCGCGGTGCACCACGATGCCCTCGACATAGCGCGGCATCGGCTTGAAGCGCAATTGCAGGATGTAGTCGCGGATATTGGGCAGGCCCTGCACGAGATCGAAGAACGCGTCGCGCAGCATCTCGTAGACGCGGTTCGCCGGCCGGTAGAACTTGCCGAACCAGGTGGCGATGTTGACCATCGCGAGCGCATGATCGCGCCGCTCGGTGTCATACGAAGCAAGAATGCCATCGCCCGAGCGGCCGGTGAGCACGGCGTGGAGTTTCCATGCAAGGTTGGTCACATCGCGTATGCCGGAATTCATGCCCTGGCCGAAGAACGGCGGCTGCAGGTGCGCGGCATCGCCCGCGATGAACGCCCGGCCGACCTGGAAGCGCTCGGCGATGCGCGAGTGGTGCAGATACACGCGGCTGCGCTTGATCGTCGGCATCGGCTTGCCCTCGTAGTGGGGCCGCAGCAGGCCTTCGACCGCATGCGCCGACTGCATCGCCTCCTCGCTTTCCCCGGTCAGCAGCATGAATTCGAAGCGGCGAAAACCGTAGGGCAGATCGATCGACATGTGCGGGCGTACCGGGTCGCAATACACGGCCGAGTACGGCTCGTAGAGCGTGTCGTCCTCGACATCGACCACCAGCCACTTGGAGGCGAGCGTGGTCCCGGTGAGTTCCACGTCGAGCAGCCGGCGCACCGTGCTTCGCCCGCCGTCGGTGCCGACGAGATAGTCCGCACGCACGCACAACACCTCGCCCGAGTCGGACTTCGCGGTGACGGTCACCCCATCCGCGTCCTGCACGAAGCCTTCGAGCCCGCAACCGAGATGCACGCTCACGCACGGGTAGCGGTCGAGCCCGCGGCGCAGCGCGCGTTCGGTAAGCGGCTGCATGAAGATGTTGCGTCGCGGCCATCCGAAGGGCTGCGCCGCCGGCCGCACGTGCGCGAAGCAGCGCCCCTTCGAGTTGTGATATTTCGCCGGGACGTTCTGGATCATGTCGCGCAGCGTCTCCTCGGCAAGACCCACCGCCTGCCAGGAACGCAGTGCTTCATCGTCCACGCCGACCGCGCGCGGATAATCGAGGATCTCGCGGCTGCGCTCGATCAGCACGGTGCGAATGCCGTACATCCCGAGGTGATTGGCGATGGTCACACCGCACGGACCTGCACCGACCACCACCACCTGCGCCTTCAGTTCGTACAGATCGCTCATACCGTTCCGGTCATTCGCATCCGCGCACGTGTGTCAGGTACGTCAGTCCAGCCTGACGTTGGCCGACCTGATTACCGGCGCCCAGAGCGCGGTGGTATCGCGAATCGCAGCGGCGAATTCCTCCGGGGTATTGCCCACCGGCTCGTAGCCGTGGCGGATCGCGTTCGGCTCGGCGAACGCGGGGTTGTTCAGTACCTTGACGAAATCGCGGTTGAGCCGGTCGATCACCGGCCGTGGCGTCGCGGCGGGCGCGACCACGCCCCACCATGCGGGCGCCTGCATGCGCGGGAATCCGGCCTCGGCAAACGTCGGTACCTCGGGCATCAGCGGCGAGCGCTTGTTGCCGTCGAGCGCGAGCATGCGCAGGCGGCCGCCCTTCACCTGCGGCATCGCCGCGCCTGCGCTCATTGCGGAGGACTGGATCACGCCCGCGGCAAGGTCGGTGAGCACAGGGGCGACGCCCTTGTAGGGAACATGAACAATATCCACGCCCGCAACGCTCTTGAACAGTTCCATGACCAGATGCGGCGCGGTGCCCGGGCCAAAGGATCCGTAGTTGTAGCCACCGGGCCTGGCCCTGGCGAGCGCGACGAATTCCGCGAGCGTGGTGGCGGGCACGGAGGTGTTGACCGCGATGCCGAGGCCGAAGCGCACCAGCAGGGTCACCGGCGCGAAGTCCTTGATCGCGTCATAGGGCAACTTGGAATACAGCAGCGGGTTGGTGGCTAACGCCGGATCGGATGCGATGAACAGCGAATAGCCGTCGGGCGCGGAACGCGCCACCGATTCGGCGGCGATGATGTTGCCCGCGCCGGGACGGTTTTCGACGATCGCTGGCTGCCCCCACTCGGCGGCAAGAAAGGGCGCCATCGCGCGTGTGAACACGTCGTTGGTTCCGCCAGCCGCGAACGGCACCACCAGCTTCACCGGCTTGTACGGGAAGGCTTGCGCCGATGCCTGGTGTGGCGCGGCAAGCGCCCCGAGCGCGAGCAAGGCCGCGCAGATTCGACGAACCGGATTCATGTTTTGCTCCTCCTTGTGTTGTATCAGGGGCACGGTCTATGCCGTGCACATTCCATCGTCGGTTGCAACCGATCGGCTGCGGGCGCTGCGTCACACCTCAGGCACCAAGACGCTTGCACATGTCGGCTTCCCAGTCCGCCACGGGACGGCTGGTCGGGTTGTCTTTCATGCGTTGTGCAGTCTGCGCGAAGATCGCCCCCGCGGGTTCGGCAAGATCGAGCGGCGCACGCCAGGGCTGGCTCACGTACCAGGGCGTGGCGACGTACAGCTCGATCTTGTTGCCCTCGGGATCGAAGAAATACAGGCTCCAGCTGTTGCCGTGGTCACGCCCTTCGAGTCCGTTCGCCTTCTCCCGGGCGAGAAAGGCGTAGTAGGTGCGAAGGTCTTCGAGACTGCGTAGGCGAAACGAAATCTGCAGCACCGCGGAAAATCCGCTGCCCTTGCCCGCAGGATCGGTGGCCATCACGAGCTGATGCTGCTCATCCGCGCTTCGGGTCAGAAAGGTGAGTTCGCGCCCGCCCATCACGCCCGAGTCGACGATCTGCATGCCGAGCATCCGGGTGTAGAAATCGACCATGGCCCGCATGTCGCGGACGTTCAGCCCGAGATGGGAAAGCTGTGCGTCGGGCAGGCTCGTCATCGGGGCGCCTCGGTCAGGGAAAGGGGTACACGTAGTTGCAGCGCCGGGGATTTTTGTCCAGTATATTGAGACTGTCAAACCAATTATTGAGACTTTCAGGAAAATGCCGTATCGAATGAATCGCAACCTACTGTTTAGTCTGTCTTTACTCTCCCACGCCGGGGACGCACGCCCGTGAGCAAGGCACGCACATCCACTACAGCGACAGGCAATTCCGCGAACTCCACCGCCGACCGGGCGATCGACATCCTGTTGTTGTTCACCGACGACCGCCCGACCTGGAGCGCAAGCGACATCGCCGCGCACTTCGCGATGCCGCGAAGCACCACCTACCGCTATCTCAACAGCCTGCGTGCCTATGCCCTGATCGTCGAGGACGAACGCGGCGGATTCCGCCTCGGTCCGCGGATCTTTCCGCTCGCGCGCGTGGCACGCAAAAGCACCTCCATCATCCGCATCGCCGCACCGCATCTCGCAACACTTGGCGAACAGTTCGGCGAACTCGCGGTGCTGCATCAGCGCGTCGGGCCGGATCTGCTCACGCTCGACCGGGTGGAAAGCCGCCAGAGCATCAGCATCCGCGCCACCCGAAGCCATCTCCTGCCGTGGCCCGCGACCGCGAGCGCGAAGTTGCTGCTTGCGTTAGCGCCCGAGGCCGAACGCGCCGGACTCATGGACCGGCTGGAACCGACGCGATTCACCGCCAACACCCTGCCCGACCTGCCCGCGCTTCGCGCCGCGCTCGAGGAGATATGCCTCTCCGGAATCGCCTACACCAACGAGGAGCGCAACGAAGGCGTGTGGGGTGTTGCGGCGCCGGTGTTCCTCCGCGGCGAAGTGCGACACTGTGTTGCAATCGCCGTGCCGCGTTTTCGGGTCACCGAGGGGAACGTCGCCTCGTTTGCAACGGCGGTGCAGAACGCGGCGGCACGCATCGGCGAGGCTCTGGGCGCGGTCGACTTCTGATCCGGCGCAAAGTCCGTCGCATCGCGGGGCGCATAATCGCCGCATTCGCACATCCCCCGAAGGCCACGCGTGCAACAGACGTCTCTCAATCCGGCACATCGTGCGGCCGGCGCGCGACTTATGGATTTTGCCGGCTGGGAAATGCCCCTGCACTACGGCTCGCAGATCGAGGAGCACCACGCGGTGCGGCGCGATGCGGGCATGTTCGACACGTCCCACATGCTCGCGATTGATGTCGAAGGCGCCGACGCAAAGCCGTTTCTTCGCTACGCGCTCGCCAACGACATCGGGCGCTTGCAGTCGCCGGGAAAGGCGCTCTATTCCTGCCTGCTCGCCGATGACGGCGGCGTGCTCGACGATCTGATCGTGTACTTCTTCAGCAATGAGCGCTATCGCCTGATCGTCAACGCGGGGACGGCCGCCGCCGACCTCGTGCGGCTGCAGGCACTTCGCGATATGCGCTCCCCAGCGCTTGTCCTCCGGCCGCGGCACGATCTCGCGATGATTGCGGTGCAGGGCCCCAACGCCCGGTCGAAAACCGAAAGCGCCTTGCCGCAGCTTGCCTTGGCTGAATCGCTCGGCGCATTCTTCGCCTCGCAGATCGGTGACGTATTCGTATCGCGCACCGGATATACCGGCGAAGATGGGTACGAACTGCTCCTGCCTTCGGGCGTCGCCCCCGATGCGTGGGCGCGCCTGCTCGCCGCCGGCATCCGCCCCTGCGGACTCGGCGCGCGCGACACGCTCAGGCTCGAAGCCGGTATGAACCTCTACGGGCAGGACATGGATGCCACGGTCACCCCTCTCGAATCCGGACTCGCGTGGACCGTCGACCGCTCCACGCCGCGTGATTTTTCCGGACGCACCGCGCTTGAGTCCCGACCTCCCGCGCGAGCGCTGCTCGGGCTTGCGCTCGCCTCACGTTCGGGCGTTTTGCGAAGCCATCAGCCGGTTCATACCGCCGATGGCGAAGGCATGATCACCAGCGGCGGCTTCTCGCCGACGCTCGGCCGATCGATCGCGCTCGCCCGCCTGCCCGCGCGCACGGCGCCTGGGGACACGGTCGAGGTGGCGATCCGCGACAAACGCATTGAAGCCCGCGTGATGAAGCCGCCTTTTGTCCGCAACGGACGCGCGCTGGTGCAGCTGCCCGACTGAACAACGCCGAACCCAGGAGGAACGATGATATTTCCCGACGACCTGCGCTATGCCGCCACCCACGAATGGGTGCGCACCGAATCCGACGGCACGCTCAGCATCGGCATCAGCGACCACGCACAGGACGCGCTCGGCGACCTGGTGTTCATGGAACTGCCCGCGGTCGGCCGTACTCTCGCCGCAGGCGAGTCCTGCGCGGTGGTCGAGTCGGTGAAAGCGGCATCCGATGTCTACGCGCCGGTCGCGGGCATCGTCTTCGCTGCGAACACCGCCCTCGCCGAGTCACCGGAGTCGGTCAACCGCGACCCGTACGGTGCCTGGCTGTTCAGGGTGAAGCCCGCCGATCCCGCCGCGGTGTCACGCCTGATGGATGCCGCGACCTACCGTCTGGGCCTCGACAAGGCCACGACGTGAGGAACTACTCCCTTGATCAGCTGCTTGATCGCGAGGCATTCCAGCCTCGGCATCTCGGCATCGACGAGCACGACCGCAACGGAATGCTCGCCACGCTGGGCGTGGATTCGATCGAGGCCCTGATCGCAGAAACGGTGCCCGCCGCGATCCGGCAAGCCGAACCGCTTGCGCTGCCCGCACCGCGCAATGAATCCGAGGCGCTCGCCGAACTCCGGGAAATCGCTTCGCAGAACAGCGCATGGCGCAGCTACCTCGGGACCGGCTATACCCAGTGCCTCACGCCGCCGGTGATCCAGCGCAACCTGCTCGAGAATCCAGGCTGGTACACGCCCTACACGCCCTACCAGGCGGAAATCTCGCAGGGCCGGCTGGAGGCGCTGTTGCTGTTCCAGCAACTCGTGATCGACCTCACCGGCCTGCCGGTGGCGAACGCATCGATGCTGGATGAGGCGACCGCGGCCGCCGAAGCGATGGCAATGATCCACCGCTCCGCGTCGAGCCAGTCATCCAGCTTCTTCGTCGATTCCGCCTGCCATCCGCAGGTTATCGCCGTGATTCGCACGCGTGCGCACTGGGTGGGCGTGAACGTCATCGCCGGCGATCCGGAACGCGATCTCGATGCCCGCAAGGTGTTCGGCGCGCATCTGCAATACCCCGACACCTTCGGCCGTATCCGCGATCCGTCGGCTGCGATCGCAAAAATCCACGCTGCGGGCGGACTCGTCTCGCTCGGCACCGACCCGCTTGCGCTGATGCTGCTCAAATCGCCCGGCGCCCTCGGTGCGGATGTCGCGATCGGGTCGGCGCAACGCTTCGGCGTGCAACCCGGATTCGGCGGCCCGCATGCCGCCTACTTCGCCACCCGCGCGGAACTCGTGCGCCAGATGCCCGGCCGGGTGATCGGCGTGGCAAAGGACGCGGCAGGAAACACCGCCTACCGCATGGCGCTGCAGACACGCGAACAGCACATCCGTCGCGAAAAGGCGACGAGCAACATCTGCACCTCGCAGGTGCTGCTCGCGAGCATGGCCGCGATGTACGCGGTTTGGCACGGACCGGAAGGACTCGCCCGGATCGCGCTGCGGGTGCACTTCATGGCCCGCCTGCTCGAGCGCGCCGCGAACGGCGCGCCCGCGGCGCGGCACGGCGCGTTTTTCGACACGCTGGTGTTCGACCCCGCGGGCAAGGCGGCGGAGATCCGTGCACGCGCGGAAGAAAAGAAGATCAACCTGCGCTTCCTCGGCGACGGCGGCATCGGCGTCACGCTCGACGAGACCACCGGCATCGATGATGTGGCCGACATCGCCTGGGTGCTCACCGGCCACCATGTGAACGTGCACGAGCGCGCGCCGAATCTCGCCACCGGCGCGGAGGCGATCCCGGAAGCGTTGCGCCGTGACGATTCCGTCCTCGCGCATCCCGCCTTCCACAGTTGCCGCTCCGAGACCGAGATGATGCGCTACCTCAAGCGACTGGAGAACCGGGACTACTCGCTCGCGCAGGGCATGATTCCGCTTGGCTCCTGCACCATGAAACTCAACTCCGCCGCCGGGATGGCGCCGATCTCCTGGCCCGAATTCACCGCGATCCACCCCTTCGCCCCCCGGGCGCAGACCGCGGGCTTCGCACGCATGCTCGCCGATGTTTCCTCTGCACTGTCCGAGATCACCGGCCTGCCGGCGGTGAGCATGCAGCCGAACTCCGGCGCCAACGGCGAGTTCGCGGGTCTTGTGACCATCCGCAACTACCATGCGCAGCGCGGCGAAGGGCATCGCGACATCTGCCTGATCCCGTCCTCCGCTCACGGGACGAATCCCGCCTCGGCGCATATGGCGGGCTTGCAGGTAGTGGTGGTCGCCTGCGATTCGCAGGGCAATGTCGACCTCACCGACCTGCACACCAAAGCCGTGCAGAACAAAGGACGCATCGCCGCGCTGATGCTTACCTACCCCTCCACCCACGGCGTGTTCGAGCCTGCGGTGAAGCAGGTCTGCGCAGCGGTTCACGGCGAAGGCGGACAGGTGTACTTCGACGGCGCCAACCTGAACGCGCTTGCGGGACTCGCCCGGCCGGCGGACATCGGCGCCGACGTCTGTCACATCAACCTGCACAAGACCTTCTGCATCCCGCACGGCGGCGGCGGACCGGGCATGGGACCGATCGCGGTCGCAGCGCATCTCGCGCAGCATCTGCCCGGCCACCCGGTGGCGGCGATCGAAGGAGCGCACGAATCCAACGGCACGGTAAGCGCCGCGCCGCACGGCAGTGCGCTGATCGTCGCGATCTCGTGGATGTACCTGCGGATGATGGGAGCGGCCGGCATCCGCCGCGCAAGCGAGACCGCGATACTGAACGCCAACTACATCGCGACGCGCCTCGACCCGCATTTCCCCGTGCTGTACAAGGGCGCGAACGGCCGCGTCGCGCACGAATGCATACTCGACCTGCGCGCGCTCAAGCACAGTCACGGCGTCACCGCCGAAGATGTTGCCAAGCGCCTGATCGACTACGGCTTTCACGCGCCGACCCTGTCCTTTCCGGTGATCGACACGCTGATGGTGGAACCCACCGAGAGCGAATCGCGCATGGAACTCGACCGGTTCTGCGAGGCGATGATCTCGATCGCGGGCGAACTGAAGCGGCTGCACTCGGGCGAATGGGATGCGCAGGACAATCCGCTGAAAAACGCGCCGCACACCGCGCGCGAACTCGCGCTCGATTGGACTCACCCGTACAGCCGCGAAGTCGCGGCCTACCCGCTGCCTTCGCTTCGCGCGCAGAAGTACTGGGCGCCGGTGAAGCGCGTGGACCAGGTCTGGGGCGACCGGCATTTCTTCTGCGCCTGCCCGCCGCCCGAGGCCTGGGCGGCAGAGCACGCGGGCATGGAGGTGCATCCGTGAGCGTCGCGCGGAACACCGTGCGGAACGCTCGCACACGCATCGTCATCCTCGGCGCGGCGGGGCGCGACTTCCACAACTTCAACGTCGCCTACCGAGGCCGCGCGGACTGTGAGGTGGTGGCCTTCACCGGAACGCAGATTCCCGGCATCGCCGGCCGCCGCTACCCCGCGGAACTCGCCGGGCCGCTCTATCCCAAGGGCATCGCGATCGTCGAGGAGAGCGGCCTGGAAGCGCTGCTGCGCGACACGCGCGCCGATCAGGCGGTGTTCGCCTACAGCGATGTCCCCCACACCGAGGTCATGCATATCGCCTCCCGGGTACTCGCCTCGGGTGCTGATTTCATCCTGCTCGGGGCGCAGAGCACAATGCTGAAATCGGCGCGTCCGGTGATCGCGGTCTCGGCGGTGCGCACCGGCTGCGGCAAGTCGCAGGTAGCGCGCTGGATCGTGCGCCGCGCGAGCGCGCGAGGCCTGCGCGTGGCGGCAATTCGTCACCCGATGCCCTACGGTGATCTCGCACGACAGGCAATGCAACGCTTCGCGACGCGTGCCGATCTTGATGCTGCCGACTGCACGATAGAGGAACGCGAGGAGTACGAGCCGCATATCGAGGCAGGCGGCGTGGTGTTCGCGGGCGTGGACTACGCCGGCATCCTCGCCGCCGCGGAAGCCGAGACCGACCTGATCGTCTGGGACGGCGGCAACAACGATTTCCCCTTCCTGCACTCCGACCTGCATATCGTGCTTGCCGATGCGTTGCGGCCGGGACACGAGAGCACGCACCATCCGGGCGAAGCGGTGCTGCACATGGCCGATGTGATGCTGATCGCCAAGAGCGACTCGAGCACGCCCGAGCGCGTATCTCAGCTCGCGGCCGCGCTGCGAGCGCTGAACCCCAATGCCGCGATTCTGCGCGGCGGATCGCCGATCACCCTGGATGACGAAGCAGGCCTGCGCGGAATGCCGGTGGCGGTGGTGGAGGACGGCCCGACCACCACCCACGGCAGCATGGCTTCGGGTGCCGGACTCGCAGTCGCCCTGCGTGCGGGCGCGAAGGTGATCGACCCGCGGCCCTACGCCGCTGCGGAAATCCGCAAGGTGTACGACCACTACCCCCATCTCGGGCCGGTGCTGCCGGCGACGGGCTACTCGGCGGCACAGGTGGACGCACTTACCGAAACACTCGACAACATGCCGATCGAAGCGGTGATTTCAGGTACGCCGATCGATCTGGGAGCGCTTCTGCATCCGAAGGCGCCGGTGCTGAGGGCACGGTACGAGTTCGAGGATATGGACTCCCCCGGACTCGGAGCTAGAATCGACGCGCTGCTGGATACGCTGAAACGCGATGAACTTTAAAAGGAGGCGTAGCCTCCTTTTTCAACACCCAGCTAGTGCGCGCCCCCGGGACCGCCCGCACGAAACGGCGGCCTGGCAAACCACACCACCCCGACAAGCGCCATGAACATGACGCCCGCCAACCAGAACAGGTCGTTGGTGGCGAGCATGAAGGCCTGCGTATTGAGTACCCGTTCCAGCTGCGCATGCGCCGCATCGCCCTCGATGCCAAGCGACCGGAGGTCGCCGAGATAGCTTTGCGTCGCTGGGCTCCAGGGGGTGATGTTCTCCGCGAGCCGTGCATGGTGGTAGCTCGCGCGGTGATCCCAGAGCGTCACGCTGATCGCGGTGGCAAGACCCGCCGAAAACGTCCGCAGGAAATTGGCCAGGCCGGCGGCCGCCGCAAGGCGGCTCGCGGGCAGGCCGGCGAGATAAATGCTGTTGGTGGGGATGAAGAAACAGGACACCGCCACGCCCTGGAGGAAGCGCGGCATCATCAGCTGCTCGATGCTCGAATCGAGCGTGAAGCTTGCGAACCAGAACGAGACTACGGTCAGGGTGACGAAGGACACTGACACCATGACCCGCAGGTTCAGGCGCGCGAGATTCCGCCCGACGATGGGCGCGACGATCAGCGCCGAGACGCCGCTCGCGGCAGTAGCGATGCCCGCCCAGCTCGGCGTGTAGCCCATCGTCGTCTGCAGCCAGAGCGGAAAGATGATGGTGGCGCTGAAGAATCCGGTGGTGCCAAGACAGAGCACCACCACGCCTACGGTGAAATTCCGCCTCGAGAACAGGCTGAGGTCGACGATCGGATGCCGGTCGGTGAGTTCCCAGGCGACGAGGAAGGTGATCGCCACCACCGCCGCCGCGGTCAGGCCGACGATCATCGGCGAGCCGAACCAGTCGAGGTCCTTGCCGTTGTCAAGCACGAACTGCAGGCTGCCCACGCCGACGACGAGCAATACCAGACCTACGTAGTCGATCGGCACCCGAGCAGTCGGCGTCTCGCGTCCACGCAATGCCACCCAGGTGATGAGCACCGCGATCACGCCGATCGGCGCATTGATGAAGAACATGAACGGCCAGGACAGGTTTTCGCTGATCCATCCGCCGAGTATCGGCCCGCAGATCGGGGCGACGACGACGATCATGGTCCAGAGTGCAAGCGCCATTCCGCGCCGCTGCACCGAATAGTTCGACAGCAGCAGCGCCTGCGACAGCGGCACCATCGGCCCGGAAACAAGACCCTGTATCACCCGCAGGATCACCAGCGTATGCAGGTCGGTCGCAAGACCGCAGAGCATCGACGAGAGCGTAAACAGGATCACCGAGGTAATGAACAGCCGCACCTCGCCGAAACGCCGCGCGAGCCAGCCGGTGAGCGGCACCGCGATAGCCGCCGCCACCGAATAAGAACTCACCACCCAGGTGCCCTGGTCGGTCGCAACGCCCAAATCGCCTGCAATCGTCGGCACCGCGACATTGGCGATGGTGATGTCGAGCACTTCCATGAAGGTCGCCCCGCCCACACCTAGCGTCATCAGCACCAGCGGGAGGCCGGTGAGCGGCGGGCGGACATGGCTCGCGCCGCCGTTTGAAGCCGCGTCGCCTCGCGCGTCGGCCGGCGCAGCACCCGGAACGACGGTATCGCTCATCGCTGCGAACGGCGCCCAGGCGCGGCCGGTGCCGCGGGAAGATTCGCGCGAACGATCGCATCCGCGATGCGATCGGCTTCCGCCGACAATTGCTCGAACACCCGCGTCTTCGACACCGTGGTCCTGACCGGCGCGAGCGCGAGCACCTCGCCGTCGCGGTCATGCGTATCGACGTCGACGGTGGTCGAAAGCCCGACACGCAGCGGCGCGCGCTTCAGGTCTTCCGGCCTGATCACGATCCGGACCGGAACGCGCTGCACCACCTTGATCCAGTTGCCCGAGGCGTTCTGCGGCGGCAGCAGCGCGAAGGCGCTGCCGGTGCCCGCCGCGATGCCGCCGACCTTGCCTGCGTATTCGACCTTGCTGCCGTAGATGTCGGCGATGACCTTCGCCGGCTGGCCGATGCGGATATGCGTGAGATCGCGCTCCTTGTAGTTGGCGTCTATCCACAAGCCCTCGAGCGGCACGATCGCAAGCAGCGGCGTGCCCGGCGCAAGACGCTGGCCAACCTGGACGCTGCGCTTGACCACATGCCCCGAGATCGGCGCGACGATCAGGTTGCGCTTCGCCGCGAGAAAGACCTGCCGGAAATTCGCGCGCGCGCGTTCGATGCTCGGATGCTTCGGGACGCTGGTGTTGTCCACCAGAGTTCGCGCCGAGACGAGCTGGCCATCGGCGACACGCAGCGCCGCAGCCGCGGCCTCGATCGCGCTTTCCGCGTGCGCGATTTCCTCGGCAGACACCGCCTGACGTGCGAGCAGCGGACGGCGGCGTTCGAGGTCGTCCCGTGCGCGCGCGAGCTCGATGCGACGTTGCGCCACGCCCGCCTCGTACTGTTCGACATTGGCGAACTGCTGGCGCACCTGGCGGACGATCTCGGCAAGAGCCGTCTTCGCCTGCTCCATCGCGACATCGGCATCCGCCTCGTCCAGGCGCGCAAGCGGTTGACCTTCCTCCACATACTGGTTGTCGTCCGCGAGCACCTCGATGACGGTGCCGCTCACCTGCGAATTGACGCTCACCAGCGTGCCGCCCACATAGGCGTCGTCGGTGCTTTCGTGAAAGCGTCCTTCGAAATACCAGTACGCGCCCCATGCGCCTCCGATGAGCGCGAATATCAGGAACAGCACGATCAGGATCGCGCGGCGCGGGCCGTTCCCTCCGTTGCTACTCGCGTCGGCGGAGGCCGTATCTGTTGAATTCGTCATTGCATCTTTCCGAAGATTCCTATCGGGCTGCTGCCGGTGCAGCTCCGGCGTCGCCTGTACCCGTGCCAACCATATTTGCGTCTCCGTACCCTCCGCCAAGGGCACGCGCGAGCAACGCGTCGGCCGCGAGCTGTCGCCCGCGCAACGCGGCAAGCGCGTCCTCCTGCGCCAGAAGCTGCAGCCGGACGTTCAGGGTTTGCGATGCGTCGGCAAGCCCGGCATCGAGACGCGCCTGCGACAGATCGAGAAGCGCGCGCAGGGCGGTCAATCCTTCCTCCGCACGCTGCCGCTGGATCGCGACCGAGCGCAGGAGCGCCATCTGATCCGCGGCCTCGCGAACCGCATCGATGAGTGTCTGGTTGTACTGCTCCACCGCTGTGTCGATCTGCGCGCGCTGCACGCCGAGATTCGCCGCCAACCGTCCGCTGTCGAACAGTGGCAGGTGAAGCGCGGGCGCCACGCCGTAGATCCCGCTGCCGCCGCGGATCACATTGACCAGACCGATCGCGGAAAACCCGGCGAACGCGGAGAGACTCAGGTTCGGATAGAACTGCGCCACCGTCGCGTCTTCGAGTCGCGCCGCCGACTCGACCCGCCAGCGGCTGGCCGCAATATCGGCGCGCCTGCCGACGAGGTCCACCGGCACCTCGGCAGCAGATGCGAACCGGACCTCCGCAAGCGGCGCCTCGACGATCGCCGGAATCGCCCCGGGCGCCTTTCCGGCAAGCGCTGCAATCTGGTTGTGCGCGAGCGCGAGCCCTGCCTCGATGACTTCAACCTGCAGCCGGCCGGAAGCGATTTCGCCCTCGCGCTGCCGTCGGATCAGAGCCGTGTCGAGGCCGCGGGCGATTCGCGCGTCATCCAGAGCGGCGAGTTGCTCGCGGACCGAAACCAACGCCCGCGCCGCGGAAAGCCTGCGGATGTCTGCCTGAATCTGAAAATAGCCCTGGACGATCGCCGAGGCAAGCATGACGCGAGCCGCAGCGGCATCGGCCTGCGCGGCAAGCTTCTGCCCGATTGCGGATTCGATCAGCCCGCGGTTGCGGCCCCACCAGTCGATCTCCATCGAGAAGTCGATCGCAAGCCGGCTGTTGGTCATCATCGCGCCACGAAACGGCGGCGGGATGATGCCGTTGCCGGTATTGCGCTCGCGCGACGAGACGCCATTCAGCGTAAGCGACACGCCGGCGTTCGCCGCGGCAAGTTCCGCGCGACGATCCGCTTCGCGCACGCGCGCGGCGGCAAGGCGCACGCCGGGCGAACCGGCAAGTGCTTCTGTCATCAAACGTTCGAGTTGCGGATCACCATAGCCGCGCCACCAGTCGGCAGCGGGCCAGGGAATCACCGGCGCTTTCGCGAGGCCGATGCTTTCGGGCGTTGCGATCGCGGCGACCGACTCCGGACGCGGCGGAACCGGCGCGCAGGCGATGAGGGACGCCATCAGCACTACCGATGCAGCACTCAGGATGCACCGGCTCATCGCGGCACCTTGTTGCGTGCGGCGTCGGGTTGCGTCCCGGCGGAGTCGGGCTTTCGCGGCCGCAAATCCAGATCCGCGAGCACCTTTTTCATCGAGCGTTCCATCGTACGCATCTCCGCGACACTCAGATCGCGGCAGAGCCGGCCGTAATGCCGCCACATCGCGGGCAGCAGTTCGCGCACCAGCTTCTCGCCACTACGCGTGAGATCGAGTCCGATGCGGCGCCTGTCGGCGGTCGCGGGACGGCGCAGGATCAGGCGCCGCGCCTCCAGTTCGTCGGTGAGCCGGGTGATGTTGGCGCGCGATTCGCCGAGAATGTTGCTGAGCGAGGACGGGTTGATGCCGCCCTCGGGCTCGGAAAAGATCACCACCAGCACGGTGAAGCTCGCATCGGTGAGGCGCCAGGCCGCGAGCTCGCGGTTGAGGTCTTCCTGAAGGCGCTTGGCCACCATCTTGGCCATGCGTAGCACCATCACCTGCTGCGGGGGTGTCTCGCCCAGTCGCGCCGCAACACGCGCAAGGCCGAGCTCGAAGTGCTGCCAGGAACTCGGGGGAATGTCATTTTGATTCACCCCTGAATAGTTCCGCACTGAACTAGTTTGGTCAAGGCGAATTGACGATTTTCACGAAAAATCAGCGCCGTATATCCTGACAATCTGCAAAAAAGGCCCCGCATTGGTGCGGCTTTCCGGGCGTTGAACTGACACGTACTCCCACAGAATTTTTCTGAACCGCCAAGGCGCCAAGAATGCCAAGGACGCCAAGAAAAGCGAACTTTTCGCCCACGAA
>CANIEV010000078.1 GCA_947466535.1 Betaproteobacteria bacterium
GGTGAGTGCGAGCGCAGTTACGCCGCGTTCGTGCGCGCGACGCACCAGCTCCGAGGGTGAAAGCAGACCGTCCGAAGCGGTGGAATGCGAATGGAGATCGAAATTTGCGGCAGAGGCCATCTAACGAGTTTACTCCCTGCCACCCGCCTCTGCCGCCGTCATGCACCGGCGGAATCCGGCGAGGTGGGCGCGCGCGTCAGGTCGCCGGTGTTCCGTGCAGGAAACTCTCGATTTCACGGGCAAGCAACTCCGGCTGGTCGTGATGAACCATATGGCCTGCATCGGGAATCATCACGTCGCGCAGATGCTCGAACATCTTCTTTCGCTCGCCGATCGCCTGCGCGTCGAGCTTGAGAAAATCGAGTGATTTGGTCTTTTCCGCCTGCACCCAGAACACCTGCGCGTTGACATTGCGCCAGCAGGCAAACGTTTCCTCCGCCCGATACAGCACCGGGTTCACGATCTTGTGCGCAGGGTCGCTCAGCAGTTCCACGCGACCCGCGGCATTCTTGCGCCCCCAGTGCGGGGCGAGGAAGGCGGCGCGTTCCGCGGTCAGGCGCGGGTTGTTCTTCTGCAGCCGCTGCGCGAGCTCGTCGAAGTTCGCGTAGTCCTTGAAGCCCTCCGGCGCGCGCATTTCGTCCAGCCATTTCCGGTAGCGCTCGGGCGCCCTGGTGGGCTCGGTATCGGCCATGCCGAATCCTTCGAGGTTCACGAAGCGGCCCACGCGTTCGGGACGGATGCCCGAATACAGGCCGGCGATGTGTCCGCCCATGCTGTGGCCGATGAGTGTCGCGGGGCGATCGGGTTCGAAATGATCGAGCAGCCGGTCGAGATCGACGAAGTAGTCCGGAAACCAGTAGCAGTCCGCCCCTGTGGGGCCGGTAAGACCGTAGCCGCGCCAGTCGGGCGCGAACACCTGCCAGTCGCCTTTCATTTCGTCCACGAGAAACTGGAACGATGCCGACACGTCCATCCAGCCGTGAAGCATGAAGAGCTTCGGCGCGCCTGCGCGGCCCCAGCTGCGCACGTGGTAGCGGATGCCGCGAATGTCGATGTACTCGGATTGGCTCGGTTTCATGGTGCCGGATCATACCAAGCATGCATTCCACGACGATTTTTCCGCGAAGACGCTTTGTTAAGATCAGCCGCTGTTCCCTGGTTTTTCCTATCCCCAATTTTGCAGGCTCCCATAACATGCCCATCTACTCGCTTGGCGATCGCCGCCCCGTATTCCCCGCGGAGTACTACGTCGCCCCCACCGCCTCGCTGATCGGCTCGGTCACACTCGGGCATCAGGCGAGCGTCTGGTTCAACGTGGTGATCCGCAGCGATCGCGAAATAATCAACATAGGTGAGCGCAGCAACATCCAGGACGGATCGGTGCTGCACTCCGATCCTGACCGGCCGCTGATTCTCGGCAACGACGTCAGCGTCGGGCACAAGGCAATGCTGCACGGCTGCTCGATCGGAAACGGCAGCCTGATCGGCATGAATTCGATCATTCTCAACGGCGCGAAAATCGGTGCGGGCAGCATCATCGGTGCAGGAGCTCTGGTCGCGGAGGACAAGGAGATTCCTCCCGGCGTGCTGGTGCTGGGGGCGCCGGGCAAGGTGGTGCGTGATCTGAAACCGGAGGAACAGGAGTGGCTGATGCGCATCGCCGACGGTTACGTGCAACGCGCCTCCCGCTACCGGAAGGAACTTCAGCCAATGGAAGTCTGCGCCGGTCCCTAACGATTTCAAACCAATGCCAGGCAGGAACATACGTGTTTCCGGATCGCTAGCACTGCGGCGTAAGAGGGAAAAACAGCTTATAATTCAACAGTTTTTCGGCAGCTTTGACACCAGCAGCCGCGGCATCCACCCCTCCCTACACCTACTTCACAAAGGATGGCCCGATGGCGAAGCCCAATTACGAATTCGCAAAACGTCAGCGCGACCTGGCGAAAAAGCAGAAAAAAGAAGCCAAGAAATTGAAGAAAGCTTCCGCCTCCGGCGAAGGTGAGAACACCGGTAACGAGGGCGAAGACCAGGGTGATAACGTCGAAACCGAAGGCGAAGGCGAAGCTGTCGCCACCGCTGACGACAAGCCTGCTGCCTGAGCAGCAACGCCGCGCCTGCCCGCAGGACCGGCAAACGAGTCAACTGCCTGGCGTCCCGGCCAACGGATACTGCCCCGCGATCCGCGCCGGACATCGCCAGTGCCGAACTCCGGCACCGTGCCGATATCGAAACCCGGCCGGCAACTCTGGGCATGCTGCCGGAACTCCCGGGTGCCTAGTTCGCTTAGCCCCGCGCGGTGGCTAAGCACGGAATTTGCAGGAAAATTGTACAAGAATTGTACGTAACCTGGCCGCTTTCACGCATGGGCGCTGGGGTTCCAAAATAAATGTTCAACATCCTTGCCGGATTCACCCGAAAGGCGCATGCCAGTCGCTGCCGCCGCTCCCGTTGCAGGAGCGGCGTACTCACCGCGGCTTACTGCACCGTTTCGGTAAGAACCGTCCAGGCCCACAACGCCTCGCGCGCAGCGCGACGGCCTTCGAATACCTTGAACGAATCGGCGGGGACGACGTAGGCGTTGACCAGGTGCTTGACCCACTTGTCGACCTTGTCAGCGCGGTCGGCCTCGTAGCGCAGGTACACCAGCGCGTCCTTCTTAACTCCGTAGTTCTTGGCAAGGCTGTCGGCGAGCTTGCCCCAGAGCTTGGGCAGGTGGCGCTCGAGCATGTGCGCGATGCAGGCGGCCTCGCACGGACCGGACTTCAGTCCGTGGTCACGGATCACATCGACCAGGTCTTCTGCCTCTGCTGACGGTGCGGCGAGCGCAGCCTTGATCTCCGCATCGGTTGCGCCTAGCGCGGCGAGAACCGAGCGCCAGCCCTCATCGGCGTTGGCCTCCGGCTTCTTCAGCACGTCGTAGAGCGCGAGGAACAGTTCCTTCCCGTCGTTTGCGCTGATCTGCGATACCTTGGCGGCGAACGCGTAGCGCCCGCGACCCGCAAGCGCCGGGTAGAAATTGAGCAGCAGGCGCTTGAGCTGCGCCTTGGGCATCGCCCCCGACAGCGCGGCGGCCCAGACCGGGTGGTCGGCGATCCGGTTTTCGGGTGCGCGCGAGTCGCTCGCGAGAAGTTCCAGCGGCGCGCCGCTGGCCTGGACTTTCACGTCGGTCGAGCTCATTTGCTTTTGCCTCCCTTTTTCTTGCCCGGTTTGGCGGATTTGGTCGCGGGTTTCGCAGGCGCCTTCCTCTCCGAGCCGAAATCATCCAGCGACGAATAGGTGCCCTTCTTCACGCGCCACACCTGCACCGAGCCATCGGGCAACTCGGTGAAATTGAGAACATCGCCCGCCTTCGCGTCGAGGCTTGCTGACACCTGCGCGGGCACGACGACGATCAGGTCGTTGCCCTGTTTCTTGATCAGCACCGGCGCCGACCATTTGATGCCACGAGGCTGGTTTTTCATGTTTTCTCTCTTGCGTTGAGTTGATCAGTCAGTTGATGCTGGCCGTACCCATGCCCAGCACCGAGGATTTCCAGAACTTGCGTATCTCGTCGACGGTGGCCTTCGGTTCTTCCTCGGGCACATAGTGGTCGGCGTGTTCGATCTCGACCGCCGGTAGGTCCGCGCGCAGCGCGCGGGTCTTCGCGAATGCCGCAGGCGACACCAGCTTGGACTCCTTGCCGCGCATCAGCAGGACCGGCACCTTGACCGCGCGCAGCGGCGCGACCAGGTCTTCGCGCAGTCCGGCCGCGATCTGTGTCATCGCGCCTGGATCGGCGAGCGGGCGCAGTCCGCCTTCCACCGGGCGATAACCCCAGCGGGCGCGGCGCTCCACCGCATCGGCCGGCATCAGCTTGTAGCGGCCGGCAAGGTAGCTCTTAACCTCCTCCACATCCTGAAACACGCGATCACCACCGTTCACGCGATTTTCGAGGTCGGTGAAGACCTGGTCTTCGATGTAGGGCGTGAAGTCGATTGCCACCACGCCTGCGATCAGCGAAGGGTGTTTAGCTGCCGCGACGATACCGTTGCGCGCACCCAGCGAATGCCCGACGATAAGTGCCGGACGGCCGCCAAAATGCCGCACCAGTGCGGCCAAGTCTTCGGCGAATGCTTCGGCACCGTAGCCCGAGGCAGGCTTGTCTGAGCGCCCGTGACCGCGCTGGTCCACCGACACGCAGCGGAATTCGGCTGCGAGCTGGTCGAGCACCGGCTGGAACACGTAGGCGTTCGCGGTTATGCCGTGAAAGAACAGTGCAAGCGGCAGACCCTTGCTTTCGCTCACCGTCTCGACCGCCGACAGCATGATGTGCGGCAGGCGGCATTCGACCGGCGTGAGCAGGGTTGGAGACACTGAGCCCATCAGAAGTCGTGTTTCTTCTTGGCCGCACGCAGGATGCCGTCGTGCATTTCGCGCCATGCCCAGAGCGTGACCGCAGCGGCACGGCGGCCTCGAACTACGTCCTTGCGACTGTTGACGTAGCCGTCGAACAGGCTGAACGAATGCTCGGTGTGCTCGATGTCGGCGCGCACGTGCTCGTAGAAGTATTCGACGGTCGCGTCCGAGCAACCGTAGAACTTGGTTAGCGCGAGCGCCGTTGCTCCGTGCGCTTCGGGCAACTGCTTCTCGTCGCCCCACCAGGTGGCGATGCCCATCGCGGCGCTCTGGCGGCAGAAATAGGTCATGGTGCGCGGAAAGCCGATTACTTCGGCGAGTGGCTTCTTCGACACTTCGTCGAGTTCGCGGTCAGTCGCGCCGAGCAGCTTGGCGAACTGCACCCACAGACCCGGGTGATCCCCCTCGCCTGCGAGGCGGAAGATCTCGTCGTAGGCGTTCTCGAGCAGGTGCTCGACGTCATCGCCTTCGAGATATGCCGTGTGGGACAGCATCATCGCCGGATTCGCATGCGCCTGGAACGCCCAGCGTTCGATGGCGTAGTCCTTGAGCGCGGCGCGCGGCAGTTCGCCGCTGGTGAGCAGTTCCAGCAGCTTCGAGCCGAGATAGCGGTGTTCCGGACGGTCGGCGTCCGCGAGCAGGTGACCGGGCAGTTCCTGCGCCGGCGTTTGCGCGCGCGGCTTGAGCTTGGTGACAGTGGCCATGAGAGATTCTCCGTTGAAAGATTGGATTCGTTACTTGTACTTGTCGGCGAGCTTGAGCAGTTCGTCGTACTCTGCCTTCACCGCCGGGTTCGCCGACAGGAGTTGCGTCCCCAGTGCCTTGAGATCAGTCATCATCTTTGCCTGTTCCGGCGCCAACAGATGCAGGAGCTGGCCGCCGTTGGCAACCCAGTCCTTGTTGGCCTTGTCGATGAAGGCCGATGCGAAGCTGTAGGCCTCGCGATCGATGCGCGTGCCGGTTTCCGTGATCGCCGTCTGCAGATCAGCCGGCAGGCCATCGAACCACTTCTTGTTGACGACGAGCGTTGACACCACGATCGCCGGATGAATTTCGGTAACCGCTTTGGCCGCGTCATAGAACTTGAACGGCGTCAGCACCGGGATGCCGGCAAGCAGGCCGTCGATCGTGCCGTTCTGCAGCGCCGGCATGACTTCGCCGAAGGCCATCGGCACCGGCGAGGCGCCGAGCGATTTCATCGGTTCGATCTGCATCGGCGTGCCGAAGACGCGGATCTTCTGACCCCTGAAATCGGCGAGCGTGCGCACCGGCTTGCGCGACAGCACGACCACCGGGCTGTTGTAGAACACGCCCACGCCTTTGAGCCCCTTGGCTTCGCCGAAAGCCAGAATGCGCCGGCGGTAGCCTTCGTCGGTGAGGATCTTGTTCAGGTGCTCGGGAGACTGGAACACGCCTATCGCATCGAAGGTCTGGTAACGCGGTTCCAGACCCACGAGGAAGGCGGTCGGCGTCACGAACGACTCGATCGTGCCCAACGCCACGCCTTCGACCATGCGCGGAATCTGCCCGAGCTGGCTCGCGGGGTAGATCTCGCCCTTGAGCTTGTCGCCGACGCGCTGCTTGAGCGCGGCGTCGAACCTGCGCAGCCATTCGTGCTGCACGTCGTTGATCGTGGCGCTCGCCATTTTCATGACAGTTTGCGCGCCCGCCGGTGCGGCAAGCAGGCTGCCCGCCGCCAGTGCGAACCCTGCGAGTGCGGTCCTAAGTCGAAGCGAATCCATGCAGTCTCCTGGGATGTGGGTTGTGGTGGATGGGCCTTGTGCCTGCTGTATCAGCAGTTCTCGCCCTTGTCCCTGCCGACCGTACCTTCGAGGCGGTCGAGCTTGCGATTGAGGTAGTCCCAGCAATTGTCGCGGGCACGCTGCGGGAAAATCTGCTTGCGTTTGCGGTCGACCTCAGCCTTGTCGGGATAGGTGTGCTTGATGCCCGACATGCCGAGCTGCAACTGAACGCGACAGGCTTTTTCGAGGAAATGCGCCCCCAGCACCATGTCCTTCACCGTCTTGCCCCCGACCACCAGCCCGTGATTGCGGATGAATACGCCTTCGGACTTGCCCATCACCTGGGTCATTTCGCGGCCGAGTTCGATCGTATCGATCAGGTCGCTGGTCTTCATGTAGTGCGGCGGATGCTCGGTGAACCAGCAGCCCTCGTTGGTGTAGGGGCGCAGGATCTCGCCGGTGCAGGCAGAGAACATCGTCGCCCAAGGCGCATGGGTATGGACCACGAAATCAAAATCGGGACGCCCGCGCAGCACTTCAGTATGAATAGGCCATTCGAGGTGGCGCACGCCTTCGCCGCCGAGCACGTTGCCGTCGAAATCGATCAGGATGTAATCATTCTCGAACACCTCTTCGAGGCCGAGGTTGCCGCGCTTGAGCCAGACGCCGCGGCCCCAGGGATCGCGCATCGAGGCGTGGCCCCAGGCCATGTCATTCTGGCCTTCCATGTCGAGAATGCGGTGCGCGCGGGAAAGATCCCACAGGCCGCGGCGGACCTCGTCGTTCTTGACCATGATCGGTGCATTGCGAAACAGGGCTTCCATCGATTTTCCTTGTAAGTCGTTTGTGAAGGCTGCTGCGGCTCACGCGGCGGCCACCGGATGTTTAAGACTCACCACCAACGGTTTTTGCGTGCCCGGCACTGCCACTTACAAAGCCCGGGCAAACGCGCTATTCTCAGCCAATGAGAATGCGATTCCAACAATCTACGCGAAACCGCAGCGACGGTAAAGACGCTGATGCAGCATACGCCGGTGCGAGTGCCGCGAAAGTGCTGCGGGTACTGCTCGCCTTCGGCCCGCAGCGCCCGGTGGCGCGCGTGGATGAGCTCGCGGATGCAGCCGACGTGCCGCTCTCCTCCGCCTATCGTTACGTCGCGCTTCTGCGCAGCATGGGCCTGCTCGCGGAGACCGGCGACGGCGCCTACCAGCTCACCCCCCGGGTGATGGGCCTCGCCCACGCGGCGCAACTCACCAACGGCCTGAGCGCACAGCTTCGCCCGGTGCTGGAGGCCTTACGCGCGAGTTGCGGAGAGTCGGCGCTGTTCCTGCGCCGTGCGGGGGACCATGTGGTATGCACCGAACTCGCGGAGTCCTCGCATCCGGTGCGACTCTCGTTTACCCCGGGACATCCGATGCCTCTGCATGCCGGCGCCGGTGCGAAGCTGCTGCTTGCAAGCCTTACGCGCGCCGAACAGGAAGCCTATGCAGACCGACACGCGCAGGAGCTCACCCGCAGCGCGCGGCAGAAGCTGCTTCGCGAACTCGAACCGCTCGCGCGCCAGGGCTGGTCCACCAGCGAGGCGGAGGTCGATGACGGCGTGTGGGCGGCGGCGGCTCTGGTGAGCGATGCAGGTTCCGCCGTTGGTGCGCTTACGGTCGCGGGCCCGGCATTCAGGCTTAGCGAGAGCATCCGCAAGAATATTCTGGCGAGCGTGCGCCAGGCGGCGGGGGAATTGTCCCGGACGCTCGGCGAGCTCGGGGGGCGCGCGTGAAGAGTTCCGAGAACGAATCGAAAAACGAGTCCGGAAGCGAGTTCGGAAATGAGGCCGGAAATACGGGGAAAGCGATCGATGATGGCCTGCAGGAGCCCAATCCCACCCCCTCGCCCGGCCGCGTGCTGATGGTCAATCTGCTCGGCGCAATCGGTGCGGGAACACTGACCGGATTGCTCGCAGGTGAAATGCCCTCGTGGCCGCGCCCCGAGTTGTCGAGCATCGGTTACTGGTTCATGGCGCCGTTTCTGCTCGTGCCGCCGCTCTGGACGCTTACCGGACTTGCGTTTGCCGCGCGCACCCTGCTGAACGGCGCCGCCCCGGGCATGCGCCACCTCGGCTGGGCGGGACTGGCTACCGCCGTGGTCGTGGCGGCGCTGGTCTGGCCGCCCTACTTTCGGGCGATGCGTTCGCTGCTCGGCCTTTAGTCCGCGCAGCGCTTCTTAAGGATCGATTACTTGATGGTGGCTGCGCCGACGTCCGCGATCTGCTCGTCCTCGTGCGACTGCACACCGGACACGCCGATCGCCCCCACGCGCTCGCCCTGATAGAGAAGCGGCACGCCGCCCTGGATCGGGATACCGGCCGGGAATTTCAGGAAAGCGACGCGATCCTTCAGGCGGTCTTCGAAGAACTTGCTCGGACGGCCGGTGAGTGCGGCGCCCTTGGCTTTCAGGTGCGCAACTTCGGCGGTGATGCCGCCGGCGCCGTCGGTGCGGGTGAAGCCGAGCATGTAGCCGGCTTCATCGGTAACGGCGATCGATACCGCCCACTTGTTCTTGGCGGCTTCGGCTTCGCAGGCGGCGAGGATCGTCTTCACGTCGTCGGCGGTGAGTGCGGGACGGGTTCTCATGAAATCTCCGGATTGGGGTCGGTGGGTCGATGGGGCGATTGTTCAACGAATTGTTCAACGGTATCGCTGCGTCATTTTGCGGCGAGCACGGATTTTATCTGCTCCAGCGCGGTCGGGTCTTCGATCGTCGTGAGATCGCCCGGGTCGCGGCCCTCGGCGAGTGCCTGGATCGATCGGCGCAGCATCTTGCCCGAGCGGGTCTTGGGCAGTGCGGTGACGAAATGCACCCTGCCCGGCCGTCCGATTGCACCGAGCTGCTTGTCCACGGTTGCCATCACGTCTTTTTCCGCCTGAGCGCGAAGTTCCGGGGTGGCTGTTCTGGAGACATCCTTCAGCACCACAAAGGCAATCGGCAACTGACCCTTCAGGTTGTCGGCGACACCCACGACCGCGACTTCCGCCACGTTGGGATGCGCACTCACCGCTTCCTCGATTTCTCGCGTTCCGAGCCGATGCCCGGCGACGTTGATCACGTCATCCGTCCGGCCGAGGATGAAGTAGTAGCCGTCCTTGTCGCGAATTCCCCAGTCGAAGGTGGAGTACACCTGCTTGGAGCTGAAGGTGGAGAAGTAGGTCTTGACGAAACGGGCGTCGTCGCCCCAGACAGTCGTCATGCAGCCCGGCGGCAGAGGTGGCACGATCGCCACCACGCCCTTCTCGCCATCGGCCGCATCGCTTGCGTCCGATTCGCGCAGAAGCCGCAGGTCGTAGCCGTAGGCCGGGAACGACGGGCTGCCGAATTTCACCGGTGTCGCCTCTATCCCGGGCATCGAGGAGAGAATCGGCCAACCGGTTTCGGTCTGCCAGTAATGATCGATCACCGGCCGGCCGAGCGCCTCGGTGATCCAGGAATGCGTCGGTTCATCCAGTGGCTCGCCGGCGAGAAACAGGTGGCGCAGGGCCGAGAGGTCGTACTTCTTCAGGAAGGCCGGGTCCTGCTTCTTCAGGACGCGAATCGCGGTGGGCGCCGAGAACATCACGCTCACCTTGTGGTCGGCCACGATCTTCCACCAGATGCCGGCATCCGGCCGGATCGGCGTGCCTTCATAGAGAATGCTGGTCATGCCCGCAAGCAGGGGGCCGTAGATGATGTATGAATGCCCCACGACCCAGCCGATGTCCGAGGTCGTGAACATGGTCTCGCCGGGCGCACCGCAGTAGATGTGTTTCATCGAGGCGGCGAGCGCCACGGTGTAGCCGCCGACATCGCGCTGCACGCCCTTGGGATGGCCGGTGGTGCCCGAGGTGTACAGGATGTACGACGGTTCGCTCGACTCCATCCAGGTCACCGGCACCTGCGCGTTCATGTGCTGCGCGCGCAGCGTCGCGTAATCGGCATCGCGCCCTTCCACGCGTGTCATGCCCGGATCCAGCTTGCGATCAACAAGGAGCACTTTCGACGGCGGATGCTTCGCAAGTCGTATGGACTCATCCACCAGATGTTTGTACGGGACGATCTTGCCGGCGCGCATTCCGGCGTCCGACGTGATCATCAGCGACGGCTTCGCGTCGTCGATGCGTGCCGCAAGGCTGGCGGCGGCGAACCCGCCGAACACCACCGAATGGATCGCGCCGATGCGCGCGCAGGCGAGCATCGCGAACGCCGCCTCGGGAATCATCGGCATGTAGATGATCACCCTGTCACCACGCTTCACGCCCATGCCGAGCATGATCGCGGCCAAGCGGTTCACTTCCGCGTGCAATTCGCGGTAGGTATAGCTGATCTCGCGGTCGACTTCGGTGGAGATGTAGACAATGGCCTTCTGGTCGCCGCGGGCGGCGAGATGGCGGTCCACCGCGTTGTGGCAGAGATTGGTCTCGCCGCCGACGAACCATTTCGCAAACGGCGGACGGCTGTAGTCGAGCACCTTGGAGAACGGCTTGTGCCAGTCGACAAGCGCGGCCTGTTCGGTCCAGAACCCGTCGCGATCCTCGATCGAACGGCGATGAAACTCCTTGCAGCTAGTCATGACCTTCCTCTCCTTTGTCGCATCATCTACCGGGACCTGGGTCCTGAGCGCCGAATTCTAGGCGCCCGGATTTTGCCCGGTTTGTCATGCCTCAAATGTCGTGGCCGGAAAACTGCCCATGTCAGTTAAACGCCTGCTTTGCAGCACCAATGCTGGATATTTTTCACAGATTGTCAGGATATGGCTCCGCCAAACCGGGAAAAAATCAGGCCGCGAGGTCCACCACGATGCGTCCCCGGACCCGCGACTGGATGAAATCGTCGAACACGCCGGGCAGATCGTCGAAGGCGATCGTGCGGGTCATCGCCGTGAGATGCCTGGGGCGCATGTCGGTGGCAAGCCGCCGCCAGACTTCGCTTCGCAGCGGCATTGGCGTGTAGCCGGAGTCGATCCCGAGCAGGCTCGCGCCTCGCAGGATGAAGGGCGCGACCGTCGTGTTGAGCGTCATGCTCGCGGCGAGTCCGATCGAGGCGATGACCCCGTGCTGTTTCATATTGCTTGCGATCCAGGCGAGCACATCGCCGCCAAGGTTGTCCACGGCCCCCGCCCAGAGCGTCTTGTCGAGCGGGCGGATTTTCGTCAGGTCGAGACTCTGCCGGAGCATCACCTCCGCCGCGCCAAGGCTTTTCAGGTAGGCGGTCTCTGCTTCCTTGCCGGTGAGCGCGACCACGTGGTAGCCGAGCCCGCTCAGGATATCGACGGCGATCGACCCCACGCCGCCGGTGGCACCGCTGACGATCACCGCACCGTTCCCCGGCGCAAGGCCGTTCTGCTCCATTCGCACCACGCCGAGCGCCGCGGTGTAGCCCGCGGTGCCGAGCGCCATCGCATCAAAGAGGTTCAGGCCCTTGGGCATCGGCACCACCCAGGCGGCAGGAATCCGCGCGTACTCGGCGTAGCCGCCGTTATGCGCCACGCCGATGTCGTAGCTGGTGGCGATTACCGCATCGCCCCGGGTGAACTTCGGATCGGAGGATTCGATGACCGTGCCCGAGAGGTCGATACCGCCCACGCAGGGGAAACGCCGGATGATCCGGCCCGCTCCGGTCGCGGCGAGCGCGTCCTTGTAGTTGACGCTTGAGTACGCAACCCGAATCAGAACTTCGCCGGGATCGACGTCGGCGAGCGCGAGTTGCTCGAACCGTGGGGAAACCTTCTTGTCGACTTCGTGGATGCGGTATGCCTTGAAGCTCTCGGTCGTGCTCATTACCCCTCCTGCGTTACTTAAGGAAGCTCTAGTCAATCAGATTTTAAGCAGAGCTTCCCTCTGAAGTGGGGGATTTACAAGGGGGCATCGCCCCTTTGTTCAGGCTCTCCTTAAGCGGTTTCCCTGCGTTCCTGCTCGAGGTAGACCTTCGACTGCATTTCAATCAGCCGGCTTGCGGTCCGGTCGAATTCGAACACCATCGCCTTGAGCCGCGAATCGCGCGAGGCGTCGCCGCCGCGCAGCAGGTCCAACGGCCCGCCTTCGGCGGAAAGAATCAGCTTGGCTCGATTGTCGTACAGGACATCGACGAGCAGGGTGAAGCGGCGAGCTTCGTCCGCCTGTTCCAGGCCCATGCGGGGCACGTCGGACACGATCACGGTGTGGAAACGCCGCGATAGTTCGAGATAGTCGTGCTGCGAGCGGCCCCAGCCGCAGATCACCTTGAAGTCAAGCCACACCACCCCTCCGGCGCGCCGCCGGCACGGTATAACGCGGCCTTCCATTTTCAGCTCGGGCGACTCGTCTTCGACTTCGGCAATCCGGCCAAAGGCGTCACCCAGTGCCTTGTCCGCCTCGGGGCCGGCCGGCGTGAGGTACATCTTCACCTGCTCGAGCGCACGACGGCGGTAATCGATGCCGCTGTCGACCTGGATGATGTCGAGGCGCTCCTTCAGCAGCGCTATCGTCGGCATGAAGTGGTCGCGCCGCAGCCCGTCCTTGTACAGGTCGTCCGGCGCGTAGTTCGATGTCATGCAGTAGACGACGCCGAGGTCCATGGTGCGCCTGAGCAGCCTGCCAAGGATCATCGCGTCGGCTATGTCGTTTACATGCATCTCGTCGAAGCAGATCAGGCGGTAGCGAAGCGCTAACCGTCCCGCAAGAGCGGTGAGCGGATCTTCCTGGCCTTTCAGATCTTCCAGTTCGCGATGCACCTCGCGCATGAAGTCATGGAAATGCACGCGCTTTTTTCGCACCAGCGGCAGGCAGGAATAGAAGCTGTCCATGAGGAAGCTCTTGCCCCGCCCCACCGCGCCCCAGAGGTACACGCCGCGTGGCAGCTCCGGGCGGACGACAAGGCGCCGAAGCGCGCTGCGGCGCTTCTGCTTGTAGTCGGTCCATTCCTCGTAGAGTTGTTGCAGGCGCTCGACTGCGCGGAACTGCGCCGCATCGGCGATGAAGCCGCGGCGGTCGAGCACTCCGCGATAGAACTCGAGTACCGAGACACGCCCGCCTTCTGCGGCTGCCGCAACATCGGCTGCGACGGCGTTGTCGGACGCGGAATCGTTCATCGTGATGAGTGCAGGGGAAAAGGCGAAGGCCCGGTGCCGGGCCCCTGGCTGCCCTCCTACATGTTCAGCGCCCGCTTGTCGACCGCGAGCGCGGCTTCGTGCATCACCTCCGACAGCGACGGATGTGCATGGACGATGCGCGCGATGTCTTCCGATGAGGCACGGAATTCCATCGCGACGACGGCCTCGGCGATCAGTTCGGAGGCATGCGTGTTGATGATGTGTACGCCGAGGATTTCATCGGTCTTCTCGTGCGCAAGCATCTTGACGAAGCCGTCGGGCTCGTCCTGCCCGAGCGCGCGCCCGTTGGCCGCGAACGGAAATTGGCCGATCCGGTAGGGAATGCCCGCTGCCTTCAGTTGCTGCTCGTTCTTGCCCACCCAGGCGATCTCAGGCGAGGTGTAGATCACCCAGGGGATCGTGTTGTAGTCGATATGCGGCTTCTGGCCGGCGATGAGTTCGGCAACCATCACGCCTTCCTCTTCGCCCTTGTGCGCAAGCATCGGGCCGCGAACCACGTCGCCGATCGCAAACAGGTTCGGCAGGTTGCTGCGGCAATGATCGTCGACTTCCACAAAGCCGCGGGCGTCAAGCTTGAGCCCGACATTCTCCGCGCCCAGCCCGTCGCTGCACGGAATGCGGCCGATCGACACCACCAGCTTGTCGCAATCCAGTTTTTTTGCCGAGCCGTCGGCGGCGGTGTATTCGACGCTCACGCCTTTTTTTCCGGTCGTGATCTTGCCGATCTTGCAGGAGAGCTGAATGTCTAAGCCCTGCCCCTGCGTGAACACCTTCCAGGCCGCCTTGGAGACCTGTTCGTCCGCAGCAGCGAGGAAACCGGGCAGCGCTTCGAGAATCGTGACTTTCGAGCCCAGCCTGCGCCAGACGCTGCCGAGTTCCAGTCCGATCACGCCCGCGCCGATCACGCCGAGGCGCTCGGGAACTTCGGTGAATTCGAGTGCTCCGATGTTGTCGCAGACGACCTTGTTGTCCACCGGAACGTCCGGTAGATGACGCGCCTTGGATCCGGTGGCGATGATTACGTACTTGGCTTCCACCGTTTCCGCGCCGGCATCGCTGGTGACTTCGAGTTTCCAGGCCGCATCCCGCGACGCGAGCTTTCCCCAGCCCTTGAGCCAGGTGATCTTGTTCTTCTTGAACAGGTACTCGATGCCCTGGGTCATCTTGGAAACGATTCCGTCCTTGCGCGCGACCATTTTTGCGACGTCCATCTTCGCGCCGCTGATGCTGATGCCGTGCGCATCGAATTTGTGGGTGACGCGTTCGTAGTTTTCGGACGATTCGAGCAATGCCTTGGACGGGATGCAACCGACGTTGAGGCAGGTGCCGCCGAGCGCACCAGCCCCTTTGGGATTTTTCCAGCCTTCGATGCAGGCGGTTTTCATGCCGAGTTGCGCGCAACGGATGGCGGCGATGTATCCCGCCGGTCCCGCGCCGACGACGACTACGTCGAAAGTTTGAGCCATGTGGACCTCGTGTGGGGTGTTGAGCGGTGCCGCGGATTTCGCGGGGTGCGCCATTGCGGCGCCCCCCCCCTCCGCAGCATCCGGTCTCAGAGTTCGAGCAGCAGGCGCGCCGGGTCTTCCAGCGCTTCCTTGATTGCGACCAGCGCGAGAACAGCTTCGCGGCCGTCGATGATCCGGTGGTCGTAGGACATCGCGAAATAGTTGATCGGACGCACCACGACCTGGCCGTTTTCCACCACGGCGCGTTCCTTGGTGGCGTGCACGCCGAGGATGGCCGATTGCGGCGGATTGATGATCGGCGTGGACAGCATCGAGCCGAATACTCCGCCGTTGGAGATGGAGAACGTGCCGCCGGTCAACTCCTCGATGCCGAGCTTGCCTTCCTGGGCGCGCTTCCCGTAGTCGGCGATTTTCTTCTCGATGTCGGCGAAGGACATCTGGTCCGCATCGCGCAGGATCGGAACCACCAGACCCCGTGCACTGCCCACAGCGATGCCGACGTCGAAATAGCCGTGATAGACGATGTCGTTGCCATCAACCGAGGCATTGACCACCGGGTATTTCTTCAGCGCATACACCGCGGCCTTGACGAAGAAGGACATGAAGCCGAGCTTCACGCCGTGCTCCTTCTCGAATCGGTCCTGGTATTTCTTGCGCAGGTCCATGACCGGCTGCATATTGACTTCGTTGAACGTGGTCAGGATCGCCGCGGTGGACTGCGACTGCACCAGCCGTTCGGCCACTCGCTGGCGAAGGCGGGACATCGGAACGCGCTGTTCCGCACGACCGCCGATCATCTTGTCGATGCTCACAGGCGACGGTGCCTGCGCAAGCGCGGCGCGCGGCGCAGCGGCGTGGGCTGCTGCGGGTTGTGACCCCCTCGCTGCAGCTGCGTCGGCGACGTCGGACTTGGTGATCCGCCCATCCCGGCCGGAGCCGGTGATCTTGCTCGGATCCACGCCCTGCTCGTCCACCATCTTTCGGGCTGCTGGCATCAGGCGCGCGTCCTGGCGCGCATCGGCACCGGCAGCGGCGGGTGTGGGCGCGACGGCAGCCGGGGCGGGCTTGACCGCGGGCGCAGGAGCCGACTCGGACGCTGTTGCCTTGGCTTCGGTATCGAGCATGGCGATCACGTTGCCCGAGGTGACACTCGCGCCGTCGGCGAGAACGATCTTGACCAGCACGCCGTCGGCAGGTGCAGGCAGTTCGAGCACGACCTTGTCGGTTTCGATATCGACGAGGTTCTCGTCGCGCTTGACGGCTTCGCCTTCCTTCTTGTGCCAGGCGAGAAGGGTCGCCTCTGCAACCGACTCCGAGAGTTGCGGCACCTTGACTTCGATCAGCATGTTTGCTCCGTTTGGTTTTTCGGCGGGTTCGGCTTGACCTTGCCGCGCCGGACTGCAAAAACTCAGCGCGTATCGCGCCGGATGCTTGGTTTGGGTACGTCTGCCGTTGTCAGCAAAGCCCTATCAAGACACGTCGTGGAAAAACACCGGACCCTTGCTGGCGTCTCAGCCCTTGAACTTCCCGAACGCCATGTCGACCACTTTTTTCTGACGTTCGTTGTGCTTCGCGTAATAACCGCCTGCAGGCGCCGCGGCCGACGGACGGCTCGCGCAATGCAGCTTCTGGTCGCTGCGCATGTTTTCCACCAGGTAATGCTGCGTCTGGTACCACGCGCCCTGGTTCATCGGCTCTTCCTGGCACCACACGACCTCGGTGGCATTAGGGTAGCGCTTGATCTCCGCCGCAAACTGCTTGTGCGGGAACGGATAGAGCTGCTCGACTCGGATAATCGCAACGTTGTCCAGGCGCCGCTCGCGGCGTGCCACGAGCAGGTCGTAATAGACCTTGCCCGAACAGGCGACGATCCGGGTCACGTCCTTTGGCTCGACCCCATCGACCTCGGGGATCACCGTCTTGAATTCGCCTTTGGCGAGTTCCTTGAGGCTTGAGGCCGCTTCGGGTTTGCGCAGCAGCGACTTCGGCGTGAGTACGACCAGCGGCTTCCTGAAGTTGCGCAGCATCTGGCGGCGCAACAGGTGGAAGATCTGCGCCGGCGTGGATGGCACGCAGACCTGGATGTTGTGCTCGGCGCACAGTTGCAGATATCGCTCGAGCCGGGCCGACGAATGCTCCGGCCCCTGCCCTTCGTAGCCGTGCGGCAGCAACATGACCAGGCCGCACATGCGGCTCCATTTAGCCTCGCCCGAGGTGATGAATTGGTCGATGACAACCTGCGCACCGTTGGCAAAGTCGCCGAACTGCGCCTCCCAGATAACGAGCTCGTTCGGTTCGGCGCAGGCGTAGCCGTATTCGAAGCCGAGCACCGCCTCTTCCGAAAGCACCGAGTCGATGACCACGAAATCGGCCTGATTCTCGGCCACGTGTTGCAGTGGCACGAACGAACCGGCATCCCATTTTTCGCGCGCCTGGTCGTGCAGGACCGCGTGGCGATGGGCGAACGTGCCACGGCCGGAGTCCTGCCCCGAGAGGCGCACGCCGTAGCCGGCAGCAAGCAGCGTTCCGTAGGCGAGAGTCTCGGCCATGCCCCAGTCGAGCATGCGCTTGCCCTGGGCCATGTCGCGGCGGGCCTGGTTCACCCGCTCCACCGTCGGGTGCAGCTTGAATCCTTCGGGAATCGTGGTGAGTTTTTCACCGAGGCGCTGCAGGTCCGCTAGCGGCACGGAGGTATCGGCCGAGTCAGTCCATTTCGTGTTCAGGAACGGCGCCCAGTCCACCGCGTGCTTGCGCTGGAAGTTGGACAGCACCGGGCTGGAGGTCGAACGCCCGTCGTCCAGTGCCTGGCGGTAGTCCTTGATCAGCTGTTCGGGCTCCTCGGCCGAAACCACGTTCTGGGCGACCAGCTTGTCGCCGTAGAATTTGCGCGTCCCCGGGTGCTGGGTGATCTTCTTGTACATCAGCGGCTGGGTGACGAACGGCTCATCCTGCTCGTTGTGGCCAAGCTTGCGGAAACACACCAGGTCGACCACCACGTCCTGCTTGAATTCCTTGCGGAAATCCATCGCGAGCTGGGTGACGAACAGCGCCGCTTCCGGGTCGTCGCCGTTTACGTGGAAGATGGGCGCATCGATCATCTTCGACACATCGGTGCAGTAGGTGGTCGAACGTGTATCGCGAGGGTCCGAGGTGGTGAAGCCGATCTGGTTGTTCACCACGATGTGCACGGTGCCGCCGGTGCCGTATCCGCGGGTAAGCGCGAGGTTGAAGGTTTCCATGATCACGCCCTGCCCCGCGAAGGCGGCATCACCATGAATCAGGCAGGACAGCACCTTGTCCGCGTTGTGATCCTTGCGGCGATGCTGGCGCGCGCGCACCGAACCCTCGACCACCGGATTGACGATTTCAAGGTGTGACGGATTGAACGCGAGCGACAGGTGCACCGGTCCGCCCGGTGTGGAGATGTCGGATGAAAAACCGAGGTGATACTTGACGTCGCCTGTGCCGAGTTCGGCGACCTTCTTGCCCTCGAATTCAGAGAACAATTCCCCGGGCGACTTGCCCAGGGTGTTCACCAGAACGTTTAGCCGGCCGCGATGTGCCATGCCGATGATCAGCTCTTCCACGCCGTGGACAC
>CANIEV010000079.1 GCA_947466535.1 Betaproteobacteria bacterium
CATGGGGCCTGCGCTCGCGGCAAGCCCGGAGCATGCGGGCTGGTTGCGCAGCCACGGTCATGCGGCAACGTTTGCGGTTCCGATGTCCGTGCCTGGAATCATGGCGCTGACGGGGAAGCTCGACCACGAATGCGTGGCGGCGCTTGGTGCACGACCCCGACGAGATCCTGGCGATCACCGGCAGGTATCCGGATGGCGATGCGGTTTGCAGAAACGAAGGGATGAGTTGCTGAAAATGGCAATCCAATTGACTGCTCTCCAGCGCCGATCAAGGAGGTTCCGGATGCAAAGTGCGCAATTTCCGGCAGATATCCGCATCCGCCTGCATTCCGGGGCATTCGCGTGACCCGCCTGCCGATCGTCGCGCTCAGTGCCGGGGCGACCCCGCAGGAGCGTGCCGCATGCATGGAGGCGGGCATGGATGACTTCATCGCCAAGCCGGTGGACAGGAGCGAGCTTCTTGCGCTGCTTGACCGGATCGGGCCGCGCGCGGCGGCGAACGGCAGGCGCGTGGTTGCCTGAAGCGCCGGCGAGGTGCCGGGCACGGCCCCGACGATTTGACAGGCTTCCGATGGCGCCCCTATCCTGCAGGCGCCCGTTCGCGCCGGTATGCCGGCCGCGGCAGCCCGGTGCACCTTGACCCCGGGATTTTTGCCCGGGGACATTGACCGGAATCGCATTTCAGGACTTTCAGGAGCAAACCATGAAGACACTACGCAACGCCGCCTCGCTCGTCGCTGGCGCGCTGTTGGTTGCCGCGGTTCCGGCGCAGGCCGAAATCACCGTCGGCGTCGTGCTCGGCGCCTCCGGCCCGGCCGCCTCGATCAGCATTCCGTACCGCAACGTGTACGAGAAGGTCGTCACCCGCATGCTCGGGGGGCAGCCGGCGAAAGTGATCGTCCTCGACGACACCGGCAATCCCGGCGAGGCGGTGAAGCACATGCGCCGCCTGATCACCGAAGACAAGGCCGACATCATCCTCGGCTCCACCTACACCCCGGCCTGCCTTGCGATGGCCGACGTTGCGCTCGAAGCCAAGATTCCGATGGTGTGCATGTCGCCCACCGTGGTCGCCGCCGACAAGGCGCCCTGGTTCTTCACCATCCCGCAGCGCCTGCCGGTGATGATCGGCGGCATCGTCGATCACATGAAGGCGGAAAATGTGAAGTCCGTCGGTTTCATCGGCTTCACCGACGGCTGGGGCGACCTGACGCTGGGTGCGCTCGAGCAGGGCGTGGGCCCGGCCGGCATCAAGGTGGTGGCGAAGGAGCGCTATGCACGCAACGATACCTCGGTCACCGCGCAGGTGCTCAAGGTGATGGCCGCCAACCCCGACGCGGTGTTCCTCGGCGCCTCGGGCACGCCCGCGGTGCTGCCGCAGGCAACCCTGGTCGAGCGCGGCTACAAGGGCAGGATCTACCAGACGCACGGTGTGATCAATCGCGACTTCCTGCGCGTCGGCGGCAAGAACGTCGAAGGCATGGTCGCGCCCACCGGCCCGCTGGTGGTTGCCGACCAGCTGCCCGATTCGAACCCGATGAAAAAGGTGGCGCTCGACTTCTTCAGGCAATACGCCGCGGCCTTCCCCGATGACGGCCGCAACCCGTTCGCGGGCTACGCCTACGACGGCTGGCTGGTGCTGCAGGCGGCGGCCGCCAACGCGGTCAGGAAAGCCAAGCCGGGCACGCCCGAGTTCCGCGCCGCGCTTCGCGACAGCATGGAGAACGTGAAGGAAGTGGTGGGCACGCACGCCGTCTACAACACCACGCCCTCGGACCACAACGGTGCGGACAGCCGCGCCCGCGTGATGGTGACGGTGCAGGGCGGAAGCTGGAAGCTTCTGCCCTGATCCACTGCGTATTCGCATGATCACAACCGCCGTTCCCGGATCGGGCCTTGATCCGCGAACGGCGGTTTTCTTTCCAGCATGAGAAAAATTCCGCGACAGCAGATCCAGTTCTGCAAATCCTTCGAAGTCGGGTACCGGTCCGCCGCTGGTTCGCGTCGGTGGCTGGATGAGTCATCTGGAATTCGGCTGGGGCAGCCCGGTATGGCGTATGCGGATCGCCTGATCAAGGATCCGTCCAGCGCGGGGCAGTACCTCATTGCCGATGGCAGCATCGCGCCGAGCGGCAGCCTCGAGGGTTTTGAATGCCGATGGCAGGACATACCGAGCCGGCACGGCGAGACGGTGAGCCTGATGGTGCGCGCGCTTGACAACAATGCGGACGCTGATCCGGCGCGCCGGTGCGATCTATTCGGACCTGATCGCCAAGGTGCGCGAGATCTATGGAGACGACGAAACCTGCCATCCGGTGGTGACCGAAGGTCTCGCGCCCGCGTTCGACAGCACGCGCCTTGCCAATGAAGTGGGCATACGCTCGGCCAGGCGAAGCACCCTTGGCAAATGGATTGCACTGATGCGCACCCGCTGGTTCGTGCTGCTTGGCATGGTGCTGATGAAGTTCGGCGTCCGCACCGCCGAGACCGACTGGGGACGCTACAAGGAGACGCTGGTTCGCAACACCGATGTGCGCAAGTTCAACGACGCCTACCGGCAGATCCTATCGGGCACCGCCGCGCAGCGAAAGGCGTTAGATGCATGGCTCGCCGCGCGCTATGCACGCGGCGAACTCGTCTACGGCATCCACACGTCCGACCGCGCGCAGATGACCTGCTTGGTGTTCGGCTACGGCGGCCGGCATTTCCACTTCATCGACGGGGCCGACGGCGGTCTGTTCCTCGCGTCCAAGCAGTTCAAGGAGCGGCTGGCGCGGCTTCGGTAAATCGTTCGCGTAGATCTACGCTAGACCCGCGCGTCGTCGCGCTGATAGCGTCCGAATATCGCGTGTTGTGCATTTCGTCACGTTGCGGGCGATTGCTTCGGTCACGCGGTCAACTGGCGGACATCGATCTCCGTTATGGGATGTGCGGGAAAATTCGATAGGGATGCGTTCGCGGCGTGAGACCGGTTGAATCTTCCGGTTGCTGATTGATTACGCGCAATAAATAAAAGAACGTCCAGCAAGGCTTGCGCGGGTCCTTGTGGGAGGGTGCCCAAGGAAGTGTCCATTCGGGCGAACACGGGGAGCAAGTAATGCCGGAAACTGGCGCAGGCGCGGCTGTGGTCGTTGGTCGTGGTGTGTTGAATCGATTCATGCGGTGTCTTACGGCGGGGATTTTCGCTGCGCTGGTATGCCTTTCGCCGGCTGGTGCACAGACTTCGATGTCACCATTGGTGACGAGCATTCTCGCGGAAGACCTTGAAGGCGCGCGTTCGGCGCTGGATGCGGGCGTCTCGGCCAACGCAATCGATCCCGAACTGCAGCGCGCGCCGCTGCCGATCGCGGTGTCGCCCGGCTCGCCGAGGATGCCGGCGATGGTGGAACTGCTTGTCTCGCGCGGTGCCGATCTGAACGCCGAGGACGCGAAGACAAAACTCACGCCGCTGATGGCCGCCACGATCGTCGTCGAGACCACAGGCCCCTTCGCGGTGCTGGAATTCCAGAAATCGAAACTGATTGTCGAGCGCCTGCTGAACCTGGGCGCCGATCCGTCGCGTGCGACACAGGTGGGGGAGACGCCGCTGCTGGTGGCGGTGGCGGCGGGGAACATGGAGGTGGTGCGCCTCCTGATCGCACGCGGCGCCAAACCCGATCAGGCGGGAGCGCGCGGCGAGACGCCGCTTGCGCGCGCGACGCGACAGAAGCGAACCGACATTGCAGAGGCCTTGATCGCTGCAGGTGCGAAACCGCTGCCGCCGCGGGTGGCGGCACGCGGAGCGGGTGCGGAGCCTGAACCGGAAGCCTTGCCTGCGGATGCGGCGGCGGCAACGGGAAGCTCGGGGATCAGCGGCTGGCTGATCGGCGGACTCGCGGTAGCGGCGGGCGTGGTCGCGGCCGCAGTCGTGGCCAATGCGGCGAAGAAGCGGCCCAATCCACCCGCGCCACCGCAGCCACCGCAGCCATCGCCTGCGCCACAGCCCCAACCGCAACCCGTAGCATGCCAGCCCGGATATGCGTTGACGAACGGCACCTGCCAGCCGGTGCCGAACACCATGCCCGTTCGCCCGACGGTGCAGGTGTTCGACGGCGAGTACAACTCCACCCGGGTTCTTGCCGACGGCTTCACCCATGTGGAACGCATCACGGTTTCGGGGCTGAACGCGACCGCGCGGCATACCTTCACCAACGGCAGCGCGAGCGGCGGCTTCGACTGGACCGGCACCATCACCCAGACCGCGGCCGACCGCGGCACGATCGCCGGCAACGGGACGATCACGAATCTCGGCACGCGTCCGTTCACCCTCTTGCCGGGCAGCTCGATCGGCCGCAACGCCGCGGGAATCATGAGCATCAACTGGACCGGCACCGATCCGCGCTTCGGCGGAATCGGATGGACCTCCGACCGGGTGCCGGCCGTCGCGCCGCCGCCGCAGCAGTGCGTGGCGCCGCAGGTAATGCAGAACGGCGCGTGCGTGATGCCACCGACTTCCGGGTGTGTCGCCCCGCTGGTACTGGTGAATGGGGCCTGTGTCGCGCTCGCGCCAATCCTGCCGCCGCCGGGCGTGCTGGGTGCACCCGGTCAGGTATTTCGCGATTGCGCCGACTGTCCGGAAATGGTGGTGATTCCCGCGGGGAGCTTCATGCTGGGTTCACCGTTGTCCGAGCCACAGCGCTTTGTTTGGGAAACCCAACCGCATCCGGTCAATATCGCGAACCGTTTTGCGGCAGGCCGATTCGAGGTGACCTTCGATGAGTGGGACGCCTGCGTGCGCGACAAGGGCTGTTCCACAAATCCCGCCGACGCCGGCTGGGGGCGCGGCAGGCAGCCGGTGATCAACGTGAGCTGGACGGACGCAAAGCAATACACGGCCTGGCTGTCGCGCAAGACCGGAAAGCCCTACAGCCTTCTGACCGATGCGCAGTGGGAGTATTCGGCGCGCGCAGGAACGACCACGGCGTTTTCGTTCGGGCCGTCGATATCGCCGCAGCAGGCCAATTACGACTCGACCGTCTCGTACGCGGGAGGTCCGGTCGCACCCGCGCGCGGACGCGCACTTCCTGTAGGAAGTTTTCCGCCCAATGCGTTCGGTCTGTACGAAATGCACGGAAACATAACCGAATGGATCGAAGATTGCAGTACCGGTATTCAGATTCAGTGGTGCGGGTCAGCACTGCGCGGCGGCTCTTGGAGTTATCAACCGCACTATCTGCGTTCGGCCATGCTCAATTACGCGGGTACGTCTTCTTTCACCCGAACCTTCATCGGGCTCCGGGTCGCGAGGGGCGATTTGCCCTCCGCTCCGAACGCGCCTCCGGTGTGCGTGCCGCCACAGTTGCTGCAAAACGGTGTCTGCGTTGTACCGCCGCCGATTACGCCGCCGGTACAGCCTCCGCAGGCCGTCGTGCCACCGCCCGTGCCGCCGATAGCGCCTCCCGTTGTCGTCGTTCCGCCCCCGCTACAGCCGCCGCTTGTTGTGTTGCCACCTCCGGTGTTGCCCGCGCCGCTGCCTGTCGTTCCACCGGTGGTTGTCGTGCCTGCGCCGACTCCGCCCGCACCGGCGGGAGTACCGTCGATCACAAACGTCACCCCCGCCAACATGGCCGCGCTGTTCCGCATCGCGCTCAACGGCGGGTCCGATGCGGTGACGGTCAGCTGGTCGAGCACCGGGCCGGTTGCGGTGAGCGATGTCGCGATCGCCTACACCTGGACCTGCGCGTCCGGTCCGCGGACCTTTGCAGTTCATGCGACACCCGCACCGGGTGCGAACTCGGCCGTCCTGCGCTGGTTCGCCAGCGGCGTAGGCATCGGCTGCCCGGAATTGGGCGGCGCGGGTCCGCACAACGCGCCGACCTCGGCGGTGATCAATCTGACCTACAAGGCCAGCGGCGCCGGACCCGACCTCGTCGCCTCCCGACCGTTCGGTCAGATCGCATGCCTCACCTTCTATCCCGACGAAGCGGCGTTCCCGGTCAACGTGCCGGTGAATGAAGTCTGGAGTCCCAGCGGCAGTTTCTCGTTCAATCGCCAGCTGATGCATCCCTACGGCTACGCTTCGTTCTCCGGTCTGGCGGATGCGGCACTGGACAACGCGTTCCGTGTTTGCAACGGCAGGTTCATCTCCACCTCCGCGGTTCGGAGTCGCGCGCCGACCGCCGCCGATGCGCAGTCGTATCGCAATGTTGTTCAGGCGGCCAACGGGATGCTTACGTTCACCGAGCAGGTGATGCGTCCCGGTGCGCCTGTGAGCGAGAACGCGGTGTTCACCTACCGCTACTCGATCGCCACCGGCGAGTATTCGTTCTTCGCCATGGGCGGACAACGCAATACCACCGGAGGTGTTTCCGCGCTGAATGCGAGCCGAACCGGTCAGGTCAAGGTTCGGGTTGAAGTGAGCAGCCCGCAGGATCCGGGCTATGTGCCGATGCCCGCGATGGTCGATACGCCGCAGCAAGCCCCGATCTGCACCGGGCCGATGGTGCTCGACGGCGCGGGATGCGTGTCGTCGGTGGCGATTCCTTACCCGCCGGGTAGTTGTGTGCCGCCGCAGGTCTGCGGGCCGGTCGCGATGCCTCCCCTTGTGCCGCCGGTGGTGCCTCCGGTCGGCGTCGCGGGAACGCGAATCGACAACACCCCTCGGAACTACGACATCATTCCGGGCCAGTCTCGCCCGCAGTACTTTCTCTGGCAGATGAATTCGAAGATTCTCGCGATCGGTTTGCCGCGCGTTCCGCTTCAGGGCGGCGTAACCACGGTGTCGGGTATCGGAACATCGATCCTCCTGGTCACCGTTTGGTCGGGCGGCATTGCGCCGGGCCAGATTCCCGGCGCGCCAACCAGCTTTAGGCAGACGCTCGACCTCGATGTGACGCTGGAGGTGCCGCCGGCCGGATCGCCTCCGCCGCCTCTGAACTCCGTCGAACGTGTCTACGTGCAGAGCAAGAATGTCGTCTTTCCCTCGGCGGCGCCTCAGATCTTTACCCAGAAAGTCCGATCGAAGATCGTCAACATCTTCGACATCGCGCACTCGCCCGATTTCGCGGCCACCATCCGTTATGAGGGCATAGGCACCGACACCCTGACCATCACGGTATTTACCGGCGGAACGCCGGGCTCGGCGCTTGCGACGTTTTCGGCGCAGGTCATGTATTAGGGAAGCTCTGATCAAGTTCCAATCGCCGCACCCGTTGAACAGAGCGTCCCTCTGAATTGGGGGATATACAAGGGGGCGTCGCCCCCTTGTTCAGACACTCCCTAGATCTGAGGCCGATCTGGTGGGGCAATCGTGAAATTGCTAAAAGTAGCAACCGAATTGACCGTATTGCTCCGTCTTGTCTAGATTTTAAAATGACAAAGTTTGCAAATTGTGCGGTGTCTTGGTCGCTCTGCAGTGGCGGTAAAATGGAGTCCTGTCGTTGATGATGAGAGTAAATAACGTGCACATCTCGCCGGTCCATACGTTTTCCGGCCGTTTGTTGCGCTCATTGCTTGGCGCGTGTGCCTTTGCGTCCGCCGCGTGCGCAGGCGCGCAGCCGGCAGTGGCGCCTGCTGCGCAGGCACCGGTTGCTGCCGGTCCGGTCGCCGCAGCGCCGGTTGAACCGCCGCCACGGACCATCGCCGACATCACCGCACTCCTCTCACAATACAAGCCCGACCCGGCGAAGGCCGCGCAGATGCGCGCGCAGGCGGCCGCCGAGCCGTCCGCGAATGCCGGGCCGCGCGATCTGGTGGAGTTCTTCAGCCGGCGCGCCGCAGCGCGCGAGTCCCTCGGGCTTATCGCGCCCATGCTGGAGGACCGCAGAAAGCTCGTCGAATTGACCGCGGGGCAAGGTGAAGCGCCCAGTTATCGCAATCAGCTTGCTGTTGCGGAACAGACGGCAGGCAATTTCCAGGCGGCGATCTCGATCCGGGAGGAAATACTCAAGTCGGCGGGCTCGCGGCCCGGCGCGTCCCGGGCGGCGGCCTATCAGGCGGCGAGAACTTATGCAGCGGTGGGCGAACTCGGAAGGGCGCGCGATCTGATCACCCAGGGTGATCAGATCTATTCGCGCAGCCTGCTCGCCGGTGGACCGCGGGCGGTGGCGGCGTGGCGGCCCTGGACCGCCCTGTTTTCGGCGCTGAGCGAATCCGCACGCGGGAAAGTGTTCGAGGCCGAAGGCAAGCTGGGAGAGGCGGAAGCGGCGAATCGCCGCTCGCTTGCAGCCTGGGAAGAGGATCTGAAACTTGCCGGCGCGCGCTCGCGGGACGATCCGGCGGCCACGCCGATCGAACTGGTTCAGGCCGGGCTCGATTTTGGCGAACTGGGCCTGTCGCAAGTTCTCCTGCGTCTTGGCAAGGTGCCCGAAGCCGAACTCGCTGTGCGCAACGTGTTGATGCGCACGCTCTCGCGCGTGGGCAAGTACGCGACCTCGACCGCGGCGGCGGCGGCGAGCTTCGCCTTCGTGCTGAACGAGCAGGGGCGCTTCCGCGAAGCCGAGGTGATGGCGAAGGCGGCGCTGGAGATTCTCGACACCCTGGGCGCACCGGATGGTTCGTGGATGCGCATCGGCGCGCGCCGCGCGATCGCGGACTCGCTCGTGGGGCGCGAGGAGTGGAGTGCGGCCAACGAGCAGTACCTCGCGCTTCGAAGGACGGCGGAAGCCGACGAATACAACCGGCGCGTGGTGCGAGGCACCACCGAATCCAGTCTTGCCGCAATCAAGAGCGGCGACGCGGCGCGCGCCCTGCAGGTGATGAAGACGCGCCTGGACGAATACGTGAAAAGCATCGGGCCGACTCACTACCAGACCGGCGAGACGCGCGGCGTGTACGCGATGGCGCTTGCGGTGACGGGCGAGAAAGAGGCGGCGCTGCGCGAATTCCGCGACGCGCTGCGCGTGCTGCTCTCGCCGGAGGCGGCAGCCTCCGAGACACAGGGCCTGGCGCTCAGGCATCTTCGCCTGCGCCAGATCATCGACGGCTACATGACCCTGCTGTGGGAAATCCGCGGCACGGATCTTGAAAAGAAGGCCGGCGTGGACGCCGCGGAAGAATCGTTCCGACTGGCCGACGCGGCGCGCGGCGGTTCGGTGCAGCAGGCGCTCGCGGCCAGTGCCGCACGCTCGGCGGCGAACCAGCCGGGGCTGGGTGAACTCATACGCAAGGAGCAGGATCTGCGCCAGGAAATTGCCTCGCTGTACGACTTTCTCCTGCGCATGATGGGCACGCCGCCGGAGCAGCAGCTGCCCAAGGTGATCGCCGACATGCGTACGCGTATCGGCGCGATCGGGAAGGAACGCACGCAGTTGTCGGCGCAGATCGCGAGGCAGTTCCCGGACTACGCCGCGCTTGTGAATCCGCGCGCGGCCACGCTCGCCGAAGCGCGGCGGGCGATGCGCCCCGGCGAGGCGCTGATGTCGGTGCTCTCGACTGCGGACCGCAGTTTCGTGTGGGTGCTCAATCCGGCGGGGCAGGTGTCCTTTCATTCGACGACGCTGGGCGAGCGGGAGATTCACCGCATCGTGGACAAGCTGCGCACCTCGGTGGATCCGGGTGACCTCGTGCTCGAGCGCCTGCCCGCGTTTGATTTCGCCGGTGCCTATCGACTCTATTCGGAATTGTTCGCGCCGGGCGAACCCATCTGGTCGCAGGCGAAGACCCTGATCGTCACCGCCGCGGGTTCGCTCGGGCAGATTCCCCTTGCCATCCTGCCGACGCAGGCGGTGTCGCCGGTGCATGCGGCGGGTACCGCCTTGTTTTCCGAATACGCCGCGGTGCCCTGGCTTGCCAAACGCGTGGCGATCGCTGATGTGCCGACGGTCACCGCGCTGGTGCGACTGCGTTCGCTGCCGGCGGGAAGCGCGCAGCGTTCGCCGTTCGCCGGATTCGGTGATCCGCAGTTCTCGCGCGAGGCAAGCGCCGTGGCATCCGCCGCCACGCGTGGCGTTCGCCTGCGCAGCCTGAAGATCGAGCGCGTGAGCGAGACGAATATCGCTGCGGTCGCCGCGGTCGCGGGGGTAGCCGGTGCAGCGGCGGGTGCGGCGACTGTTGCGGTCGCATCGAACACTGCAAGCGCGGCAGCGGCATCTCCCGGCTGGACGGCCTACAGCCAGATCAGTCCGCTGCCGGATACGCGGGAGGAGATACTTTCCATCGCGCGTGCACTCGGCGCCGATGCGCAGAAGGATGTGTACCTCGGTCTGGATGCGAACAAGAACAAGGTGATGCAGACGGACCTGAGCAAACGCCGGATCGTGGCCTTCGCCACGCACGGTCTGATTCCGGGCGACCTGCCGGGCCTCGATCAGCCGGCGCTTGCGTTGGCCGCGCTGGAGGACGGCAAGGAATCGCCGCTGCTCACGCTCGATGACGTGCTTGGCCTCAAGCTCGATGCCGACTGGGTGGTGCTGTCGGCATGCAACACCGCGGCGGGTGACGGTCAGGGGGCGGAAGCGGTGTCGGGTTTGGGTCGTGGGTTCTTCTATGCCGGAACGCGCGCGCTGCTGGTCACGCACTGGCCGGTGGAGACGGTGTCGGCAAGAAAACTCGTCAGCGGCATCTTCGAGCGCTACGCAAAGGAGCCGACCCTCACGCGCGCACAGGCGGTGCAGGGCGCGATGCTCGCGGTGATGGCCGATCGCGCCGAGAACTTCAGCTACGCGCACCCGATGTTCTGGGCGCCGTATGCGCTGATTGGAGACGGCGGCCGCTAGGCCGCGGTGCGGTCGACCACGGCCGCTAGACGACCGTCCTGTTCCGCATCGCCCACGGAACCAGCGCGGTCAGCAGCGCAAGCGCGTTGCCGACGCCCACTGTGATCACCAGCGCCATCGGCGTGCCATCGGCGATCAGCACATACCACTGCGCAAATGCGGCGCCGAAGAACATCTGGCCGAAGACGCTCAGCCCGGCGGCGGTGCCCGCGAGGTGGGGCATCACGCGGATCGCGCCGGCCTGTGCGTTGGGAAGCGCGAGGCCCTGGCCCAGGCAGGACACGCAGCCGGGGATGAACAGCACCAGCGGTGTCAGCGTGCCGCCGAGGATGAACGCGATCTGCACCGCGGTCGCAACCGCCATGAATACGTTGCCGGCAAGCACCATTGCTTCGATGCTGATGCGGCCGCTCAGTCGGCTCGATACGAGGCTGCCGATCAGGTAGCACAAGGGGAAGAAAACGAAATACATGCCGAACTCGGTGGCCGAGCGCCCGAGAGTGTCCTGCATAAGAAAAGACGAACCCGCGGCGAGCGCCATCCAGCCGCCGACGGCGAAGCCGGATCCGAGGATGTAGGCGGTGAACACGGGTTGGCGAAGCAGCGCCACATAGTTGCGCCACATCTGAGGGGACTGGCGCGCGAGATCGGCAACCGGCCGCGTCTCGCGCAGCACCAGGTACACCGCTGCGGTGATCGCGATTCCGGCGGCGAGTGAAAACCAGAACGCGCTGCGCCAGCCGAGCGCATCGATCATCATGCCCCCGAGCAGCGGCGCGACCATCGGTGCAAGTGCGGACGCCATGGTGAGATACGAGACCACCTTCACCAGGCTTTCGGTGCCGTAGGTGTCGCGCGCGATCGCGCGTGCGAGCGTGACGCCGCTGCCGGCGCCAAGCGCCTGGATCACGCGCCCGATGAGCAGGGCTTCAATCGATTCGGCGAGCGCGGCCATCAGCGTGCCCGCGCAAAAGAGGGCAAGTCCCGCGAGCAGCACCGGCCGGCGGCCGTAGCGGTCCGAGAGTGATCCGTACACCAGGGTCACGCAACCCATCACCAGCAGGGTGATGCTGAACCCCATGCCCACCAGGCTGTCGGGGATGTCGAAAGCCTTCTTCACCTCCGGCATCACCGGCAGGAAGAGATGGATCGCGAGCGGGCCGATCATCGTGATCGACATCAGCGCGACGATGACGCGCGTGCCCTGGATACGGCTGTTCAAGGAATGGCCCGGCCGGTGACGGCATTGGAAAGGGACCCGCATGTTAGCGCGGCTGGCCGACCCGGGTGGCCGGTGCGGAAGGCCGGATCGAAGCGTGCCCTTCAGTCGGGCTGTACCGGAAAAAGACGCCGTTCATGCCTGCCGAACCACTGCTTGCAACAGTTCACCACCATGGGGTCGGGTTTCGTATAGAGAGAAGAAGCGGGATCGGGACAATTGTTCCAGGGCCGCGCCGGGCGAATTGACGGCAACGGTCTCGTAGCCAAACGAGCCGAGCCAGGAACACGCGATCTCGCGCAGGCTTTCCTCATGTTCAACCACGTGAACCCGTTGCCTGTCCGGCGATAGCGCTTTGACGCTCTCGCCTGCGGGGCTTGGTCGTGAAGAAGGGATCGAATGCGTTCGGTCTGGCCTTGTCGCTCATGCCCGATCCGGTGTGCGTGGCCTGCTGCCGCGCGAACTTGAGCCTGAAAAAACGGCTTGCCAGGGGAAACGCCAAGTGAGCCCCTCGGCGTCCGGGCGCTTGCCAGGGAGCAGGGGGTCTTAAAAAAACTTAGGGAATATCTGAACAAGTCCAATGTCGAGGCTTGAAGGTTCAGCGTTCCCTCTGAGATGGGGGAGTTACGAGGGGGCGTAGCCCCCTTGTTCAGTGGCTCCCTGAATATTTTCTTGAATTTATAACAAATCATTTTTGTCATATTGATTAAAAATACCGATTTAGATAACATTTACTTGTTAATACAAATCTCACGAAGGCCGTGCAAACAAGGAATATTTGTGCATCAAAACAGAAGCCGCTGAAACAACGTCTGAGGGGGCTGCGAAGTGTTCGTTAGTTTCTTGGCAATCCAGGCGGTCGCGGCGCTGTATTAAAGGGGTGGGCAATCCCGCAGAGAAGCTCCAATGCTGGTCCGAAGCTGCGAGCCTGTCAAAAATCTTGCCTGACCCATTTCGGATCCATTTATTCTCATGATCAAATCTGACTTCATCAAGCGCCTCGCCAAGCGGCACGCCGACCTGGGTCATGCCGACGTCAAGCTGGCGGTGAATCTCCTCTTCGCTGAAATGACGGCTTTGCTTGCGGCAGGCAAGCGCATAGAAATTCGCGGTTTCGGGGTGTTCAGCAAGCGCGTTCGCGCTTCACGGACCATCCGTAATCCGCGGACAGGCGCTGACTTGCGCGTGGAACAGTCGATCATCATCCACTTCAAGCCGGGCGCGGAGTTGCGCGACAGGGTGATGAAACGGGCGCGGTCACGCGTTGGCATCTTGTCCATCCGCCAGATCGCGGGCGGCGTCGACGATGGCGGGTGGGTGGAACGTCATGTGTTGCCGGGAGAAGCCTCCGAAGTCGTGTAGCCGGCCGGGCCCGGGTCCTGCGCCGCGCAGCGGCAGGAACGGTGTTCGGGGAGCGCGCGTGCGCTGGACCCGGGCTGCATCGGATAAACTGGACTGCGAGCGCTGTCAAAGCACAGCGCCTTGTCTGTTCATTTCGTCTGATCCGGGGAAATTCGATGACTACGCGTTCGGGTTCACGTCTCGCCGTTGCCGCACTGGTCGTTCTGTGCTTGTTCTGCGGGTCCGCTTTCGCGCAGTCCCTCACCAAAATCCGCTATTCGCTCGACTGGCGCTTCGAGGGGCAGTTGTCCTTCTACATGATGGCCAAGGCGAAGGGCTATTTCGAGAAGGAGGGCATCGACCTCACGCTCGACTCCGGCGCGGGTTCGGGCGCGGCGATCAGTCGGGTGGTGGGCGGGTCGCACGAGATGGCGACGGCCGATCTCTCCAGCATCATCGAGTTCCTCGGCAACAACCCGGGGCAGCAGCGCTTCCAGGCGGTGTACCTGATGTACAACCGCTCGCCCTTCATCATCCAGACCCTGAAGAAATCGGGCATCACCAAACCGCAGGACCTCGCGGGCAAGAAGATGGCCTCCCCCGTTTTCGACTCGGTGCGCAAGGCCTTCCCGATCTACGCGAAGGCGGTCGGCATCGATCCGAAATCGGTGACCTGGCTCAGCGTGGATGCGGCGCTGCGCGAGACCATGCTCGCGCGCGGCGAAGTGGATGCGGTGCCCGGGTTCGAACTGAACAAGCTGACCCTGATGCAGCGCGGCGTGAAGGAAGAGGACATCGTGACCTTTGCCTACGCCGATGCGGGCCTCAAGCTCTACGGCAACATGATCATCGCGAGCAACAAGCTGATCGCGGAGAACCCGCGCGCAGTCGCCGGCGTGGTGCGCGCAATCAACCGCGCGCTGATCGAGACCATTGCCAACCCCGAGGAGTCGGTGAAGTTCATCAAGGGCTTCGATCCGGTGGTGGACGAAAAGGCGGAGCTGCCCAAGCTGAAGATCCTTCTTCGTGCGATCGACACGCCGTATGCACGCAACAACGGCCTGGGTTCGATCAACAAACTCGATCTGGACAATCAGGTGGATGACGTCGCCAGTGCGTTTGCGCTCAAGACGCGGCCTCCGGCAGACCAGATCTTCAATTCGGGCTTTCTGCCGCCCAAGGCGGACCGCATCCCGCGGTCTGCGGCGAAGTAAGGACTCCTGACGGCAATTCCGTCAGGAGTTCCCGGCGGTCAGGCGGTCTTGCGCGAGGCGGCGCGCCGCGCGAGATAGAACGAGTATTCGCGCGGCAGCAGATCGAGCGCGCCGTCAAAACCGAGGCGCTGCGCGGCGTGGAATACCCAGTTCGGATCGGCGAGGAATTCACGGCCGATCGCGATCAGGTCCGCATCGCCCTTGCGGATCACCGCATCGGCGAACTCCGCATCCAGGATCAGCCCCACCGCCATCGTCGCGATGCCCGTCTCCTTGCGGATGCGCGCGGCATAAGGCACCTGGAATCCTTGCGGGGGCAGCGTTCTGCCCGAGATCGGCAAGTTCTGCAGGCCGCCTGCGGAGCAGTCGATCGCGTCTACGCCGCGTTGTTTGAGTTCCGCGGCAAGCACCACGCTGTCCTCCAGGGTCCAGCCGCCTTGCGCATCGTCGATCGACGAAATCCGGAAGAACACCGGCAGATCCGCGGGCCATTCCTCGCGCGCGATGTCCGCGATTTCGAGCGCAAGCCGCATCCGGCCGCGCAGGTCACCCCCGTAGGCGTCGGCGCGCTTGTTGCTGATCGGCGAAAGAAACGAATGCACGAGATAGCCGTGGGCAGCGTGCACTTCGACGATCCGGAATCCGGCACGCAGCGCGCGCCGGAATGCCTGGCGCCACGCCTCCTTCAGCGCTTCGATATCGGCCGTGCTCATCGCCTGCGCCGCCGGCCAGCCTTGCTTGCAGGAGATGGCCGAGGGGCCGAGGGTCTGCCACGGCGCTTCGCGTGTTTCAGTGGACAGCGGCCCTGCGCCTTCGAGCGGGCGCTGCGCGCTGCCCTTCCAGCCGGCGTGATTGAGCTGGATTGCCGGCACCGCGCCGTAGCGACTGTACAACTCCGCAATCCGTGCCATGCCGTCGATCTGGCCGTCGTCCCACAGGCCGGTGCAACCGTGGGTGATCCGGCCCTCGCGCGTCACGGCCGTAGCCTCCACCATGCCCACGCCGACGCCTGCCATCGCGAACTTGGCGTGATGCGCGTAATGCCAGTCGGTGACGCAGCCATCGACGGCGAGGTACTGGCACATCGGCGACAGGACCACGCGGTTGCGTATGGCCAGCTCGCGGAGCTTGATCGGAGTGAAGAGGGCGGGCGTGGTCATGGGGCGAAGGCAGGTGGGTGAACGAAAGGCATTTTCGCAGAGTGCGTCGGCTTTCGGGCGCGATGCGCTGCTCCGATTTGCTATCCTCACCAAACCCGCAATCGCATCGACCCGATTTGCGCAGTGCGGTCGTTTCACGCAGTCCGCTTTTTAAAGGATGCACATGTCGCTGGAACAACTTGCCGAGGTACGCGCGCTGGTGAAGGCGCGGCCGCATTTCACATCGCCTATCGAAGTACGCCGCGCTGCCTGGGATGGCCTGGCCAGGCGCTTTCCGACGCCCGCGGATGTGCGCATCGAGCGCGAGAGCCTGGGCGGCGTGCCGGCGCTGCGCGTGTCGCCGCCCGGCGTGCGCACCGATCGGGTGATCCTGTTTTTCCACGGCGGCGGCTTCGTGCTCGGCTCGGCCTGGTCGCACCAGGAACTGCTGTCGCGGCTTGCGCGCGCCGCGGGCGTGCAGGGCATCGCGATCGACTATCGCCTCGCGCCCGAGCATCCGTTTCCCGCGGGGCTGGAAGACTGCGTGACCGCGTACGAGGGTTTGCTTGCTGCCGGCATGAAGCCCTCGAACATCGCTTTCGCGGGCGATTCCGCCGGCGGCACCTTTGTAATCGCGGCGATGCTTGCAGCTCGCGAACGGGGCCTCGAGCTGCCCGCCTGCGGCGTGTGCTGGTCCGGCTGGTACGACCTCACCGCGTCCAGCCCGAGTTTTACGACCAACGCCGATCGCGATTATTTTGTTCCGCCCGGCTTCGCGCAGTCCGCGCCCAACCTGTACCTCAACGGCGCGGATCCGAAATCGCCGCGCGTCTCGCCGATCTTCGGTGACCTCAGCAACTTCCCGCCGGTGTTCATCCAGGTGGGGGAACCGGAAGTGCTGTCGGATGACGCGCGCTGGCTCGAGCGCAAGCTGAAAGAAGGCGGCGGCGAGGCGACGCTCGAGGTGTGGCCCGACATGTGCCACATCTGGCAGTTCTTCGGTCCGATGCTCGACGAAGGCATCGATGCCACGGTCCGTTCCGGACGTTTCATTCGCAAACACCTGCTGGAGAACAATTCATGATTTGCATCCCACGTTTTGTACTCGCAGCCGCGCTTGCGGCGATTTCGCAACTCGTCGCCGCGCAGGCGTTTCCCGACCGTCCGGTGCGGGTGGTGGTGGTCGATCCTCCCGGCTCCGCGGTGGATGTGGTCGCGCGCCTGCTGAGCGACCAGCTCGCCTCGCGCTGGAAGCAGCAGGCGGTGGTGGAGAATCGCCCCGGCGCCTCGGGCACGATCGCGGCGAACATCGTGGCCAAGTCCAAGCCCGACGGCCTCACATTCTTCATGACCGGCACCTTCACCGAGGCGATCGTGCCCTTCGCCATGGAGAAGATGCCCTACGACTACCGCATGGACCTGGTACCGATCGCGGAAGTGGCGCGCCTGCCCTTCGTGCTGGTGGTGCCGTCGACGAGCGCGTTGCAGAACCTGAGCGATGTGGCCACCTTTTCCAGGGGAAAGACGGGCGGTCTCACCGTCGGCGGCCTGCCGCGCGGCAGCAGCCTGCACCTCACCTGGGAGATCATCGCCGAGCGCATGGGCATTCCTTCGACGTATGTCGCCTACAACAGCTCGAACCAGCTGCAGACCGATGTGCTGAGCGGCCAGTTCGACATCGCAATCGACACCATCGGTTCGGCGCGGGGTTTTATCGGTTCCGGCCGCACCCGTGGCATGGCGATCACAAGCAGCGTGCGCTCGGCCGCGCTGCCCGGTGTGCCGACGCTCGAGGAAAACGGCCAGCGCGGACTGGAAGTGATTGTCTGGGTGGGCGCGCTCGCACCCGCCGGCACGCCGGCCGACCGGATGTCGGTGCTCGAGCAGTCGCTGATCGACGCGGCGCGCGCGGATTCAGTCAAGGCGAAGCTCTCCGAGTTCGGCTACATCGTCACCGGACGCACCGGCGCCGAGATGGCCGAGACGATCCGCACCGACCGTCTGCGCTACGAGCCGCTGGTCAAGCGGCTCGGCATCAAGATGAACTGAGAAGACGGACTGAAAATGAAGCGAGGCCGCGCGCCAGACCGGCGCGCGGAATCTGTAATCGATCATCGTGTTCGGGAGGATGTATGCGTGTCATGCTTGCGGGCCTGTGCCTGATCCTGTCGTCCTGTGCAACCCAGTCGGTGATCACCGTCGTGTCGCGCTCTGACCGGCAGGTGGTCAACGGAACGCTGAATTCGATCAGCCGGGCGGTCGGAATCACGCTTCGCGGCAGGAACTACCGGGGCGATTACGTGCTCACGCCGACCGCGCAGACCACCGTCGTGGTCAACAACACCGGCAACAACGCCGACCGCAAGGGCAACGAAAACCGCTCTAGGAGCACGGTGCAGCGCAGCCCGAACGGCAGCGGAAAGATGCTGCTGATCTCGGATGACGGCGATTCGCTGCGTTGCGATTTCACCTACGAGGACGACGCGGGATTGTTCAAGGCGATCGGTACCTGCACCGACAACGCCCGGCTCGAGTACGACCTGCGGGTGACGTCGA
>CANIEV010000080.1 GCA_947466535.1 Betaproteobacteria bacterium
GCCCGATAGCCGATTCCTCGCGATTGACCGGCACGTGCCGGAATCGGGTGTCGCGGTCAAGGGTGCTGATTAGCTCGCTGATCCAGTTATCGGGGAGGCTGGCGACCAGCTTTACGCCGCACTCCGCGAGTTGGTCCGCGATCCGGCCCGCGACTTCGATGCTCTTTGAAATGCTTCCACTTTCGTGCACGTTACGGCTCCCTGTGTATCCGGAGGGGGGACGGATGATGCCCTTGCGCTCCGAACCGGAATGATACCTTTCAGATGACCGCAACCGAGGTGTGAATTTATGGGCTGCAAGGCTGGCGCGGTCCATTTTCATCGTGTACGGTTCGGTGCCCGGCTAAGGTGCGGATTCGGGTTGCCGAAAACGTCCGTGCACCACGGGAACGTACTGCGAGAGGAACGGCCATGAACAACATCGCTGCATCGAACTGCCGGATCGACGAAATTGCCGACGGAATTTTCAGGATTTCCAAACCGGTTCCGCCTGCGGATTTTCCCGGAGGCTTCACCTACAACCAGTTTCTCATCCTCGACGAAAAGCCGATGCTGGTACATACCGGCATGAACCGGATATTCCCCGAGGTCACCGAGGCGATCGCGCGCGTGATTCCGGTGGAACGCCTTCGATACGTCGCGTTTTCGCACAACGAAGCGGACGAATGCGGTGCCCTGAATGCGTTTCTGGAACTCGCGCCCGACGCTGTTCCCGTATGCGGGTCGATTGGCGCACGGACCGCGATCTCGGATTTCTCCCTTCGGCCGCCGATCGGCCTGAAGCATGGGGAGTCCATTTCGCTTGGCCGGCATACCGTTCGCTGGCTCGATGCGCCGCACGTTCCGCACGGTTGGGATTGCGGTTACCTGTTCGAGGAACTCACCGCGACGCTGTTCTGCGGCGACCTCTTCACCCAGTCGGGAGAAGAGCACGAACCGGTGGTCGAGAGCGATATCCTTGCCTCGAGCGAGGTATTGCGCAAGCGGGTCAATTACTACTCGATGTCCCCTGACACAAAAATGCTTATTGCCCGTCTGGCGGACTGCAAGCCGGGCTTGCTCGCCTGCATGCACGGATCGGCCTGGCGGGGCAATGGTTCCCGACTGCTGATGCAACTTGCCGATGCGCTGGTGCCTGCGCAGGCTCCGAGCGAGGCGCGTTTGTCGTAATAACGACCCGGTTTCTTTTCTTTGTGTGTTGCGGGGAGGTATAGACTGGGACGGTGGCAGTCGCAGTACTTTGCGATGGTCAGGGCATCGTCTCTCATCCCGGGCGGCTTGCCTGCTATGCGCCTCGTAGGCGCGACCTTGCCTAACCGGAGAAAACCATGGCCAAAAGCCAGAAGCGCAGCAATCGTGAAATCAAGAAACCCAAGGCGGCAAAGAAGGCGCCTGCTGTTCCTGTCGGTGGTTTCGTCAATCCTGCGGACAAGAAAAAGCGCTGATCCGGGTGCGTGCGGGGAGTACGGCTTCCCGCCGCATTGCAGATTGCCTTGACTCGTTTCATCGATGGCAAGTAAAGGCGCCGGCGCGGACTCCTCATGAAATTCAAGGACTATTACGCGATTCTCGGAGTGGCCCGCGACGCGAGCGCAGACGAGATCAAGAAGGCCTACCGCAAGCTTGCGCACAAGTATCACCCGGACGTATCCAAGGATGCGCAGGGCGAGGAGAAGTTCAAGGAGGTCGCCGAGGCGTACGAGAACCTGAAAAGCCCGGAAAAGCGGGCGGCCTACGATCAGCTGGGTACGCATCAGGCAGGACAGGAGTTCCGGCCGCCGCCCGGGTGGGGCGAAGGTACGGGCGGTGGCTACCAATCTTTCGATGACCTGGATTTCGCGGACCTGTTTGCCGGTCTCTCGGGAGGGCGTCACCGAGGCGCTCGCCCTGGTCCGGAGATATCCATGCCCGGTCAGGACTACGAGGTCACGGCCCATATCACGCTCGACGACGCATATCGCGGCGTACAGGTCGACCTCGACCTCGCACTTCCCGAATACGACGAGAACGGCAGGCTGCGCCGCGTGCAGCGAACCATCAAGGTTCGTATCCCGAAGGGCGCGACCGACGGTCAGCGATTGCGGTTAGCCGGCAAGGGAGGCAAGGGATTCAACGGCGGGCGCCAAGGGGACTTGTATCTCAACATTCAGCTGCATCCTCACCCGATGTTCCGCGTCAGCGGACACGATCTCTATCTCGATCTGCCCCTGACGCCTTGGGAGGCTGCGCTCGGTGCGGCGGTAACCGTCCCTACTCTCGCAGGCCCGGTCGTGCTCAATGTTCCATCCGGTACGCATGCGGGGCAGAAACTCCGGCTGGCGCGCCGTGGGCTCCCCCAACCGCGCGAAGGCGAGGGCGATTTGTTCGCAATCGTGCAGATCGTGATTCCCACACGACTCAGCGACAGGGAAAAGGAGCTGCTCAGGGAATTGGCGGACGGTTCGACCTTCAATCCCCGCGGGCACTTCGATCTGGAGGCAGCAAAATGACCATCGAAGTACTTGAAGCAGAGTGGCTGGATCCGGGCGTCGAACTCTCGGCCGCTGAATTGGCCGAATCGTCCGGTTTGAGCGAGGCCGAAGTGCTTGAGCTGGTTGACTACGGTGTTCTCGTTCCAATGGACACGCAATCAGCGCGGCGCACGTTTGGCGGGCAGTGCGTTGTCATCGTGCGGACGGCCTGCCGCCTCCGCGACGAGTTCGACCTCGACACCTCGGCCGTCGCGCTCGCGATCGGGCTGCTTGACCGCGTCCGTGGACTCGAAGGTGAATTGCACGAACTGAGGCTTCTCCTCGGGCGGCGCGAGGCCGACATTCGTCCGTAGTTTCGTCCGCAGATTCGTCAGTAAATCTGCGCGCCTGAGTCGGTCGCGAGATAGTTCTCGCGGAATTCGGCAACGCGCGACTTGATTCGCGTCCCGGCGGTTCGCATCTCCGCCCACTCCGCCTCCCGGATCCAGGAAACCACTTCGGTCCTGAACGAGGGGCGGTCCTTGATGCGGGCGAACCATTGCGTGACGAGCGGCCGGTCGCCCGTCCATACGTCGAGCAGGTTCATGTACTCGAGCCGCGCGAAGTAGGGGGCGAGGTTGATTTCGGCGAGGCTGAACCGGTCACCTGCGAGCCACGAGCGTCCGCCGGCGAGTACCTTGTTGATCTTCTGGAATGCCTTTTCGAAGGCGACGACACCGCGGTACACATGCGGTGCTTCGACGCCCGACTGGTAGATCGAGGTCTGCCTGTCACGGCGCTCAAGATCCACGATCTTGTCCAGGTGCACTCTCAGCTGCTCCGGAGTCATCGCGCGCAGCCTGTCCATGAACATCGCGGCGTAACTGAGGACGGCGACGCCCTGGTGCAGGCCTTCGTCGCACATCTTCGAGTAGAGCCTCATCTGGGCGCGGTCCCAGGGTGCCTCGGGCGACAGCCGGGGCTGCGAAAACGCCTCGTCGAGGTACTCGGCAATCAACGTCGATTCAGTCAGCACCTTGTCGTCGTGGACCAGCGTAGGCACAACCGCCTTGGGGTTCAGCTTGAGGTAGTCGGGCTTGAATTGCTCGCCCCTGAACAGATCGACTTCGCGACTCTCCCAGCTCAGTGATTTTTCATTCAGCACCATCCGTACTTTTTCCGAGCAGACGGAGTTGTTGAAATGATGAAGTGTCAGTTGCATTGTTCGGCCTCCTCCATTTTCTCAAGCCATTGAAGCGCACCCGTGCCGGCAACGCGTCCGCTCGCCATGCAGGCGGTGAGCAGATATCCGCCGGTGGGCGCTTCCCAGTCGAGCATTTCGCCCGCACAGAAGACGCCCGGCATCGAGCGGATCATCAGGTGATCGTCCAGCCCTTCGAAGCGCACGCCGCCCGCACTGCTGATGGCTTCATCGATCGGTCGGGTGGCGGCGAGACGGATGGGCAGTGCCTTGATCTTCGATGCGAGCCGCGTTGCGTCGGCAAAGTCATCCGGCTCGGCGATTTCACGCAGGAGTCCCATTTTCAGCCCCTTCATTCCGGTGCGGCTCTGGAGGTGGCTGGAGAGCGAGCGTGACCCGCGCGGTCGGGCGATTTCGGCGGCAAGCCTCGGTTCCTCCCAGTTCGGCGCGAGGTCGAGGAGCAGTGTCGCGCTGCCCTGCGCAGCGATCGTGTCGCGCAAGCGGGCGGAGAACGCGTAGATCAGGCTGCCTTCGATACCCGTCTGCGTAATCACGAACTCACCGATGCGCTTGTCCGAAATTCCGGATCCGTCAGGCACGCTGACGGCGACGGTCTTGAGCGGTTGTCCCGCAAACTTTTCGCGGAAGTACTCGCTCCAACCGGCCCCTGCGCGCGTTGTGACATCAAAGCCGCAATTTGAAGGGACAAGCGGCGTCACGTCGACTCCATGATTTCTCAGGATGCCTACCCACTTGCCGTCCGATCCCAGTCGTGCCCAGCTTCCGCCGCCGAGGGCAAGAACCACCGCAGTGGCTCGGCATTCGATGCGGCCCCCGGGGGAGTCGAATATCAGCCTGTGCCGACTTGCCTCGGGCGTCCAGTCAACCCAGCGGTGTCGCATGTGGAACCGCACGCCCGATTCGCGCAGGCGGTGAAGCCACGCACGCAGCAGCGGGGCTGCCTTCATGTCGGCGGGAAACACGCGGCCGGAACTCCCCACGAAGGTCTCGATGCCAAGGCCGTGGGCCCATTCGCGCAGCGCGGTCGGAGCGAGATGCGACAACAGGGCTTCGATTTCAGATCGTCGCCTGCCGTAGCGGACGAGAAACGGTTCGATCGGTTCGGAGTGGGTGAGATTCAGACCGCCTTTGCCGGCAAGCAGGAACTTGCGTGCAACCGATGGCATCGCGTCGAATACACGCGCGTCCGCAGTCTGACTGCCAAGAACTTCAGCGGCCATGAGGCCGGCCGGGCCGCCGCCGATGATCGCGACTTTGATTTCCGTGGGAAGGTTCAATCGATGGGTTTCATTCGGGTGCGGATATAAGGGCGGGTCGAGAGTACAGGAAAGCGTCCCGCCGGAGCGACGCTACCGGTTCGTACGTTGCGCGGATTCAGTGCTTGTTCAGCGGGTGCAGGCCCAGACCGCGATTTCGCAATTTGTGGAGGTACATCGGCGGAGCGCTTTCGTCTCCGCTTCCTGGCGGGTTGCGCCGGTAGATGTCGCCCATTGTTTCGCTTTCTGGTTGTTGGCGAGCGCGGCGCAAGTGCTCTTGAAGGCCAGAACGACTTCGCAGCGTCCGCCGCCGCACTGGTTCAGCGCCTCCACTGCTGCGGCACGCGCCGTCGGCCGGTCGACTGCGAATCCACTGCGGCCTAGCTCGCGGTCGAGCGCGATCGCGCCGTGGAACTGTGCCTTTTTCACGCTCTTGGTGTTCGCCGTGACCCCGGTGGCGGCGAACACAAGGCCGAACGCCGTGGCAAGGATCAACACGCTCCTGAATAAGCCAGAACCCCTTTTCATTGCAGTCTCCCTTCTGCGATTCATCGGATTTTTCACGGTAGGACGATTTGCGATCTTCAGCTTGGATGGCTGTCGGCCATTCGCCGCTTCCAATATACTCAGCGTCAGGAGGCGGTTCAATCGCAAGCGGCTAGCGGCCTTTGGCGTTCGACAGGCCGGTCGCGCGATCACGGATCGTTGCTGCATGCAATCCATAACGAGCAGGCTCTGCGCCGGATGACGCGCGCAAACCGCGGGGGGACGTCTTGATTCAAATGCAAAATCCGATCGGTGTTCGCGAGCCCATGCCCGGCGTGGTGTATCCGCCACAGGACAGACTGGAGCAGTACGTCAACGCTGGTGTACTCGGCTTCCAGACGCTCGCCGCCGCGCTGATCGAATCCTTCGAACGCAACGCCGACAAACCGGCGGTGGTCGGTCAGGACGGCGAATTCACCTACCGCGAGCTTGACGAACGCACCGATCGCCTCGCGGCGGCCCTTTTGCGCCTCGGACTCAAGCCGCTCGACCGTGCGCTGTTCCAGATGGCGAATTCGGCCGAATTGCTGATCGCCACCGTCGCCTGTCTCAAGGCGGGCATCATCCCGATGTGCACCCTGGCGGCGCACCGGGAGCTTGAGATCGGCTCGCTCGGTCGTCATGCGGAGGCGCGCCTCTGGTTCATCCAGGGCGACGATGAAAAGTTCGACTTTCCCGCGTTTGCCGACAGCATGCGCGATGAAATTCCTTCGGTCGTCGCCATCGTGGTCGCCCGCGGCAAACCGCGGCCGGGGCAGTTGTCGCTCGATGTCCTGATCGAGGCCGAACCTGCCGACGAGGCGCGGCGTACGATCCGCGCGCTGGTCGCGACCTTCGACCCGTTCCAGGTCGCGGTGTTTCAGCTCTCCGGCGGCACGACCGGCGTATCCAAGATCATTCCGCGCTTCTCCAACGAATACCTCGGCAGCATGCGCAACATTCTCCAGGTGGCGGAGCGTCGCCTGCCGGAAGTTGTGTTCAGCGCCGGCCCGCTCCTGCACAACGCCGGGTTCGTCTGCCACTGGTGTCCGGGTCTGGTGATGGGTAGCGCGATCGTGGTGGCGCGCGATTTCACCGAAGACGGTCTCCTGGACATGTTCCTCAGGTACCGGCCGAACTGGGTGTTCCTGCCCAAACCCTTGCTCCTTCGCCTAGTGGCCGCGAAGAATCGACGCGGTGGCGACATGACCTTCATACGCAGCATGACGACCATGGGTGGCGGCCCGATCATCATGCGCGAGCTCGGTGCCCGTCCCACAAATACCTTCGGCATGGCCGAAGGGCCGATCATGATCACCCGTCCGGATGACCCGGAGGAGGCGTTGCTCGACACGACCGGACGGCTGATTTCCGGCCTGGACGAGGTGCGACTTCTGAATCCGGAGACCGGCGAAGAGGTGGCGGAGGGGCAGATGGGTGAATTCATCACCCGCGGGCCTTACACCCTTCACGGCTACTACAAGGCCGACGACAAGAATCGCGAATCGTTCACCCCCGACGGTTTTCACCGCAGCGGCGACCTGATGACGCGCAGGACCATCGCCGGGCGCCCGTGCTACATCTTCCAGGGGCGGATCAAGGACATCGTGAAGCGTGCGGGCGAGTCGATCAGTTGCGACGAGATCGAACGTGCCGTGCGCGATGTGCCCGGGATCATCGATGTCGCGGTGGTACCGGTGCCGGACGAGGTCTATGTGGAAAAGGCCTGCGCGTGCCTGATCCTTGCACCCGGTGCGGAGCCGCCGACGATCGCCGCGATGGGCAAGCACCTGCAGGCGGCGGGCCTCGCGAAATTCAAGTGGCCGGAGCACATTCAGGTGTTCGACGTCTTTCCCACGACAAAATCCGGCAAGCTCTCCAAGCCACTGCTGCGCGAGCAGGCTGCCGCACGGGTGCGGGGCACGGCAAAGGCCTGAGCGCCCGCGTGGCGCGACCGTTGGGACCCGTTTCTGCGGTCCCACGAGGCGCAAGTCCCGATGCCTCCGGCAGGGCGTCCCGATCCGGCGGTATCATCGCGGCTGTCGTCCGGCGTGGAGAAGAATCTCCCGGGACCCGGCGATCATTCGAAGCCTGAACGGCCCGTATTTCCCACCGGAGGAGGCAGCATGTCGGCATTCAATCGGCTTGGCCGTTGCGTCGCGCCCGCATTCATGGTCGCGGCCGCATTGACGGCGCCGGCGGTATTCGCGGCAGATTTTCCGCAGCGCCCGGTGAAGGTCATCGTCGGCGCTGCCGCGGGCAGTTCGGGCGATGTGCTCGGGCGTATCGTCTCCGACCAGCTTACCTCGATGTGGAAACAGCAGGCGGTGATCGAGAACCGTCCCGGTGCGGGCGGCGTGATCGCGATCCAGGCCCTCCTTAACGCACCGCAGGATGGCTATACGCTGATGGTTTCGGCCGGCTCGTATCTGGTGATCACACCGTTCACGCAGAAGAACATGCCCTACGACGTCGAGCGGGACATCACGCCAATCGCCTATCTCGCCGAAGTGCCGCTGGTGTTCGGTCTGCGATCCAGTCATCCGGCGAAATCGCTGAAGGAATTCATCGCGTTCGCCCGGGCGAATCCGGGCAAGGTGAGCTACGGCGCGAACACGCCGGGCACGTTTCCGCACATGGCGACCTACTACCTCGGTACCCAGGCCGGCATCGACATGACTTACGTGCCCTACAAGGGATCGGCCGCGGCGATACAGGACGTGATGGGCGATCGCCTTGACATGGTGGTGGAGGGTGTGTCGGCGCTGATCGGTGCGATCAAGGGCGGGACGCTGCGGCCGATCGCGGTGAGCACCGTGCGCCGCCTGCCGCCCCTGCCGGACGTGCCTGCGGCGGGCGAACTCATTCCCGGCTACTCGGCCGTGGGTTTCTTTTCGCTGATCGGCGGCGCAAAGCTGCCTGAGGCCATCGTGAAAAGCGTCAACGAGGATGTGCGGCAGGTGCTTGCGCGTCCCGATGTCGTCGCAAAGCTCGGTGATCTCGGGAACTATCCGCAACTATTGAGCCCGTCGGAGCTCGCCGCCACGCTTCGCCGTGAACGCGAGATCTGGGGTCCGGTCATCAAGCGCATGGGTTTCGCGCCGCAGTAGGACGGCGACGGATTCATCGTTACACGAAAGTACAGGGACGAAACGTGTTCAGGATTATTTCGAATTTCGCGGCGATGGTGCTTTTGGCCTTTTGCGCGCAGGCACAGGCGCAATCGAATGCCGGCGCGTGGCCCAACCGACCAATCCGGATCCAGATTGCGTTCGCGGCGGGTGGGCTCGCCGATGTACTCGCGCGATCAGTCACCGACCGCGTGGCGCAGACGATCGGCCAGCCCTTCATCCTCGAGAACAAGCCCGGTGCCGGCGGCAACCTCGCGATGGAATCGGTGGTGCGTTCCGCACCGGACGGCTACACGCTCCTGATGATCGGACCGGGACTCACGATAAACGGCTCGCTTTACAAGAAACTCAATTTCGATCCGCTCAAGGATCTGTCGGCCATCTCGGCGATTGCGATCGGACCCTACGCGGTCTATGTCAGTTCCAGCATTCCGGTGAACAATGTCGCCGACCTGATCGCCTACGCCAAAACGCGGCCGGGCCAGCTGAACTACGCATCGGTCGGCATCGGCAGCGGCGGGCACCTGGCGGGGGTGTTGTTGGCGCTCGCGGCCGGCGTCGAGATGACGCACGTTCCTTACAAGGGCATCCAGTCGATCGCCCCCGACCTGGTGTCGGGCCAGGTGCACATGGTGTTCAATGCCTTCGGTCCGCTCAACGCCTTCGTGCAAAGCGGCAAGGTGAAACTGATCGGCGTGAGTTCGGCCAAGCGCGTGCCGCAGTATCCGGATGTGCCCTCGCTGTCGGAATCGGGATTGCCCGGTTTCGATGCCGGCGGCTGGTACGCCTTGTTCGCCCCCGCGGCGACGCCGCGGGATGTCGTGGTGCGCCTCAACAGCGAAGTGGTGAAGGCGTTCGGGCAGCGCGAGGTCTACGATCGGGTGGAAAAGACCGGCCTGCAGCCCTCGCCGCAGTCACTGAACGAGGCTGCGGAATTCGTGCGTCGCGAGGCGGAAAAGTGGGGACGTGCGGTGCGCGCTTCGGGCGCCGTGGCCGAATAGACTCAACAGAATTCAAACCCAGGAGCAATGCCCGTGAAAATCGATATTCATGCCCACGTCGTGGACCGCCAATACGTCGACGCGCTGATCGCCGACTGCGGCCTCAATGCAACACGCACCGAGAGCGGCCAGACCCTGCTGCGCAAGGACGGGCACACCTTTGCCTGGTATCGCGATGCGATGTTCGACACCGACTCGCGCCTGCGCGACATGGACAAGCAGGGCGTGGACATGCGCATTCTGTCGCTCTCCACGCCGAACGTGTACGAATGGCAGGGCGAGCGGCAGGTCGAGGCGGCGCGCAAGATCAACGACGTGACCGCCGCGATGGTCCGCAAGCATCCGGACCGTTTCGGTGGCCTCGGCAGCCTGCCGATGGACGACGTGGCGGCTTCGCTTGCGGAGATCGACCGCATCACCGGTGAACTCGGCCTGCAGGGGCTTGCGATCGGATCGAACGTCAATGGCCGACCGATGAATCATCCCGATTTCGAGCCGATCTGGGCGAAGATCGACAAGCTCCGCCTGCCGGTGTTCGAGCATCCGATGTTCCCGACGCATACCGCGGACATGGAGGAATTCGAGCTGCCGCTGCGGGTCGGCTTCGTGTTCGAGACCACCACCGCGGCCACGCGCATGATCTACGCGGGCATCTTCGAGCGCTATCCGAACTTCCCGTACATCATGGCGCATACCGGCGGCGCGCTGCTCACCATCCTCGAGCGTCTGGACAACGGCTACCGGATCTTCCCCGACTGCCGCAAGTTCATCAGCCGCCTGCCGAGCGAATTCGCCAAGCACCTGTATTACGACAGCTGCTCCTTCTTCGGCCCGGCGCTGCGAATGGCGCACGAACTCGTGGGCGCCGACCATATCCTCTGGGGATCGGACGACCCGTATATCGGCGCCGACACCAAGCATGTCGAAGATCTTCCGATCAGCGCCGAGGACAAGGCCAAGATTCTCGGCGGCAATGCGGCACGGCTGCTCAACATCAAGCGCGCTGCCTGATCCGGCGGCGCGAGGAAATCCATCCGTTAGACAGAGAACCGAGGAGAGTCAGAATGAGCGCTCGCATCAAACCGCCGTTTCGTGCCGACCACGTCGGCAGCCTTCTGCGTCCGGCGGAGCTCGCGGAGGCCCGCGCGAAAGCCAAACGCGGCGAAATCACCGTCGATGCGCTTCGCGCGGTGCAGGACAAGTGCATCCGCGAAGCCGTCGCGCGCCAGGAGGCCACCGGTATCCAGGCGATTACCGACGGCGAATTCCGCCGCGACTGGTGGCATGTGGACTTCCTCTCCGGCTTCGGCGGCGTGGATTCGAGGCCGGACCCCGGTGTGGCCAATTTCAAGGGGCTCGGCACCGAGGATTTGCCGCCCATCATGAGCGTCACCGGCAAGGTCCGGCGGGTCAAGCCGGTGTTCCTCGATCACTTCAAGTTCCTCAAGTCGATTACCACCAAAACGCCGAAGATGACCGTGCCGGCCCCCGCGATGCTGCATCACCGCGGCGGCTATCCCTCGATCAGCAAGGAAGCCTATCCGGACCGCGCCCAGTTCTGGGTGGACGTGGGCCGCGCCTACAGCGAGGAAATCCGTGATTTCCACGCCGCAGGTTGCAACTACCTGCAGATCGACGACACCAGCTACTCGATGCTCTGCGATGCGAACTTCCGCGAGATGGTGAAAAAGCGCGGCGACAATCCCGATGAGCTGGTTCACACCTACGCCAACGCGATCAATCTTGCGATCGCCAACCGCCCCGCCGGCATGACAGTGACGATGCACACCTGTCGCGGCAACTTCCAGAGCTCCTGGGTGGCGGAGGGCGGTTACGAAGCGGTGGCCGAAACGGTGTTCAACGAAGTCAAGGTCGACGGCTTTTTCCTCGAGTACGACTCCGAGCGTGCCGGCGGCTTCGAGCCGCTCCGCTTCATGCCCAAGGACAAGATCGTGGTGCTTGGCCTGATCACCACCAAGCTCGCCGCGCTTGAAGCGAAGGACATGCTCCGGCGCCGCATCGAGGAGGCGACCAAGTACGTGCCGCTGGAGAACCTCTGCCTCTCGCCGCAATGCGGCTTCGCCTCCACCTACCACGGCAACAAGGTCACCGCCGAGGACCAGTGGCGCAAGCTGGAACTCGTGGTCGAGGTGGCGCGCGAAGTCTGGGGTGGCGCCTGAGATCGAAGCGGTACGCGAGCGAATAGTCCGCGAGCAAGCAGTCCCGATTGCGGCTTATCCGCATCCAGATTTTTCCCGGAGTTAGTCCTTGTCTGACACCCAGGTACTCATCGTTGGCGCGGGCCCCGTCGGGCTCACGCTTGCCATCGATCTCGGGCAGCGCGGCGTGCGCTGCACCGTCATTGAGCGTCATCCCGCCCCAGGTCCGTGGCCGAAGATGGAGCGCTGCAACGCGCGCAGCATGGAGTTCTACCGGCAACTCGGCATCGCCGAGCGCATCCGTGCGAAGGGCTATCCGCGCGACTACCCGATGGATGTCTTCATCGTCACGTCACTGGTGGAGCCACCGCTGGTGCATCATCCGTATCCTTCGGTCGCGCAACTGCAGGAGCTCACCCGTGCCTGCAACGACGGCACCCAGCCGCTCGAACCCTATCAGTTGATCTCGCAGTACACGCTCGAACCCATCCTCAAGGCGGTGGCGGAGGAAACGCCGAACGTGACGGTGCGATTCGGCTGCGAACTCCTGTCCTTCGTGCAGGACGATTCCTCGGTGACCGCCACCTTCCGCACGCAGGACGGCGCGAGCGAAACCCTGCGCGCCGATTACCTTGCGGGTTGCGACGGCGGCGCGAGCGCGGTGCGCAAGCAGCTCGGGATCAAGCTCGAGGGCGAGGGCAACATCCTCAAGCTCTATCAGGCGCTGTTCCGCTGCGACGATCTGTACGAGCGGATCGCGATTGGCAAGGGCCGTCACTATCACATCGCCGGCGCGTCCAACATGCAGCTCATCGTGCAGGACAGCACCCGGCACTTCACCCTGCATGCGGTGGTGGAGAAAGAGTCGGATATGCCCGAGCTGTTTCGCAAGATCGTGGGCATGCCGATCGAATTCGAGACGCTCTTCGTCGGACCCTGGACCCAGCACCTGATGACCGCCGAGCGCTATCGTGACGGCCGGGTGCTGCTCGCGGGCGATTCGGCGCACCTGGTCATTCCCACCGGTGGCCTCGGAATGAACACCGGCGTGGGCGATTCCACCGACCTTGCCTGGAAACTCGCAGGCACGCTCGCAGGCTGGGGCGGACCCGGCCTGCTCGAGGGCTACAACGCGGAACGCCGCCCGATCGGCATTCGCAACGTGGGCGCCTCGCGGCGCGCCACCGAAGGCCGCCGCCGCTGGCGCGCGCTCTGGAAACCGGAAATCAGCGAAGACACGCCCGCCGGTCGCGAAGCGCGCGCCGCGCTTGCGCGGGCGGCGGACGCAGAGCAGCGCCTCACCAACGACATCCTCGGTATCGAGCTCGGCTATCGCTATGTGAATTCGCCGCTGATCGATGCCCGCGACGAAGCGGGCGAGGGGCCCGATCCGGACAACGCGGTCTATGTGCCCACCACCTGGCCGGGCGCACGCGCACCGCACGTGTGGCTTTCCGACGGCAGCGCGCTCTACGACCGCCTCGGCAAGGGCTATACGCTCCTGCGCCTGGGCAACACGGGGGCCGATACCTCGGCGTTCGAACACGCGATGCGCGCCACGGGTGCACCGTTCCAGGTGCTCGATATTCCCGATGCCACGGTACGCAAGGTGTACGAGCGCGACCTGCTGTTGCTGCGGCCGGATTTTCACGTGGCCTGGCGTGGCAACGCGCCGCCGCGAGACCCGGGGGGGCTGGCGGCGAGCGTCATCGGGCGCTAGTCACGCAGTCGGTTTCGAGGCGTGCGGGCGGCGCGGGATCAGCCCGCCGTCAGCACGCGCTTGGCAGTCTGCCGCTAAAATCCGGACCTCAACCCGGGAGGTGTTCCCATGCTGAATCGCACGACGTTTTCCCTGATTGCGCTGGCAGGTCTTGCGGCGCTCCTGTCCGGTTGCGCCGGCCTGTTCACCGCGCCGCATCCGGATTACGGCGCGATTGTTTCGGCGCCGGATCGCAGCGAAGCCGACCGCCAGGTCGATGTGCGGCGCAAGCAGCCGCAGCTCATCGCCTTCTCCGAGGCGCGTCCCGGCATGCGCGTCCTCGACATGGGGGCTGGGGGCGGCTACTCCACCGAACTGCTTGCGCGCATCGTCGGGCCGAACGGTGTGGTGTATGCGCAGGATTCCGCCGAGGTCGCCTCCGGCCGGGCTGGTCCGGCGTTCGATGCCCGCGCAAAAAAGGACGTGATGAAAAACGTCGTGCGCACGGTGCGTCCCTACGACGATCCTCTTCCCGCCGATGTTCGCGAGGTCGACCTGATCACGTTCTTCTTCGCCTATCACGACACCACCTTCATGAAGGTCGATCGTGAGCAGATGAACAAGCGCCTGTTCGCCGCACTCAAGCCGGGCGGGATGCTGGTGGTGGCCGATCATTCCGCAAAAGCGGGGGATGGCATTTCGGTGGCGCGCACGCTGCACCGCATCGACGAGCGCGTTTTGCGCCGCGAACTGGAATCGGCGGGATTCCGGCTGGTGTCGGAAGCGGGCTTCCTGCGCAATCCGGACGACCCGCGCGACACCCGCGTCTTCAACCCGAAGATCCCAGTGGATGAATTCGTCCTCAAGTTCGAACGTCCGAGGTAAGACCAATGCGTATTGCAGTGATGGGTGCCGGCGCGGTCGGCGGATATTTCGGGGCCTTGCTGGCGAAGGCGGGGCACGAGGTAGCGTTCATAGCGCGCGGTGCGCACCTCGAGGCGCTGAAAAAAGACGGCCTGGCGGTCGAAGGACCGCGCGGCGACTGGAAAGTGAAGACGATCGCCACCGACAACCCGGCGGAACTCGAGCCGGTGGATGTGGTGCTGTTCTGCGTCAAGACCTACGACACCGAGGACGCGGGTGGCGCGATCAAGCCGCTGCTCGCCCGTGGCGGTTGCTGCATCAGCCTGCAAAACGGTGTGGACAGCCTCGAGCGGCTGACGCTGGTGCTGGGCAAGGGCAGTGTCCTGCCCGGGCTTGCCTTCGTCTCCGGCGTGATCGATCGTCCCGGCGTGATCCGCTATGTCTCGGCAATGTCCTCGCTGCATTACGGCGAACCCGACGGTGCGATGTCGGAACGTGCGATTGCCTTTCGCGACATCTGCAAGGCCGCCGGCATCGGCGCGGTGGTGGAGAAGGACATCCGCGCCGCGCAATGGAACAAGTTCGTCGCGCTCGCCACCAACGCATCGCTGACTTCGCTGATCCGCGCGCCGGCGGGCGTCATCTATCACGACCCGATGCTGATCGGGATGGCGCGCGACGCCTTCTCGGAAGTGGCGGCGGTGGGCCGCGCCCACGGCGTGGACTTGCCCGAGGATGTGGTGGAGAAGTCGATGAACGTCCACAAGGGCTTCCCCAAGCACATGTATGCCTCGATGTACCACGACATCGCGCGCGGCCGGCGCATGGAACTCGAGAGTCTCGGCGGCTATGTGGTTCGGCTCGGCAAGCAACTCGGCGTTCCCACGCCGGTGCATTCCTTCGCCTACGCCTGCCTGCGGCCGTTTGCCAACGGCACGCCGGAGATCCTGAGGGAAGCGGCGGGCGCGAAATAGGCCGGACGGTTATCGGGAGTTATTCTGAAGCGGGTATGGGGATGGCGACCGCTTTCAAGCGCAGGTAAAGGGCTTTTGAAATAGAAGTTAAGAATTTTTGGTAAGTGATATGGGCTGGTGGGAGCGTTCCGTTGTAGCGGCGGGACGATTCCGGCCGGGCGGGGGATAATGTGTCCCGCATATAATCAGACCTCAAAAAGGCACCATGTCCCGCCCCTCCTGGAGGACGCCGCTGGTCGTCATAGTCTGCGGCACCCTGATCCTGATCGTAGGCAACGGCTTTCGCTCGAGCTCCGGCCTGTTTCTTCAGCCGATGACGCTTTCCAACGGCTGGTCGCGCGAGACGTTTTCCACCGCGATTGCCCTGCAGCATATTTTCTGGGGCCTCTCAGGCCCTTTCTTCGGCGCGATGGCAGACAAAGTCGGTCCCGGGCGCACGATGGCGATCGGCGCTGCGCTGATGAGCCTCGGTTACTGGGGCATGTCGCATTCCCAGACCAGCACTGAACTGATCCTGTCGGCGGGCGTGCTGATCGGGACGGGGTTCGGCGGTGCCGGACTTGCGATGGTGCTTTCTGTATTTGCCCGTTCGGTGGACGCGAGCAAGCGCAGCATGGTGTTCGGTGTCGGCACCGCGGCGGGGTCGATGGGGCAGTTCACCATGCTTCCGCTCGGACAGGCGATGATCGGCTGGTACGGCTGGCAGCACGCACTGGTGCTGCAGGCCTTCATGGTGCTGCTCCTCGTTCCCCTGTCCTTCGCTCTTGCAGGCAGACCGGTACACACGAACGCACCCGGCGAGGTGGAACAGTCGATTCGCCAGGCACTGCGCGCCGCGTTCGGCGACCGCAGCTTTCATCTTCTTTTCTGGGGCTACTTCACCTGCGGTTTCCAGGTGATGTTCATCGCGCTGCATCTGCCGGCCTACCTTGTGGACAAGGGCCTGTCGCCGACCCTCGGCGCCGCGGCGATCGCGATCGTCGGCCTGTTCAACGTTCTCGGATCGCTTGCGGTCGGCTGGCTCGGCGGCCGCTATTCCAAGAAATACCTCCTGTCGGGGTTGTATCTGCTGCGAAGCCTCGTGGTCGCGGTGTTTGTGCTGGTGCCGATCACCGAGTGGTCGGTGTACGTGTTTTCCGCCTTTCTCGGGGTCGTATGGTTGTCCACCGTGCCGCTTACCCAGGGCCTGGTCGGACACATCTACGGACTTCGTTATCTCAGCATGCTAACCGGTGTGATATTCCTCGGCCACCAACTGGGATCCTTCTTCGGGTCCTGGATGGGCGGGCGAATATTCGATACCACCGGGTCGTACGATCTTGCCTGGTGGCTGATCATCGGCTCGGGTGTGTACGCCGCGCTGATGCACTTGCCGATACGCGAGCAGCCGCTCGCGCGTGCGATGGTGCCCGCGGGTGCCTGAGTACCACCAAAAATTGCCGCGCGCCTCCCGGGCGGACGCGCGGTGTTTTCCATCCACCCGGCGATTCGGGAGAAGAGAATGATCATCAGCAAAAACACGGTTTGCATCGCAGTCGCGGCCGCGAGCCTCGCGGTTGGTGCAGGCGTCCATGCGGCGGACCAGAAAGCCGACGCCAGGCCCGCGGCCAAATCCGAGTCCAAGAAGGCCGACGGTGCGAAGAAGATGGGTTTCTTCGCCACCAGCACCGGTTTGGGCAAGGGTGCGGACCTCGGCGGCCTCGCAGGCGCCGACAAGCATTGCCAGACGCTTGCCTCCGCTGCGGGTGCAGGCAACCGCACCTGGCACGCTTACCTGAGTACCACCGAAGCCGGCAAGGCCAAGGCGATCAACGCGCGCGACCGCATTGGCAAGGGGCCCTGGTACAACGCCAAGGGCGTGCTGATCGCGAAGAACGTGGATGAACTCCACGAGGCGGGCAATCTGACCAAGCAGACCATCCTCACCGAAAAGGGCGCAGTGGTGAACGGCCGGGGTGATACGCCGAACATGCACGACATCCTTACCGGGTCGGATTCGCAGGGCAAGGCCTTCCCGGTCGGCGCAGATACCACTTGCGGCAACTGGACCAAGAGCGGAGACGGAGCGGCGCAGGTGGGCCATAGCGACCGCCAGGGCCTGCGCGATGATGCCGCGGCGAAATCGTGGAACCACACCCACCCCTCGCGCGGCTGCAGCCAGGACGCGCTGCGCAGCTCGGGCGGTGCCGGCCTGTTCTACTGTTTTGCGGCGAAGAAGTTGTAATGCCCGATCCGGCGCACGCAGGTTTTTTCACTTGTGCGCCGGAGCCGATTTGCGCCAAAGCTGTTTCTGAAATACGACCGTGCTAGGTTTTGAGTCGGCATCGGTACTCGCGCTCATCACCGGCGCATTCTTGCTGGCGGGCTTTGTCAAAGGCGCGGTGGGCGTCGGTCTGCCGACGATTTCGATGGGCCTGTTGAGCCTGGTGATGCTGCCGGCTCAGGCGGCAGCCCTGCTGTTCTTTCCCGCATTCATCACCAATGTCTGGCAGCTTCTCTCCGGTCCTGCGCTCGGTCGCGTGCTGCGGCGGCTCTGGCCGATGATGGTCTGCGTGTGCCTTTGCACCTGGGTCGGTTTCGGCGCGATGGTTGGGGACAATCCGCGCATCGGCGCCTTCGCTCTCGGCCTGGTGATCGCGGTGTCCTCTGCGCTGACTCTGGCCGAAATTCGCTTTCACGTTGCCCCTGAAAACGAGCGCTGGATGTCCCCGCTCATGGGTTCAATTACCGGATTCATCACCGGTGCAACCGGCACC
>CANIEV010000081.1 GCA_947466535.1 Betaproteobacteria bacterium
TAAGTTGACGCCGGTGGCGCGCTCCAACCGTCACATCACTGTGCTCGATCCCAAGACCATGGAGTACAAGTTCTTCGACACCTGTTTCCAGACTCATCACCTGCAGTTCGCAATGGATGCCAATGACACGCTCTGGACCAGCGGCGGCGGGCCGGTGGTCGGATGGGTGAATACAAGACTCTTTGACGAAACCGGCGACGCCGCACTCTCGCAGGGGTGGACGGCGCTGGTACTCGATACCAACGGAAACGGAAAACGCGACGAGGCCTCCGAACCGAACCAGCCGGCGGACGCGACGAAAGACCGTCGAATCAATGCGGGTTTTTATGCCGTGATGCCGAGTCCTGCAGACGGTTCGGTTTGGGGGGCGGTGCGCACCGGGCGAGGCTCGGTGGTGCGGATCGCGCCGGGTGACAACCCGCCCGCCACCGCACTCGCGGAAATCTTCAATGTTCCCGCGCCGGGCTTCGGCGTTCGAGGGGGTGACATCGACAAGCAGGGCGTGGTCTGGGTGTCGCTTGCGAGCGGGCACCTTGGCAGCTTCGACCGGCGCAAGTGCAAGGGGTCGCTCAACGGGCCGAGTGCGACCGGTTATCACTGCCCCGAAGGCTGGGCTTTTTACACATTTCCCGGACCCGGCTTCAAGGGCATCGGCCCGAACAGCGCCGAGTCGAGCTATTACGCCTGGGTGGACCAGCACAACACCTTCGGCCTGGGTGAAGACGTGCCCATGGCCACCGGCAATCTCAACGACGGCCTGATCGCGCTCAACAAGGACGGCAAGATGGTGGTGCTGCGCGTGCCCTATCCGCTGGGCTTTTACCCCAAGGGCTTCGACGGGCGCATCGACGACCCGAAGGCCGGCTGGAAGGGGCGCGGATTGTGGAGCGCGAGCGGTGACCGCACGCCGTGGCTGCGCGAGGGCGGCAAGGGCAGCCGGCCGCTGGTGGCGCACTTCCAACTGCGGCCGGATGCCGTGTCGAAATAGACATTCCGCCACAGGGGTCACCGGGGGCAACGGCGTGCATCCGCACGCTCACGACGAGGGAGATCCCGGAACTTGAATTGGACACAATCTTTTTGTGTGATAGATTAATCGGAGGCGTATTCATCCCCGCGATGAATACGCGTTCCATAAGCCGGTAGGGACAAGGAAGCCCGCCGGCAAAGTCACCAAAGGAGGTGCCATGAAGCTGTGGACTTCGATCGTCGCATCGATCGCCTTGCTCTCTGGCGCACCGTGCAGTGCGCAAACCGTTCTAAACGGATCGACATTCCTGCCGCAGACTGTGCTGCCGGTTCATCCCGGCCTGGTCCAGTGGGGCCTGGATGTGGAGAAGGCGACTGGCGGCCGGGTGAAAGTGAACGTTCTTCCCAAGGCGGTTGCCAATCCGCAGGGAACGATGGACGCGGTGCGGGACGGACTCGCGGATGTAGGCTGGACGGTGCATGGCCTGACGCCCGCACGCTTCGTCCTCACCAAGATGGCGGAATTTCCGCTGCTGGGTGACAAAGGCGAACCGGTGGCGACCGCGTACCAGCGCATTCATGAACGCCATCTCGCGAAAGCTGGCGAGCACAAGGGCGTCAAGGTGATCGCGGTATTCACCCACAGCGCCGGGCAGATATTCAACAACCTGCGTCCGGTGCGCACGATCAATGACCTCGTGGGGCTGAAGATGCGCGTCGGCGGCGGGGTGGTGCTCGATGTCGCCAAGGTGCTCGGTTCGGTCCCGGTGCTGCGACCGGCCCCTGAAATCTATGAACTCGTAAGCACCGGCGTGGTCGATGGCGTGTTCGTCAACACCATGGGTATCACCGGGTTCAAGCTCGAGCGCAACATCAAGTACGCCACCATGGTCGCAGGCGGGCTGTACAACTCGAGCTTCGTGCTGTTCATGAACGAGGACAGTTTCAACAAGCTCCCGAAGCAGGATCAGGAGGCAATCAACTCGGTCTCGGGCGAAGTCGTTGCCCGCCGAGTCGGACAGGCATTCGACGCACAGGATCTCGGTGGCCTGGCGGCCCTGCGTGCCAACAAGGCGGACATCGTGCAGGCTTCGCCCGAGTTCGTGAAGGCGATGGCGGCGAAGGTGGCCGACCTCGAGACGTCCTGGGTGAAGGAGGCCAATGCCAAGGGTGTGGATGGCGCCAGAGCGCTCGCGGAGTTTCGCGCGGAGATCGCAAAGCTCACCACGCCTTAGCCCGTCGCGGCAGCAATGCCGGGCGCGCAATTACCCTGTGGTGCGTTGTCCGGAGGGCGTCTTCTGGCATAGTGGGCAGTGTAGATTTCCGAGCACGACCACACGGCCACGAGACGATGTACGAATCACGCAAGACCGCTCCGCTGCCCCGCTCCGCGTTTGTGCGGCGCCTGCTGCTTCACTTTGCCGGCGCCTTCGCGCTCTATTCCGGGCTGGTGTTTCTGATCGGGGCGGGACTCATGCTCGCGCCGGTACTGCACCGCATGCTGCACAGGTTCCACTGGGAAGACCGGGAGCGCTGATGACGGCGAACTCACGTCCGGAGGATGCACCGTACATCGAGGCCACCCGCACATGGCTCGATCGAGTGGTCATCGGCCTCGACCTTTGCCCGTTTGCGCGCTCGGTGCACCTGAGCAATCGGATCCGCTATTGCGTAAGCGACGCTCGCCGGCCCGAGGCTCTGCTTGAAGATCTTGCACGCGAGCTTGTCGCATTGCAGAAGGCCGACCCGGAAGCGTGCGAGACCACCTTGCTGATCCACCCCTGGGTCTTCGGGGATTTTCTGGATTTCAATGATTTTCTCGATGCGGTCGATGGCGCGATTGAGGAACTCGGGCTTGAAGGCGAGATCCAGGTTGCGAGCTTTCATCCGGACTATCAGTTCGCGGAAACGCAGCCCGACGACATCGAGAATTACACCAACCGTTCGCCGCATCCGACGCTGCACCTGCTTCGGGAGTCGAGCATCGAGCGCGCGGTAGCGGCACACCCTGACATCGATGAAGTGCCGGAAAAGAACATCCGTACGCTACGCCGGCTCGGCATTGAGGGCTGGCGCCGCCTCTTACTCGACGACGCCGGCACCACCAAAGGCTGAGAAGTCTGCGGCGGATCAGCGCCCGGCGGATTTTTTCATGTGCATGCCGGCCATCAGGCCGAAGGTCATGCCGGATGCCATGGTGAGGCCGGCCTGATAGCCCGAGCCGTACTCGATGCGAGCGGCCGAGTTGCCCACCGCGTACAGGCCGGGGATCGGCTCGCGATCGAAGCGCAACACCTGCGCATGCCTGCTGGTGAGCAGTCCGGCGGAACCGGCCACGGTCGGACTGAGTTCGATTCCGTAGAAGGGCGCGCGCTGCAGGGTGCCGAGGCTTCGTGGCGCCCGTCCGCGCTTTTCCCTGGCGAGAGTCCACTTCAGTTCGCCGCGGCCAAAGTCCTCGTCGCGTCCGTTTTTCACGAATCCGTTGAAGCGCCGCACGGTCTTGCCCAGGGCCTTGACGTCGATCCCCAGGGACCTTGCAAGTCCTTCCGTCGTGTCCGAGCGTTTCACCCAGCGCGGAATCGGCGAGCCCGCAGGCCGGCCGGCAAACGAGTAATTGTCGGCAAATTGCTGATCGAACACGAGGAAGCAGGGAAGGTTCGGGTACTGATGTGTCTCCACGTTGAACTCGCGCAACTTCGGCGCCATCTTCTGGAAATACGACTCGTCGGCGAAACGCTGTCCGCTCTTGTTCACGACAATCGTATTCGGGCTGCAGAGTTCGATGATGCCGGCGAGACGCAGTTCATGTTCGCCGGGCTTCGTTCCCACCGGCACGTTGTAGGCAAGGAAGAGTTGCATGTGGTTCTGGATGACGTGAATCGCGCCGCCCACCGAGGTGCCGAGCACCATGCCGTCGCCGGTCATGCTCGCGGGATACATCGACTGCAGCCCGGGGAGTCCTTCAAAGCCACCGACCATAGCCGGATTGGATTCGTAGCCGCCGGTGGAGATCACCACGCCGCGCCGCGCGCGGATCGATCGGCTTGCAGTGCCTTTGCCTGCAAGCGCGATGCCGGTAACGCGGCCGCCTTCGGCGATGAGTTCCCGCGTGGTCTGGCCGGTGCGAATCGTCACGCCTGCTGCGAGCGCGGCGCGGAGGAAGTTCGTGATGATTCCCACACCCACGCCGCGCATGTCGGCAAGCTCACGCTCGTGCATAAGGGCCGGATCCCAGTTCGACTGATTGCTGAATCCGCCCCAGGCGACGAGTTCCTCGGCGAGCATCCGGTAGGGGGAGTTCTTCGGCGTGAGGACGCAGTTCTGCCAGCGTCCGAGCGCATTGCCCGAGACGAGATCGGCCTCGATCGAGCGGCCGTAGGTGAGGGCGCTCGGCGCCATGCCGACATAATGATCGGGCACGCCCTTGACGAGACGAAAGCGTATGCCGCAGTTCTCGAAGAATTTCAGCGCCTTCGGCGACACGTCGATCAACGTATCCATGTTTTCGGCGACGGCCTGCCCGCCCGACATGAAACTCATGTACTCGTGCACCGCCTCGCGGCTGTCTTTCACACCCGCGGCTTTCGCGAGGTGGCTCCGGCCTATCCAGATGAGTGCTGCCGAATAGCAGGTGCCTCCGCCAAGCAGGCCGGCCTTTTCGATCAGCAGTGTGCGCAGGCCGTGCTTCTGTGCAGCGATCGCGGTGGCGAGGCCGGAAATCCCCGAGCCGAGAACTACGGTATCGAATTCTTCATGCCATTTGGTCGCCATGCGTGTACCCCGGGCGGTTGAGTGTGACGGATTGAGAGTGCTTGCGCAGGACCGGCCGGGATCGTGCGGGGCGGGCGATACCCGCGGGACCGGGACGGTGCCTGGGTTGCAAGAGCCCAGCAAGAGAACGCTGCCGCCTCGACGCCAAAGGCGCCGAACGGCGCGGTGCCCGCGATTGCGCGGGCGCCGCGGGAGGTCAGTGAAGCTTGACCTTCACGTCCACGTTGCCGCGAAGCGCGTTGGAGTAGGGGCAGACCACGTTGTGTGCGAGATCGATGATAGTCTGCGCGTCGGCCTTGTCCATGCCCTTGACCGTCACATCGAGCGACACCGCGAGGCCGAAGCCACCTTCCTTGCGCGGGCCGACGCCGACGGTAGCGGTAACGCTCGCATCGGTGATTTTCTTTTTCTGCTCGCTTGCAATGTGGCGCACCGCGCTCTCGAAGCAGGCCGCGTATCCGGCCGCGAACAGCTGCTCGGGGTTCGTGCCCTTTCCCCCGGGGCCGCCGAATTCCTTCGGCACCGAAAGTTCGATGTCGAGGTTTCCGTCCGACGATTTGGCCTTGCCTGCACGTCCGCCGGTCACCGTTGCTTTTGTCGTGTAGATCGGTTTCATTTCGACTCCTCCTCTTGCGTTGGAATGCTGCACGTCATTGCCTGTGTGAATTCCTTGAGTTCGTCGCGCAACGCGAACGCGTGGCGGGCGGTCATCCCGGTGCGGCACGCCATCGCCGCCGGCACGCTCAAGGCCCGGGTCCGCAGGCCGCGCCCCTTTGTCGTCAACGAAACGATCACCGAACGTTCGTCTCCCTTGGCACGCTGCCGGCCGAGTACTCCGAGTGCCTCGAGGCGCTTGAGCAGCGGCGTCAGGGTTCCGGAGTCCAGAAAGAGCCGTGAGCCGAGTTCGCCCACCGACACGCCATCGGTCTCCCAGAGCACCAGCATCACCAGATACTGCGGGTAGGTGAGGCCGAGGGCCGTGAGCAGGGGGCGGTAGGTCTGGGTCATCGCGCGCGATGCCGCATAGAGCGCAAAACAAAGCTGGTCATCAAGGCGAAGTGACGGGGCGGAGGCAGCTTGCGTGGAGGCGTTTTTCTTTGCGGGCGATTTCATTGTGTACAATTAGAATGTTGAAAAGGAATTCTGTCAACCGGGGGCGCCATAAGCCACCGGGCGGGCTAGAGAATGAAGCTCACCGAGCCTAGGGAACCGAGTTCCACCGCATCAATCACCGCCACCCGGCGCGCTATCTTCAGTGCACCGTCGACGAGGCGAAGAGTGTGCCGGTACTGGCCGACGTATTCGCGGATGCGCTCGTCGCGGCGGAACCGGTAGACCACGAAATTGGCCTCGACCCGCAGCTCGTCGCCCTCGGCATGCGTGATTCTCACATTGGAGATCATCCGTCGGGTACGCGATAGCGGGTACTCAGCATGGGCATTCTTGTCCTTCAGGCGGATCACCCGCTGCTTCAGCCGGTGGATGTCATCGGCGATCGTAAACAGGGTGCTGCGATGGTCGGCGTCGGGACGGTCGTTGGACGGAATTTCGTAGCGTGCATCCGCGGTCAGCAGTGCCTGCCAGTCGTCCAGTCGCCATGCATCGAGCAAAGCCGCCTCGTCGTAGAGAAACTCCTCAACTTGCGAGCGGGTGATCGCGGTTGCTGTTCCTGCGCGGGTCACGGTGTCGGTCATGGTCAGGCCCCTTTGCCGGGCTTGCTCGCAGGGGCGTCGCGAATCAATTCGTCCCAGCGTGTCCAGAAAGCGCGAAGGTGCAGCTCATCGGTGTTCAGTTGCTCGCCGTCCTTCTCCATGCCGCGCGTCATCACCGACCACGGCAATTCGCGGTAGGTGGCCAGGCCTGCCTGCACCATTTCGAGTGCTTCCACATCGTCCGGCGTGGCAAATCCGCCCGGGCCGTAGAAGGTGAGGAAACTGTCCAGGCGTATTGCGCGCGCCTCCGGCGTCTCCTCCACCGGGCCGAGCGCCCAGGCGCGTACCTGCATCCGGTCGGCGGCGAGCGGGTGGAAGGTGCGCACCGTCACCGAGGACCCGTCGTTCAGGACCAGGTTCGGGAAGACCACCAGGTTGCGGTTGGTGTCGGCCACGCGGGTGGCACGTGCCTCGCCGAGGCGCGTGACGAGTTCCGCACGGATGCGCTCGAGTTCCGGCTTTGCCGCCTCGCCATAGATCGGGATCCATTTCGCCACCGGACGGCCGCGAAAGTTGATGTTGTCCACCACCGCATGTCCGTTTCCGAGCGACCGTCCGATGCCGTGCGCGGGCAGCAGATGGCCGCGTTCCGGTTTTTTCATCTCGACCCCGGAGTTGCGCATGTAGTTGAGCCAGGTCGAGTGGGTGGTGAGCAGGTGGTAGTCGTCGAAGCTGTTCTCCACCAGAAGCTTCCAGTTCGCCGCAATGTCGTATTCCTGCACGCCCTGGATGATTTCCACCCGGCCCGAGGGCGACTGGTCCACGATCAGGTCGATGTATTCGGTCGCGCCCGCGAGGTAATCGATGAGCGGAATCGCATCGGGGTTGAAGTTCACGAACACGAAGCCGCGGTAGCTGTCGGTCGCGGGGGCGTCTGCGAGGTTGAAGTGGCTCTTGCGAAAGCTCCTCGGGTAGGAGCTTTCCCCCGGCACGCCGTCGAGCACGCCATCGCGGTCGTAGGTCCAGCCGTGATAGAAGCAGAAGTAGTTCGTCGCGTTGCCCTCGGGCTCGCGCGCGACAATCGCGCCGCGGTGGCGGCAGGAATTCAGGAACACCCGGATCGCCCCCTTGCTGTCGCGGGTGAAGATCAATGGACGGCCGCAGATGGTGCGGGTCTTGAAGTCGCCCGGCGCGCGGACTTCGGATTCATGCCCGACGTAGATCCAGCATCGGTCGAATATCCGGCGCTGTTCCAGTTCAAGTACAGCGGGATCGACGAGCGCCGCGCGGTTGACCTGGAAGTCGAGGGCATCGGGGTTGTTTCGCACCCATTCGTCGTAAAGATTCGGTGCTGTATCTTGGCTCATGCAAACTCCTTCGTGGCGACGTAGCGAATTTCCGCGGTCAATCCTGCGATGCTTTCTTGTTGAGATTCATTACGCATAAAATCCCACATAGTGGGATCGATAGTTTAGCGATCTTTGGCGAGTTGTGGCGATACGTCCAGGCCGGGATTGCGCGCTGCACGATGCTTGGCCGGAGTGGTCGGGACCGGGCTTGCAAGCACGCCTCGCAATGTTGCTGGTACGTATTTTCCTGCATAATGAGATTGAATGAATTCGCGACCTGACCTCGCCGATTCCCGCATTTGGGAGGACGGATCGGGGCGGGCTGCACAGGCTCGAGAGGACAGCATTCATGACAGTGTTTCCTGGCCGGCTGCGCGTCGGCACCACCCAGTATCTGCACACGCTTCCGCTGATCGAGGGCGCGGTATCGGTCCCGGGGCTCGACCCCGAGATCACCGTCGCGGCGAGCATCGATGAATGCACCCTGCGCACCCTGAAAGGGGATTTCGATGTGGGCGAATTCTCGCTCGCAACCTTCATCAAGGTCTGTGAGCAGGGCGACAACGCCAACCGTTTTGTCGGTGTGCCGGTGTTCTCCAAGAAACTGGTGTCGCAATACGCTTTTTGCCGTACTGACGACACGCTGGATGGCCACAAGTCGCTCGCAGGCCGGCGGATCGCGGTGCCGCAATTCTGGGTGACGGCCGCGATCTGGCACCGCTGGTTCCTTGAGGGCGCGGGCGTGGACCCGGCAAGCGTAACCTGGTGCCCGCTGTCCAAGGACAGGATCGAGGGCATGCCTTATCCATCGTCGCTCAAGTTCGACTGGTCGCTGGTCGGGCGCAAGCCGTCGGAGGTCATTCGCAGCGGTGCGGCCGACTGCTTCATCTTTGCGCGTCGTCCGGCGGACCTGAAGGGAATGCGGTATCTCGCAAAGCATCCGGTCGAGGAAACGCTCGCCACCGTCAAGCGCACCGGCGTCGCGCCGATCACCCACGTACTCGCGTTGAAACGCGAGGTCCACGAGACGAATCCCGGCGTCGCACAGGCCTTGCTCGACCTTTTTTCGGCCTCGCTCGCGCACGGCGACAACGAGATCGGACACCACGCAGCGCAATTTCTGCCGCTTGCCGACATGCAATTCGACGAGACCATTGCGACGCTCGGCGAAGGCTGGAATCGCTACGGCTGGGCGCGCAACGGCGGCATCATCCGCACCTTCTGCGATGCGGCTGCCCGACAGGGCTTTGTCGGGAAGGTCGATATCGACCGGATATTTCTGCAAATCGGCTAGCAGGGAGAGGCACCATGATTCGTTACAAGAAACTCGGTTACGTCGCGCTCAACGTTACCGACCTCGACAAGTCCATCGCGTTCTACCGCGATTGGGTGGGTCTTGACCTGGTGGAACGGAATGACGCGGGCGAGGCCTTTCTTTCCTGCAATGTCGATCACCAGAATCTGGTGCTCGTGCAGTCCAAGCAGGCGAGCTTCAAGCGTGTCGCCTTCCAGCTCGAAGACGAGACGCAGCTGCCGGTGGCGGAAGATGTCCTCACCCGCGCCAGTGTGAAATTCTTGCGCATTCCCCAACCCGAATGCGGACGGCTTCGCATCGGCTCCGGCTTGCGCTTTGTCGATCCGATTGGTGCGACAGTGGAGCTTTTTGCCGGCCTGGTGTCGCGCCCACAGCCGTTCCTGCCGCACCCGATCGCGCTCTCGCACCTCAGCCACGCGGTGCTCAAGGTGGCGGATTTCAGGGAGCCGCACCGCTTCTATACCGAAGTGATGAATTTCCGCACATCGGATTTCCGTCACGAGCCGACCGGCGAGCCGTATTTCGCTTTCCTGCGCTGCTTTCCGAGTCCCTATCACCATAGCTTCGCGATCCAGAAGGGGCCGAAGAACGAGTTTTTTCACATCGCGTTCCATGTGAAGACGCTCGATGACCTGATGTTCGGCCGCAACCGTCTGCTCAAGGCGGGCATCACGGTTGCGCCCACGCCGGGGCGGCACATGGCCTCGGGCAGCATCTTCCAGTACTTCAGCGATCCGGACGGCTTCACCGTCGAGTACACCCACGGCATGGAGGAATTCCCGGAAGTCGATCCGCGCCGGCCGCGCATGCTCGACAAGACATATCGCACCACCGACGTGTGGGAAGGCGAGCCGCCGCGCAATCTCGTTTCGCTCGGCGCAATGGAAGCGTCGAGCTTCGCCTAGAATTGCAGTCTGTCTCGCCGGCTACGGCGCGGTCCATAAAAGCGGCACGAGCCGCTGGTCAATCTCGAGGAGAAATGGATATGCACGCGTTCATCGACATGAAGCGCACCGCGGGCCGTCGGCTTGTTCTTGCCGCGGCGGCGGCAGGGCTCGCATTGTTTTCAATTGGCGCAATCTCGCAGGGGCTGTCCAGCAGGCCGGTGAAGATCGTTCTCGCGCAGACGCCCGGAACCACGCCCGATCTGCTCGCGCGCACGCTTGCGCCGCGACTGCAGGCACGCTGGAACCAGCCGTTCGTCGTCGAGAATCGCGCGGGTGCGGCCGGCGCAATCGGCATGGACGCGGTGGCCAAGGCGCCACCCGACGGCCATACGATCAACATCAACGTCTCGAGCACGTTGACGATCCCGATTTTCTTCAAGGTGCCGTTCGACATCTTCTCAGGCTTCGCGCCGATCACCATGGTCGGTCGCAACATTTTCGCGTTGTCGGTGCATCCGTCCGTGCCCGCAAAGGACGTGAAGGAGTTCCTCGCCTGGGCGAAGGCGCAGGGCGGGCGAGCGAACTACGGATCGCCCGGCAACGGCACGCACCATCATCTCTTCATGGAGCAGTTCAAGCTCATGACCGGCATCGAGATGACGCACATTCCCTACAAGGGCTCGGCACAGGCGTTCACCGACCTGATGGGCGGGCAGATCTCCGCGATGTTCGTGCCGATGGGCGCGGCGCTCAACATGGCGAAGGAAGGTCGTATCCGTCTGCTTGGCGGTTCGGCACGCGAGCGTTCGTCGCTCACCCCCGAGATTCCCTCGGTGCATGAGCAGGGTGTTACCGGCTTCAACATGGATGCGTGGTTTGCCGCGTGGGCGCCCGGCGGCACGCCTCACGACATCGTAGGCAAGTACAACACCGTGCTGCGCGAAATCCTTGCCGAGCCGGAGACTCGCGCCGCCTTGAACAAGCAGGGCGTATCGGTGTCGGTCAGCACGCCGGAGGAACTCGACCGGATCAATCGCAACGAGTACGAATTGCTCGCGAAACTTGTGAAGGCGGCGAACATCAAGGGGGACTGACTCTCCCCGATTCAGTCCCTCGGCGGGGTGAGGTCAGCGACGCTCGAGTGACTGCCGCTTCACCTCGATCGTTTTTTCCAGGCGCGCGATGGTGATGTCAAACGCGGATTTCTGGCTTGAATCGAGCTTGCCCTCGAAGGCGAGCTTCGCGATGCTGGCCAGGATTTCGTCGATTCGCGACTCGGCCTGGTCCAGTGCTTCTGCGTCGTCGCTTTCGCGCACCTTGCGCATGATCTCGAGCAGTTCCGTGTGTTCCGTTCGCAGCAACTCGCGCTCGCTCGGAAACAGGCGTCGCATCAGCCATACGACGGCCGATGCAATTGTGCTGAAACCGAACAGCAGGAGCCAGAGCACGTCGCTGTATCGAGCGAGAAACGAGGTTTCGCTCGCGTCGTAGTACGTCGCTGCGCCTCCATGGACCGGGATCGCGCCGCCGCGTGTGGTGTCGAGCGCGGCGAGGCGCGCGGCGCCCGGATACTGCGCCATCAGCGACGAACGCACATCGAACATCTGCGCGGTGAGTTCCTCGATGATCGCGGGACTCTCGTCGCGGTGTGCCACGAGCAGCAAGGGGAAGGTCACGGTCGGCAATGCCACGGGCGGCGTTACGGGAATGCTGGCAAGTTCACCCGCGGCAATGTCCTCTGCCTTGAACACCGAGTTTATTTTCGAGAGCGCGGCAGCTTCGCCGATCGGCAGAAATACCGGCGGTGCGCCGAAGGCGCGTTCCACGGCGTGCATTTCGTCGAGAAACGCGGTGCTGCCGCGCGGCACCGACGCGAGGACCGCGTCCAGGTTTCCCGCCGAGATGGCCGGCCCGATCGCCGACAGGATGCCGATTTCCTGCGGCTGGAATTCCTCCCGGCTGAAGTGGCTGAGTTGCGCCAGTTCGCGAAATACGCCCGCGCCGGTCTTCGACGGTGTCAGTTCGGCGAGCAGGCGACCGCGAAGGTCCGCAAATTTTTCGATGCCGGCGCCCGGGCGGACCAGGACCAGCGCGGTGAACCGTCCCAATTCGGCGACGCCGACGGCGGAACTGGGCAAGGCACGGTCGGCCCGCACCGCGGCAAGATCGGCCTTCTGCGCTTCGAAGGCCGCCGCAATGGCCTCGTTGGAGTCAAACGGAATGACGGTGAGCCGGACACGCGCCCCTTCCTTGCGCAGGGCGGATGCCATTGCCTGGAGGAATTGCGTGGTCTGCGTTCCGGACGGCGGGGCGGCCACGCGCAGCGTGCGCGGGGCGACGCCGTAGTAGTAATAGGCAAGGCCGGCGCCGACGCACAGGAGCGCAAGCGCAAGCCAGCCGAAGAAATCGCGCTTGCCCATCAGTCTTGATCCGTTCTCCGATTCCCTGCGCACCGGAGGTGCGCAGGGATCAATATACGGCTTTGCGCCGCAGTTGAAAATGCCGTCGCGCGTTGTGCCCGGGCAACTGCGAAAGGCCAACGGGTGTTGCTCGACGGCTCCGGTCCCGGGTGAGCGTTACGCGGTAACATCGGCGCGCTCCGGAAATGATGCATGCCGAATTGAATGCCGATCGCACCGACGGCTTGGCTGTCCCGCGGATTGCACCGGAAACATCGCTCTCGAAAGGAACCCGAAATGAAACAAAAAGGAAGAACCGCCATCGTCACCGGCGCCGGCCACGGCATTGGCAAGGCGCTCGCCACACGGCTTGCGCAGGACGGTGCCAACATCGTCGTCGCCGACGTGAAGAACCACGACTCGGCCGCGGCCGAGATCGCCAAGGCCACCGGCGCGAAGACGCTCGGCATCAAGGTCGACGTGTCGAGTATCGAGGATACCGAGCGCATGGCCGCCGAGACCATCAATGCCTTCGGGTCGATCGACGTGCTGGTGAACAACGCGGCGATGTTCTCGGTGCTCCGGCTGCGCCGTTTCGAGGAGATTCCTCCCGACGAGTGGAAGCGGCTGATGGAGATCAACATCATGGGCGTGGGTCTGTGTTGCCGCGCGGTATCGCCGCAGATGCGCAAGCAAAAGCGCGGCCGGATCATCAACCTCGCCTCGGGTGCGCCGCTGAAAGGCGTGCCTCTGTTCCTGCATTACATTGCCAGCAAGGGTGCAGTGATCTCGATGACGCGCGGGCTTGCCCGCGAGATGGGCCGCGACGGCATCACGGTCAACGCGCTTGCCCCGGGCTTCACGCTGTCGGAGAACGTGCTCGCGAGCGAGGAGCATGTGTCGCTCAGCAGTTCCGCCGCGGTCACCGGCCGCGCCATTCCGCGCGATGAGAAGCCTGAGGATCTCGTCGGGGCGGTGAGCTTTCTTGCAAGCGACGATGCCGAATTCATGACTGGCCAGACGATGGTGGTGGACGGCGGTTCCGCGATGGTCTAGCGGGGCAAGTCACGACGGCGTGGTGCAATACCGCGCCGGAGGGTCGTTCATCCAGTCACGACGGCGTGGTGCAATACCGCGCCGGAGGGTCGTTCATCCAGTCACGACGGCGCGGTGCAATGCCGCGCCGCAAGATCGCGTATCCGGCGACGGCAGGCTCAGTCCCAGTCCTCGCTCAGGATTGCCCGGAGCGTCTCCAGTTTTTTTCGTCCGATGCGCCGGGCAAGCCTCGCCTCGATCGCGTCGAGATGGGTGAACGCATGCTTCACCACCGCGGCGGACGGCCGCACGAGCTTGATCCGCGCGTTGGTTGGATGCGGCACCGTCACCAGCCAGCCCTTTCGGAGCAGCCGGGTGACCGTACGGTGTGCGGCCTGGCGGGTGATGGCGAGCGCGCGCCCGAGTTCGGCTGCGCTCATGTTGCGGTAGTGCAGGTGCGACAGGACGCGCGATTCGGCCCGCGTGATGTTCTGGTACTCGGTGCCCTCGGCCTGATCGAACAGCGCGTCCTCGAACCAGCCGAAGCGCAGCATCAGCAGGTTCTTGAGGTGCATGTCCTTGGGCAGCTGCTGCATGTGTCACCTTATGTTGACAATATTCCCGTCCCGCTTCTACACTGTTTTTTCAGGAGGCCGGAAGCCGTTGCCGCGATCATAGCAATCGGGCGCGGCGCGTCCCGGCGCAAATTGCGCGGCATGTTGCACAACGTGCGAGGAGAAGACCATGGCAGGAACAAAGGGCATCACCCACGTCCCGGTCGAGGCGCGCGTGCGGATGCGCGACGGCGTCGAACTGGCGGTCGCGCTGCATGTGCCCGAGGGCGGGGGCAGATTCCCTTCGCTGGTGGCGATGTCTCCGTATCGCTACGACAACGACATCGTCCCCGAAGGCTCGCTGTTTCTTTGGCGGGAGACAGGACCTGTCGAGTTCTACATGGCCCAGGGCTACGCCTACGTGCGCGTGGACGTGCGCGGCACCGGCAAGTCGGGCGGCGAATACCGCTTCTTCGACCTGAAGGAGCAGCAGGACTACTACGACATCGTCGAATGGATCGCGGCGCAGCCCTGGTGTACCGGCAAGGTGGGCGGAATCGGCCAATCCTATTACGCGATGTCGCAATGGTTCATGGCGGCGCAGCAGCCGCCGTCGCTCGCCTGCATTGCGCCCTATGACGGACTGATCGATTCCTACCGCTCGGTCGGCTACCCCGGCGGCATCGAAGGTGAATTCTGGGGACTGTGGTGGAACATCGTGCGCACCATCAACCAGCAGCCCGCCAACGGCGCGGCGGCGAAGGAAGTCGCCTACGACCTGCCGCTGGAGGTGAAGCGCCATCCCACCTACGACGACTACTGGAAGGAACGCACCGTCGATGTGGAGAAGATCAAGGTGCCGGTGTTCTCGATCGGGCTGTGGTCCAAGCTCGACCTGCACCTCACCGGCAATCTCGAGGGGTTTGCACGTCTGAAGGGTGAGAAGAAACTGCTTGTCACCGGCGCGCCGAACGTATTCGCCGCGGCGGCGGAATTCTCGAAGATCGAACTGCACGAAAAGCTGCTGCTGCCGTTCTACGATCGCTATCTCAAGGGCAAGGCAAGCGCCTGGGATTCCCGCGCTAAGGTGGAGTACTTCGTTCGCGGCGCAAACACCTACAAGACCTCGGACACCTGGCCGCCCGCCGACGTGCGTTACGAGAACCTCTATCTGCGCAAGGGACCGACCGGCAGTCTCACGTCGCTTAATGACGGTGCGCTCGCGCCGCAGGCGCCGGGCAAGGAGGAGGGCGCGGCGAGTTACGCGTATCCCGATCCGGGCTGGGTTCTCGGCGTGGTGGGCTTCGGGCCCAACGGCATGCCCGATCCGGCACGTCGCGTGCTCACCTTCACCGGTCCGGCGCTCGCAACCGATCTGGAGATCGTCGGGCCGATCAAGCTCACACTGTTCGCCTCTTCCTCGCGCACGGATACCGATTTCTTCGTGAAGCTGTCCGAACAGATGCCGCAGTCGGCCGAGGAACGCGCGAAGGGGCTGAATCCGGCGTCGCAGATCGTCTCCAAGGGCTGGTTGCGCGCGTCGCACCGAGCGCTCGACACGGTGAAGAGCACCGAGCAGGAACCGGTCCATCTTCACGCGAAAGCCGAGCCGGTTCGCGCGGGCGAGGTGGTTCGCTTCGACATCGCCATCCGGCCCAATGCCTATGTGTTCAAAAAGGGCAGTCGCATCCGGCTGGAGATCGCCAACGGTGATTCGCCTATCACCGACACGATCTTCACACACATGTACCTGCCGGAAAAGCTCGGCGAGGACACGATTCATCACGATGCGGCGCACGCGTCGGTGCTGACGCTGCCGGTGGTATCGGGGTCGCTATGAGCAGAGCCGTCGCGGAGCCCGCTCGATAGCGGGACCGCGGCATCACGACGAGGAGGAGTGACATGAACATCGGAACGATTCCGGGTCGGTGGTTGGGGGCGGTTTGCGCTGTGGCACTTGCATGTTCGGCGGCATCCGTGATGGCGCAGGCATTCCCGGGCAAGCCGGTGAAATTCCACGTGCCGTACCCCGCGGGCAGCGCGCCCGACACCATGATGCGATTGCTTGGCGACGGGCTCTCCAGGGCCTGGGGGCAGCAGGTGATTGTTGAGAACCGCCCGGGTGCATCGGGCATCATCGCCATGAACGAGTTCAAGAAGTCGCCCGCCGACGGCTACAGCTACGTTTTCGGCGAGGTCGGCATCCTCGCGATCAATCCGAGTTACTACAAGACGCTTCCCTACGATCCCGAGCGGGATCTGGTGCCGGTGATCGACATCAGCTGGCTGCCCTGGGTATTGTTCACCGCAAAAGATGGGCCGGTGAAATCGCTGCGCGGCCTGATCGACCTCGCCAAGGCGAGCCCTGGCAAGTACAGCTACATCTCCCCTGGCGCCGGCTCGCCGATCTACGCGGTCTCCGAGATGCTCAAGCTTCGCGCCGGCATCGATCTGCTGGGCGTGCCCTTTCGCGAACTCGGTCCGATGCTCAATGGCCTTGCCTCGGGCGACGTTACGGTGTTCTTCACCAGCCCGGCGACGGTGTCCTCGATCATCAACCGGCTCACGCCGCTCGCGGTTGCCTCCAACCGGCGCCTGCCCAACCTGCCGAACGTGCCGACGATCGAGGAGGCGGGCGGGCCGGCGAATTTCGATGTGCAGGCCTGGTCGATGCTGGTCACCGCGCGCAATACGCCCCCCGCGATTCTTGCCAAGGTGCGGGCCGATGCCGCGGTGGTGCTCAAGAGTCCCGAGGTCACCGGCAAACTCGGCGTGTTCGGTTTTCAGCCGACGCGGGAGATGTCGGCCGAGGATATGGCGCAGTTCATACGGACAGAAAACCAACGCTATGCGGAAGTGATCCGTGCCACCGGAGTACGCGGCGACTGACCCGGAGGCCAGTCATAAAGTTGTACTTTTATTTTTTTAAAAGTCCGTCTGGTGCGTGAAATCGGGCAATTGGATTGCTAAATTTGGCAACGATGCCCGGGCATCAGGCGGGAAGGAAAGCCTGCATCCGCGTGCGCAGGTCGTCCGGAATCGGCGTGGACTTGAAGCTTGCGAAGTCGATTACGCAGTCGGTGAGCGCGGCGCGCAGGCGCGTCTCGCCGTTCACCCGGCCCTCGATCGCAAGTTCGAGCGTACTTCGCCCGAGGCGCGTCACCCAGAGATGGAAGTCGATGGTTTCGGACAGCCGGCAGGCGCGGATGAATTCCACCGTGATGTTGAGGGAAGGCAGGCGCAGGTTGCGCGGGCCCATGTAGTCGCCGCCCCAGGGGCAGTCGAGGCCCTGCGCGAACCAGTCCTCCTGCGCCGCGTTGAGCATGTCGAAGAAGCGCGGGTAGAAGACGATGCCGGCGGGATCGCAGTGCGAGAAACGGACCAGCTGGCGCGACACGAAGGCGTTTGCCGGAGCGTTCCCGTCATGCGACACCGGGTCGGCGGATTTTTCCGCGCCGGGAATCTGGAAGGCCTGCATCCTTGCGCGCAAATCGTCGGGGATCGTGATCGCGCGGATCGGTTCGCCGCCGATCATCGCCACCTTGTGGCGCAGCCGAAGCCGCTCCTCATTGCCGACGCGACCCGTGAGTCGCAGCACCACCGAGCTGCGGCCGATGGTCTCGACCCCGAGTTCCCAGCGGATGTGCTCGCCGATATGGCAGGCCTTCAGGAATTCCACGCGGGTGTTGACCACTGGCACGCCGAGCTTGAGCTCGAGGTGGAATTTTCGAAACGGCATGTCCAGCGCCTCGCCGAACCAGGATTCGGTGAGGTGGTTGACCATCTCGAGGAAGCGCGGGAAGTAGACGATGCCGGCGGGATCGCAGTCGGCGAAGCGGACCGGGAATTCGAGGCTGAAGGGTGTCAATTGCCCGCCTTTTGGGCGAGGCGCGTCTGCGCGGTATCCGCGATCGCGTTTACGATCGCCTGATAGCCGGTGCAACGGCAGTAGTTGCCCGATATGTGCTCGCGGATCTGCGCACGATCGGTGGTGGGCTTGCGCGCAAGCAGTTCGGAGGCGCAGAGCAGCATGCCCGGGGTGCAGTAGCCGCACTGCAGCGCGTTGA
>CANIEV010000082.1 GCA_947466535.1 Betaproteobacteria bacterium
ATCATCCGCAAATCTTCCAGGCGTCCCCGGAGGGCGGTGGTCGGGGGGATGGTTTGGGTTGTCATTTGCGTGTCAGCCAATGAAAAAGGCCCGCGGCGGAATGCCGCGGGCCTTTTATTGTAGTGGCTTCGCGTTAATCGAATACGTTTCGCTTGGCACCTGCGTGCGCCTCAGATCACGTGCTCAGGCCACCCTCAGGCCACCGCCTGGTAGTAGATATTCTGCGGATGATTCGCCTGCGCGAAAAACAGCCAGCGCTCGGCGAGCAGCCCGAGCACCTGCGAAAGCGACGCGAGTGCAAGCAGCGCAAAGGACGGAGCCTGGGTCGCGATGGCGAACAGCACCGCGGGCAACGCGAAGGCAAGCCCGAGCGCGATCCACTTCACGTTCCTTACAACGAGCGCGCTCCGACCGTGGAAGAACTCCCGCGTATTGAAGCTCCCGCCGGTGGCGCCCTGCGACATCTGGCGCAGCTTCGGGTTGGGCACGCCGATCGCGCTTTGTGGCGTGGAACGCGGCTTGAGGCCCCGGTTGCGGGCAAGGCTGGCCATCCTCGCAATCGCCGCCGCGATCGTCGTCACCAGGGCAAGCTCGATGTACCCCGCCGAACCGAACACCCCGTAGAGCGAAAACCAGTACGCGGCGAAGACGCCGGCGCCCGACATCCAGCCAAGCAGCAGGAAGTTCACCGGCGTGTACCAGTGAGCCCATTCGCGCAGGAAGCGGATGCAGGCATAGATCATCCCGGTGCAGATCCACAGCGCAAGGCAAAGGACGACGCCCGCGACGCCTAGCGCCGATGCCACCGACCATCCGAGCAGTTGCGCGAACGACCAGAGCACGACCACGCCTATCGTCGCCGGCAGGACGATCACCTCGCGCGACAGCCAGGATGTCCGCCACATCGCCACCGCGCGCCAGGCGCGTAGCGGATGCCCGAGGTGAAAGAACGAGCACGCCAGCCCGACGCACATCAGCGACGTCGCGGCGAAGCCGCCAACTGCCAGTGCAAGCGGGTCGGCGCCGTCGGCGGCCACACGCACCAGAATAAGAAACAGGCCCTGCCCCATGCCGGCAAGCACGGTAAAGAAAATCACCGACCATGCAGGATTCATGGCTAGAACTCCTGCGCGTCGCGGATCAGCCGCGGCAGATAGCGGTTGGCGGGACGGGTTTCCCATTCCGGCATGAGTTCATAGCCGCCGCGTTCCCGGATCGCCTTCGACACCTCGGACTCCGGGTCCTTCACATCGCCGAACAGGCGGGCGTTGGTCGGACAAGCCATGACGCAGGCGGGCTTGCGATCCTCGGGGGCGAGCTTTTCGTCATAGATCCGGTCCACGCACAGGGTGCACTTGGTCATCACCTGGCGCTTCTCGTCGATCTCGCGCGCGCCGTAGGGGCAGGCCCATGCGCAGTACTTGCAACCGATGCAGCGGTCGTAGTCCACCAGGACGATGCCGTCCTCTTTGCGCTTGTACGAAGCCCCCGTCGGGCACACCGGCACGCAGGGCGGGTCTTCACAATGCAGGCAGCTTTTGGGGAAATGAATCGTGTCTGAGACCGGGTACTCGCCCGCCTCCCAGGTCTGCACCCGGTTGAAGAACGTGCCGTTCGGATTGCTGCCATAGGCGTTGAGATCGGCAAGCGGCCCCGCCGACCCGGAGGTGTTCCACTGCTTGCAGGAGGTTACACAGGCATGGCAGCCGACGCAGACATTGAGGTCGATCACCAGTGCGAGTTGCTTGGCGAGCGTCTCGGGCTTGGCGAGTGCTTTTGCCGGCTGCGTCATTTGTTCCTCCCCGCAAAGTAGGCGAGCATGCCCAACGTCAATGCGGCCCCGCGCCCCACCACGCCCGGCGCGTCGGGAACGGCGGCAACCTGCGGAAAGCTTTCCTCTTCCTCGCCCGGCGCGACCGGCCGGATGCGCACCCGCACGTCGTACCAGCCGGCCTGGCCGGTGATCGGGTCGGAGTTGCTGATGCGTGCGCCCGGCTTGCCCGCGAGCGGCAGTTCCTCGCTGATCAGATGGTTGAGCAGGAAGCCCTTGCGCGATTCGTCCGAGCCCGGCTCGAGTTGCCAGGCGCCGTTGGCCTTGCCTATCGCGTTCCATGTCCACACCGTGCCCGGCTCGACCGCCTCCGAATGGCGTGCGATCGCACGCACTTTCCCCCATTGGCTTTCGATCCAGCACCAGGCGCCGTCGTCGATGCCCGCTGCGCGCGCTGTGGCGGCATTCACCTGCAGCGTGTTGTGGCTGTGGATCTGCCGCAGCCAGGCGTTCTGGGAATCCCAGGAGTGGTACATCGCCATCGGCCGCTGGGTGATCGCGTTGAGCGGATAAGCGGCGGTGTCGGTGGCCGCCTCTTCCAGCGGCGGGTACCAGAACGGCAGCGGATCGAAGTAGGTGGCGACGCGTTCGCGCAGTTCCTCCGGCGGACGGCGACCGGGAGACTTTCCCTGCGCAGCGAGGCGAAAGGTCTGCAGGGTGTCCGAGTACAGCGCAAGCTGCACCGGGTCATTGCGCTGGCGCCAGCCTTTTTCTTTTGCGAAATCCAGATACGCGCGATTCCAGTTGCGCATGAAATTCATGTTCTCGGGCATGGGGTACTGGAACACGCAGTTGTTCTTTTCGTACATCTCCCACTGCTTCGGGTTCGGCGCGCCGCGAAGATGCTCGGTGCCGTCCTTGCCGCGCCAGCCCATGAGAAATCCGATGCCCGGCTGCGGCTCGAAATTGACGATGAAATCCGGGTAATCGCGGAATTTCCGGCTGCCGTCCTCGCGGATGAACGCCGGGAATTTCAGCCGGCCCGCGATTTCCACCAGCACCTCCTGGAACGGCCGGCATTCGCCTTTCGGTTTCACGACCGGAATCCGCACCGAATCCGCCGGTCCGTCGAATTCCGAGATCGGCCGATCGAGCATGCTCATCACGTCGTGGCGCTCGAGGTAGGTGGTGTCGGGCAGCACGAGATCCGCGAACGCCACCGTCTCGCTCTGGAAGGCGTCGCAGACGACGAGGAAGGGGATCATGTGCTCGCCCTTCTCGTCCTTGCGGTTGAGCATCTCGCGCACGCCCATGGTGTTCATGGTCGAGTTCCAGGCCATGTTCGCCATGAAGATCATCAGCGTGTCGATGCGGTAGGGATCGCCCTTCACCGCGTTGGTGATGACGTTGTGCATCATCCCGTGCGCCGACAGCGGATGCTCCCAGGAGAACGCATGGTCGATGCGTATCGGCGAGCCGTCCGGGTTGATTGCGAGCTCGTCGGGGCTCGCCGGAAAGCCGAGCGGCGCCGCGTTGAGCGGCGTGTCGGGCTTGATCATCTCGGGCGAATTGAAGGCGCGGTAGTTGGGCACGATATGCCGCGGATACGGCGCCTTGTGGCGAAACCCGCCCGGCGCGTCGATCGTCCCGAGCACGCTCATCAGCACTGCGAGCGCGCGCACCGTCTGGAAACCATTGGAGTGCGCCGCCAGGCCGCGCATCGCATGAAAGGCCACCGGCCGGCCGACGGTGGTCGGATGCTGCTTGCCCCAGGCATCGGTCCAGGGAATCGGCAGCTCGAAGGCCTGCTTGAACGCGGTGTCGCCGAGCTCGCGCGCGAGCGCACGGATGCGGGCTGCCGGGATGCCGGTGATTTTCGCCGCCCACTCCGGCGTGCAGGGCTCGACGCGCTCGCGCAGCAGCTGGAACGAGGGCACGACCCGCGTGCCATCGGCAAGCCTGTAACGACCTTCGAGCGCGGGATCGCAGCCGTCGGCGATTCCCGTTTTAGACGCCGCGTCGGCGCTCCCCACGGGGTAGGCGGCCATCACCCTGCCGCTTGTCTTGTCCCACACCAGCTTGTTGTGCGGGTTGCGTCCGTCGCCCGGCGGCCCCGCCGCAGGATCGAAGGCAAACAGTCCCTGGCGTTCGCCGTCATCCTCCACCACGAGCTGCGGCGCATTGGTGTAACGCTTGAGGAAGGCGTGGTCGATCCGGTCAGTCGCGATCACCTCATGCAGCAGCGCCATGAACAGCGCGCCGTCGGTGCCGGGTTTGATCGGTATCCATTCGTCGGCGATCGCGGAATAACCGGTGCGCACCGGGTTGATCGAGATGAAGCGCCCGCCCTCGCGCTTGAACTTCGAAATCGCGATCTTCAGCGGGTTCGAATGATGGTCCTCCGCCGTGCCGATCATCACGAACAGCTTGGCGCGATCCAGATCCGGCCCGCCGAACTCCCAAAAGCTGCCGCCTATGGTGTAGATCATGCCGGCGGCCATGTTCACCGAACAGAAGCCGCCGTGCGCCGCGTAGTTGGGCGTGCCGAACTGGCGCGCGAACAGCCCGGTCAGCGCCTGCATCTGGTCGCGACCGGTGAATAGCGCAAATTTCTTCGGATCGGTCCGCCGGATGTGCGCCAGGCGCTCGGTGAGAATTTCGAAGGCGCGATCCCAGCTGATCGGTTCGAACTCACCCGCGCCGCGTTCGCTGCCGGGCTTGCGCAGTAGCGGCTGCGTCAGCCGAGCCGGCGACACCTGCTTCATGATGCCGGCCGATCCCTTGGCACAGATCACGCCCTTGTTCAGCGGATGATCCGGGTTGCCCTCGATGTAGCGAACTTCGTCGCCGCGAACGTGCACCTTGATGCCGCAACGGCAGGCGCACATGTAGCAGGTGGTGGTGCGGATCGTGTTGCCCGCGTCGAGGTCCTGGGTGATGCGTACCGGATCAGCGTGATTCAAGTCGGGTGTCCTAGAAGGATGGTTCCTTATGCTTTCCGGTTCTGAGCATAGTCACAGATGTTATTTAACAAAAGCGGATAAATCTGATCGCTATAATCAGTAAAACTGATAAGCGATTCGGACACCGTGCGCCCCTCCCTGCACCAGCTGGAAGTCTTTGTAGCCGTCGCGCGAGACGGCAGCGTGCGCGTCGCGGCGGAACGCCTGTCGCGTTCGCAATCCGCCGCCAGCATGGCCTTGGCCGACCTCGAAACACGGCTCGGCCAGCCGCTGTTCGACCGCGCCGGAAAGCGTCTGGTCATCAACGCCAACGGCCGTCGCCTGCTGCCGCGCGCGATCGCCCTGCTCGATCACGCCGCCGAGTTCGAGCGCGCCTCGGGGGACGAACTCGCCGCCCCGCTGCGGCTCTCGGCCAGCCTGACCATCGGCAATCACCTACTGCCGCCGATCATCGCGCGCTGGCGTGCCGCGCACCCCTCGGCCTACGTGCAACTCAATATCGGCAACACCCGCGAGGCGGCCGCCGCGGTGTTGAACTTCGACGTCGATGCCGGCTTTGTCGAAGGCAGCGTGCAGCACGAAGACCTCCAGCTTCGCACCTGGATGCGCGACCGCATGGTGGTCTGCGCCGCGCCCACGCACCCGCTCGCGGGTCGCCGCGCGAGCGTCGCAATGCTCGCGCAGGCGGACTGGATCGTGCGCGAGCCTGGGTCGGGCACACGCGAGACCGTGGACCAGGCCCTGCTCAAGCCTCTCGGCTGGCCGCGCCCGACGATGGAATGCGGTTCATCCGAGGCAATACGGGTTGCGGTGGCCGCGGGCGCCGGGATCAGCTGCCTGTCGCATCATGTGGTCGCGGACGCGCTCGCCGCCGGAACGCTGGTTGCGCTTCGCTGCGCGATCAAGCCGCCGACACGAGATCTGTCGGTGGTGACACACCGCGACCGACGGCTATCACCGGGCGTGAGCGCGTTTCTGGACCTTTGCACGGCCGCCGCCGCGGCAAGCTAGCCACCCAACGCGTTCAGAGCCCGAGGATCTCGCGCGCCTGCGCGGGTGTCGCCGGTTCGTCGCCTAGCGCACGGATGACCTTCACCGCACGCGCCACCAAAGGCGCATTGCCATGCGAGAGCACGCCGCGATCGAGGTACAGGTTGTCCTCCAGCCCGACGCGCACATGGCCGCCGAGCAGGATCGCCTGCGCCACCATCGGAATCTGCGTGCGCGAGATGCCGAAGCCTGCCCATACCGCGTCCGGAGGCAGCTGTGCCTTCATCGCCATCATGATCTCGGGCGTCGCAGGCGCCCCCCAGGGCACGCCAAGGCAAAGCTGGAACAGCGGCGGCGAGGCAAGGTGGCCCTTGTCGATCAGTTCGCGCGCCAGCCGCACATGGCCGAAGTCGAACACCTCCAGCTCGGGCTTCACGTTCACCGAGGCGATCATCGCGGCCATCCGCTTCAGATGCCCGGGCGTATTGACGAACGCCCACTCGCCGAAATTCATGGTGGCGATATCGAGGCTGCAGATATCCGGACGCAGCTCGAGAACATGCTCCACCCGCGCTTCAGGCGTCGACAGCGTGCTCTCGGGCGCCCCGCGTTTCGGGTCCTCCGCCGACGGCGTGTACCGCGCGCCCGCGCCGGTGGTGAGATTGATCAGCACGCCGCAACCCGAGGCGCGGATGCGTTCCACCACCTCGCGGTAGTGTGCGAGTTCCATCGACGGCTTGCCGGACTTCGGATCACGCACATGGATGTGCACGATCGTCGCCCCCGCCCTGGACGCCGCAATGCAGTCGTTGGCGATCTGCTCCGGCGTCACCGGCACATGCGGGCTGAGTTTCACGGTGTCGCCGCCGCCGGTGACGGCGCAGGTGACGATGATCGGTCGGGCCATGGTCAATCCATGAGGTGAGGTTGGAGGAACTTCATCATCTCATCCCGGCTAAGCAGCAGCCCCGCTCGCGCGACCGCTTGCGGTATCCATCAGTGCAGCGGCGTCCGATGGCGCCCGGTCGGCGCGCCAGGCAACATGCCCGTCGGGGCGGACCAGGACGAGCGGCGCCTGATACAGGCCCGCTGCCGTCTCGTGCGCGAGCTTCACATGGGTCAGCGGCACTCCCCGCGATGCGGCGGCCTGCACCAGCGCGGCGGAATCCGCGGGCTTTGCGCCGAAGTCGAGCAACGTGAAGCCGCGACCGAACAAGTCGAGCGTGGACTGGCCCGGTGCGATCCACGCATGCGGCGCGCGCGCGCCCGGCCGGGCCGTAGGCACGTATTCCATAGGGCTGTCCTTCGGTGCGTCGCTGCCGTCGGGCACGCAGATCGGTGAGGCATCGTATCGGTAGCCAAACTGCACGCCCCAGGACTCCCACTCGGCGCGCGTCATGGCGCTGAATTTCGCGCCGAGCTCTACGCGCCTTGCGTCAGCGTCCGCGCCTTCGTCCTCGATCCAGGGAAAGGTCGGCAGGTCGCGCAGGTTGCGAAAATTGATAGTCGCCTCGGTCACGTTTCGTGCACCGATTGGCCGGCGTTCCGCGTCATAACTGTCGAGCAGCGCCTCGTCGCCCCAGCCGCGCAACACCGCGTCGAGCTTCCAGCCGAGATCCACCGCATCGCCCATGCCGGTGTTCATCCCGAACCCGCCGGTGGGCGACAACTGGTGCGCGGAATCGCCGACGAGAAAGCATCGGCCCTTGCGGTAGGTCTCAGCCACCACCGCGTTGCGTGTCCAGGGATAGAGGCCGACAATCTCATAGTCGATCTCCCCGCCAATCGCACGGCGCATCGCGGCCGGCACGTCGAGGTCCTCCGGTTTCACGTAGGTCGCCCCGCCGACGATCGAAAGGCGCCAGGTCTTGAACCCGTCGATTGCGTTCAGGTTCGCCCACATGCCGTCGCGATCGACCAGAATGTTCATGATCGCCTTGCCCTTGTCGTGCTTGTGCCACAGGCGCGGGCTGCGGAAATACACGCCGCAGGAATGGCTGATCGCACGCTCGCCAATAAGCGCTATTCCCAACGCCTCGCGCACGCGGCTTCGCGCCCCGTCGCAGCCGGCGAGGTACTTCGCCCGCACCGTTTCTCGCCTTCCACTCACGATATCCGCGACTTCCGCCTCGACGAAGTCACCGTGCTGTGTGAAACCTTCGACACGCGTGCCAAAGCGCGCATCCACCGACTCGAAGCGCTGCGCGCAGCGCCTGAAGATCGGATCGAGCAGTTCCTGCGGAATCCGCTGGCGGTTAGTGGGGCTCACCGCCAGCGCCTGCTGTTCGCCCATGCTGGCGTAGGGCAGCCGCGCGATCAGCTTGCCGCGCATGCTGGTGACGAACTGCACCGTCATCGGAAAATCCTCGGGGAACCCGCCGTGGCGGATTTCCCGCTCGATGCCCCAGCGCCGGCAGAACTCCATCGAACGTGCGTTGACGAGGTTGACCTTTGCCACCGGTTCGACCCCGAACTCCGGGTTCTGCTCGATCACCAGGCATTTCACGCCGCGCCAGCCGAGTTCGCAGGCAAGCGACAGCCCGATCGGCCCGCCGCCGACGATCAGGACATCGGTTTCGATCATCGTCACTCCGGCTCGATCTTCGCCGCCTTGACCGCGCTCGCCCATCGGGCACGTTCTTCCGCAATGAAGCGGCCGAACTCCTCCGGCGTGCCGCCCGGGTCGTACATGCCCAGCTGCAGCATGCGCTCGGCGATCTGCGGGTTCTTCAGGACCGTGTTGGTGTCCTGATTCACCTTCGCGATCACCTCCGCCGGCGTGCCGACGGGTGCCATCAACCCGAACCAGCCCACCATCACAAACCCGGGCGCCACTTCGGACATCGCGGGAATGTCCGGAAAATTCGGCAGCCGCTTCAATGAACTCACCCCGAGCACACGCAGTGCACCACTCCTGATCATCGGCGCGATCGGCGGCACGCCGTTGATGTAGATCTGCGTGATCCCCGCCATCGTGTCGCCCGCGGCCTGCGGCGTCGTCTTGTACGGCACGTTCTGCCACTGGATGCCGGTGAGGCTGCCGAACACCACGCCGGTCATGTGCGGAATGTTGCGCGAGGCAGGCGTCGCGTAGTTGAGCTTGCCCGGTTCGGATTTCGCGAGCGCCACCAGTTCGGCCAGGGAGTTGGCCTTGAGCGCAGGATTTACCGCCAGCATCATCGGGCTCACGCCGAGACCCACGATCGGCACAAGCTGCTTCTCCGGGTTGAACGGCATCTCCTTGAACAGGAATTGACTGGAGACGATCGGCGCGGCCTGCGCGAACAGCAGGTTATAGCCGTCCGCCGGCGCATTGGCACCCGCCGCGGTCCCCGCATTGCCGCCGGCGCTTGGCCGGTTGTCGATGATGATCTGCTGGCCCCAGATCGCGACCAGCCGGTCGGCGATTAGCCGGGCCACAATGTCAGGCGCGCTGCCCGCCGACGCCGCGAGAAACCACTTCACGGGCTTGTTCGGCCAGGCCTGCGCATGAGCGAACGACGCCGAACAGAAGAGCATGCACGCGACGAACGTGCGGAATCCCTTGACCATGCTTTCCTCCTCCAAAGGTGATTCACTGCAAAAAAACAGCAAGCCTCTTACTGGCGCTCTATCTGCTTTATATCCACAACACGCTTCCAGCGCACGAGTTCACGCTCGATGCGCTCGCGCATTTCCTCTGGCGACGACGGCGCCGGCACGCCGCCGAGATCGGCGAAGCGCTGGCGCACGTCGGGCAGTTCGACGATCGCACGCACTTCGCGATTCAGACGGTCGACAATCGCGCGCGGCGTGCCTGGCGCCACCGCAAGCCCCAACCAGGAACTCACCTCGATGCCCGGCAGCGTCTCGGAGATGAGCGGTGCCTCCGGCATCAGCGGATAGTGCACCGAGGAGGACAGGGCGAGCGCGCGCAGCTTGCCCGCACGGATCTGCGGGAAGGATGCGGTGGCGGTTTCCACCATTGCATCAACACGACCGCCAAGCAACTCAAGCATCGCCTGCGAGGCGCCCTTGAACGGCACCGCGAGAATAGTCGTTCCCGCCTCGATGTTCACCCACTCCGCGAGCAGATGATGCAGGCTGCCCGGACCGGACACCGCAAAGGTCACATGCGCAGGGTCGGCACGCCCCCGGGCCAGCAGATCGGCGAGCGTCTTGTAAGGCGACTGCTGCGCCACTGCGATCACCATCGGATAGGAGGTGACAGTGGACACCATCGCAAAATCCTTCACCGCGTCGTAGGGCACCTTCTTCATCATCACCATCGCGCTCGGATGACCGCCCGTCAGCAGCACCATCGTGTAACCGTCGGGCGACGCCTTGGCCACCGCGTCGTTGGCGATCAGGCCGCTCGCCCCCACCTTCTGCTCCACCACCACCGGCTGGCCGAGCCGTTCGGTGAGTTTCTGCGCGAGCAGGCGGCTGACGATGTCCGAACTCCCGCCGGGTGCAAAGCCGCAGTAGAAGCGTATCGGGTGCGACGGCCAGGACTGTGTCTGTGCCTGTGCCATCACTGGCAGGCACACCGCAAGGAGCAGCACCCCTACCCCGAGCCGCAGGCCTCGCATGCGATCAGCCCCGAATCCGCGCATCCGTCTCCGCGATCCACTGCTCCATCGGGCGCAGCGTCGGGTCGTCCTTCACCAGCGCCCAGGTCTTTTCCATGATCGTGTCCACCGGTTCGCTCAGGTCGAGCGGCTTGCCCCAGGGCTGATTCACGAACCACGGGCTCACCGCGTACAGCTCAATGCGATTGCCCTCCGGATCCTCGAAGTAGATGCTCCAGGCGTTGCCGTGGGTCTTGGGGTTGTAGCCTTTCACGCCCTCTGCCTTGAGAATTTCGTCGTAGGTCTTCAGGTCCTCGAGCGAATCAAGCCTGAAGGAAATCTGGTTCAGGATGGACTTGCCGCCGTCCTCGCCGCGACCGGAGGCGAACACCACCTGGTGATGCTCCTGCGAATTGCGGCTGAGAAACGCGATCTCGCCGCCCATGTAATACGGGCCGCGGTCGTTCACCACCAGACCCATCACGCGGGTATAAAAATCGATCATCCTGTCGATGTCGCGCACCTGGAAACCGAGGTGGCTGAACTGCGCATTCGGCGGTCGTTTCATGATCCTCTCTTCTCCTGATAATTCTGCAGATCAGCCGACTGCCGCGCGCCGCGGCATCGCCGAGATCGCGGCATCCCGTGCATCCAGATCGGCGAGTCCCGGCACCACCTTGCCCATGAACAGTTCCACCGAGCGCACCGACTCCGCGAGCGTCAGGTCGCCGAATCCGAAACGCACGATCGGATAATTCGCCCCCGAGTCGAGCAGCCGCTTGCGCATGAAGGCCGAGACCTTCTCCGGCGATCCGGCCACACCCTTGCCGCGCTTGCACAGGGAGTCGAAGTCGTGTTCGCCGCCGCTGATCGGCGCGGTCTTGCCATGGCGCTTCCACAGGTAGTGGAAGCTTTCGTGCCAGATGAGGTAGGCGCGTCGCGCGGATGCGAGCGCCGCCTCGTCGGTATCGCCCACCACCACTGTCTGCGTAATGCCGATGCGCGCCATCGGCGCGTCCGGCCCGTGCACCTCTCGCCACACGCGGCGGAACACGTCGATATAGGCTTTCGATGCTTCGCTCGGCTCGTTGCAGACTATGTTCATCCCGGCGCGCGCCGCCTTCTCCGCGCTCTCCAGCGAATGCACGCCGTACCAGAGCGGCGGATGCGGTTTCTGGAAGGTGTCGATCTCCACCGGCACGTCGCTGAAGTTGTGGTACTTGCCCGCGTAATTGACGACCTTCTCTGTCATCGCGAGCATCACCACGTCCTGCGATTCCTGGTGGATGTCGCGCGCCTTCGCCGCATCCACGCCGTAGTAATTGAGCTCCATCGACACCGAACCCCGGCCGAAACCGAGTTCCACGCGCCCTCGGCTCATCTGATCGAGCATCGCGATTTCTTCCGCGATCCGCAGCGGATGGTGCAGCGGCAGCACATAGACCATGGTGCCCACCCGCAGGCGCTTGGTACGCTGGATGATCGCCGATAGAAACACGCTCGGTGCCGGCGCGAGGCCGAGCGGCGTCGAGTGGTGCTCGGCGACGTAGTACGCATGCACGCCGTGGCGGTCATACGCCTCCATCAGCTTCAGACGCGTCTCGTAGAACTCATCCAGCGGGACGGTGCCCCTGTCGAGGTGATCGAATATGCCTACTTCCATGTGCCGCTCCTCATTGTGGGATTTGTTTTCACTGCGTTCTTAAGGAATCGCTGATCAAGTCCAATGTCGAGGCTTGAAGGTTCAGCGTTCCCTCTGAGATGGGGGAGCTACGAGGGGGCGTAGCCCCCTTGTTCAGTGGCTCCTTAATTCGTTGCTTCATATCGGCGGGAAGCGTCGGACTCTTCGGCGACGGCGGGCCCCATTTCCTCCGCAAGCGCACGGCTGATGCGCGCTGCGCTATCGGTGAGCATCTCGAGCAAAAGCGCGCGATTCGCGGTCTCGTAACGCACCGTGGTTAGCACGAGGCACAGGCTGCCCGACACCACGCGATCGCCGCGGAACACCGGCGCGGCAATGCCCACCCGGTCCGGGTCGAGTTCGCCGACGCTGAGCGCGTGCCCGGCACGGCGCACCGTCTGCATGTCCTCCAGCAGCGCGGCAAACCCGCGACTGCGCATATCCGCCGGCAGTTCGCCCGCATGCCGCTCGAACAAACGCTCCAGCCGCGCCTTGGGCATGAACGCGAGAATCGCCCGCGAAGGCGCGCCTCGGAACAGCGGCATCGGGCAGCCGCGGTCGTAGCTGATCGCAAGCGGCTCTGCACCCGGCTCGTGATGCACGGTCACGATCCGGTCGCCGTACATGCCCATCTGGGTCACGCTGCAACCGGAGCGGGCCGCGAGTTCGCGCACGATGTCGCGACTTGCAGCTAACACCGGGTCCGATTGCCGGATATGCCAGTCGAGTTCGATGATCCGCGGCCCGAGCGAATACAGGCCGGCGGATCGCACCAGAAGACCGGAGCTCACCAGTTCGCGCACATAACGGTAGCCGGTCGGCCGGCTGTAGCCGAGGCGCCCGACGATGTCCTCCGCGCTGAGCGCCGGCGTGTTTTCCCCGAACAGGTCGAGGATGGCGAGCATGCGCGAGAGGCTGGACATCTCGCTACGCCGCCTTGCGTGCTGCGGCCGGCACGGGAAGCATCGAACAGAGCGAAGCCAGTTCCTCCGCGTTGCGCGCGATGCCGAGCACATAGCGATCGGGGCGCAGGATCAGCGCATGCGCGCCCTGCTCCGCAAGCCACGCCTCGATCTCCTCGCCCGGACGATCGATGACCGCCGCACCGAGCACATCGAGCCGGGCACGCGCCGCTGAAGCAAGTTGTGCAATCGTCGCCGCCTCACCGATCAGCGCGAAACGATTGCCGATCGCTTCATCCAGCTTCCGGCCGTCGGGCAGCAGCGGTTGCGGGAACACCACACCCACCGGCGGCGGTGCCCGGTCGAAAACGCCCGTGCCGAGTTGCGGCTGCGGAAAGTCGAACATCTTCGGCTCGCCACCGGCAAACTCGCGATCGCGCTTTTCCGCGACCACCGGATCGGTCTCCTGGATTACCGCGCCGAGTTTCACCGCGAGATCGATGAAGGCGTGCACATGCGGCCTGCGCTCGGATTCGTAACTGTCCAGCAACGAATCGGACGCCCCCCGCAGGACCATGTCCAGCCGCCAGGCGAGGTTGGCCGCGTCGCGTACGCCCGCGCACATGCCCTGCCCAAGGAAAGGCGGCGTCTGATGCGCGCTGTCGCCCGCAATCATCAGGCGGCCGCGCCGCCATCCGCGTGCCACCACCGAATGAAAGGTGTAGAGCGCCGCGCGCTCGATCTCCGCGTCATCGGGGGCCACGCGGCTCGACAGAACCTGCCAGATGCGCTCGGGCCTGAGCATGGATTGCGGCTCGTCGCCCGGCAGGAGCATGATTTCCCAGCGCCGCCTGCGCGGCGATTCGCCGCCGATGTAGCACTCGGTCATCGGCCGCGCGGGATCGCAATGCTGGATGGTGTAGTCAGGCAGCGCGTTGCCGCGCGCGGATTCCGGCTTCATCAGCATGTCCACCACCAGCCAGGGCTGGTGCAGGCCGAGATCCTCATAGGTCGAACCGATCAGCCGGCGCACCAGCGAACGCGCCCCGTCGCAGCCGACCACATAACGCGCCTCCGATTCGCCGAGCGTGCCGTTGGCGAGGTTCTCCACCCGCAGCACCGCGTGGTCCGACTTCTCGTCGATCGCGAACACCTCATGACGCAGGCGGACCTCGACGTTCGGGAAGCGCTTCACGCCCACGCGCAGCGCCTCTTCGAGATAGGGCTGATGGAAGTACCAGTTGGAGGTCCAGCCCTGCGGCCCGATGCCCTCGCGGCCACGCCGGACCATCAGGGTTCTGCCCTCGCCGTTGATGAAGTGCATGCCCTTGATCGACGGCCGCGTCACCGCCGCGATGCTGTCGGCCAGGCCCGCGGCCTGGAACACGCGCATGACTTCGCCATCGAAATGCACAGCGCGCGGCAGCGGGTGCACGCCAGGATCGCGTTCGAACACGATGATCGAGAGCCCCGCCTGCCCGAGCAGGTTGGCAAGCACCGCACCGACCGGGCCGTAGCCGACGATTGCGACGTCGTAGAGCACGGGAATTCTCTATGAAGGTCAGTTCGCCTTCATCTTCTTCTCGACACGGTCGCGCCACTCCTGCATCGGCACGAACCCCGGCAGGCTGCGCGCATGCTGCTCCGCCCATTTCCAGAGCGCCTCATCCGATAGGCTCATGTCCATCGGCACGCGCATCGGCTGGTCGACATACCAGGGGCTGTCCATGAACAGCTCGATCCGGTTGCCCTCGGGATCGCGGAAGTACAGCGACAGCGCGTTGCCGTGCGTGACCGGCCGCAATTCGCTGATCTGGCCTGACTTCTCGGACGCAACCAGTCGGCTATGCATCTCGCGCAAGTCGGCAAAGCCGTCCACCCGGAAAGAGAGCTGATTGATCGGGTTGAACTTGAGGTCTCCGGGACGACCGGTCGCGAGCACCACCTGATGGTGCTCCTTCGGATCCCGAGACAGAAACACGAACTTCTGTTTGCCGATCGCGGTGTCCAACTCACCACGGTCAGTGATCGTGAAGCCCATGAACTCGGTATAGAAACGCTCCATCGGTTCAAGGTTGGTGACATGAAACCCGATGTGACTGAATGCAAGATGGGGAACGGATGCCACGGCGATCTCCTAAAATCTCAAGGCGCGACATTTTCACTACTGGACCGCCCTAAAGTCAATGCTGCATTGCGCAAAATCTTAAATATTGATAATCAACGCGTCCGCCGGTTAGACTAATGAAGCTCTGAGCAAATACCCGGATGCAGACAGCATTCGACGAACTTCCCTCTGGAATGGGGGGATTTGCAAGGGGGCGTCGCCCCTTTGTTCGAACCAGACCTAACGTCCGCTCCAAAAAACTATCACCTTCATTCGGATACCCCATGAAACTCGCCAGTTTTCGTACCAGCAACGGCATCAACAGCTACGGCATCGTCACCGACACGGGCATCATCGACCTGGGTGCGCGACTTGGCAGCCGCTACCCCGACCTGCGCGCCCTGATCGCCGGCGACGCCTTCGCCGAAGCGCAGAAACTCGCCGGCAACTCGCCCGACCACAAGCTCGCCGACATCACCTGGCTGCCGGTGATCCCGAACCCGGACAAGATCGTCTGCGTCGGCCTGAACTACGAAGACCACCGCGTCGAAGCCGGCCGCGACCGCACCGAGAACCCGGCGCTGTTCCTGCGCGTGCCGGAATCGCAGGTCGGCCACAACCGCCCGATCCTGCGCCCGCGCGAATCCGACAAGCTCGACTACGAAGCCGAGATCGCGATCGTCATCGGCAAACCCGGCCGCCGCATCGCCTACGACCGTGCCTGGGAACACGTCGCGGGCTACGCGCCCTACAACGACGGTTCGATCCGCGACTGGCAGCGCCACACCATCCAGTGGATTCCCGGCAAGAACTTCAAGCACACCGGCGGCTTCGGCCCGTGGATGGTCACCTCCGATGAGATCAAGCCGGGCGAAGTGCTGGAACTCAGCGCCCGCCTTAACGGCCAGACGATGCAGCACGCCACCACCGACATGATGATCTTCTCGATACCGCGCCAGATCGAATACATCTCGGCCTTCACCACCCTTCTCCCCGGCGATGTGATCGTCACCGGCACGCCCGGCGGCGTCGGCTTCAAGCGCAACCCGCCGGTGTTCATGAAGCCGGGCGACGTGATCGAAATCGAGGTCAGCAAGGTCGGCGTGCTGTCCAATACCATTGCGGATGACTGAGGCGGAAGACTGGGGCCGATGACCGGGCTACACAGGATCGGTTCCTGACAGCGGGCGGGCGGCGACAGTCGTCCGCCCGCTGTCGTATTCAGCGGCGCATTCGGAGGGAATGCAGGAATCAAGGCGGCCGGAATCCGGGCGTCATCGAAAACACAACAATGGGCACACCATGAACGAAAAGAAAATGCAGGAACTGCTCGACAAGGAAGAAATCCGCGAACTGCTGCAGAACTGGGGCTTCTGGCGCGACCAGGGCAACTGGGAAAAACTCAAGACCACTTTCCACCCGGAAGGCACGATGAGCGTCACCTGGTTCAGCGGGCGCTTCGACACCTTCATCCGCGGCTCGATGGAAATGCGCAAGACGCGCTCGCGCTCCAAGCACGCGATCCTCGGCTCGATGATCCGCCTCGGCGGCGAACCCGTCACCCGCGCGGTTTCGGAAACCAATGTGCTGATCGCCGGGCGCTCGGTACTCGACGGCGTCGAACTCGACTCTACCGCCTGGGCGCGCTTCTACGACCAGCTTGAGAAGCGCGACGGTGTCTGGCGCATCCTCAAGCGAGTGGCAATCTACGAGAAGGACCGCTTTGATCCGCTGGTGCCCGGCACGCCGCTGCCGTTCACCTCCAAGGACCTCGAGGCCTTGCCCGAGCCGTAGTCGCGCCTCGGCTACGCGCTCAGCAAGGGCGGCTTCCCGGTCTCCTCCGATCTGCCGGTGAACGGCAGCCCGCAACTGGAAAAGCTCTACGCCGAAGGCGATGCCTGGCTCGTAAGCGGCACCAAGCCGCATCTGCCGGGCTGAGTCCGCGATGGGCGCAAGCAAGATCACCCTGCAGGCCGGCACCGCCACGCTCTCGGGTATCTACGCCGCGGCACAGGGCGTACCGCGCGCACTGATCTTCGGCATCCACGGCGGCAGCTACACCTCGCATTACTTCAATTACCGCAGCATGGCGGGGCAGACGCTGTTCGATCTCGCGCCGTCACTTGGATACTCGGTGGTGGCCATCGACCGCCCCGGCTACGGCCTTGCCTCCGGGCTGAAGCCCTCCTTCGACGAACAGGCGCCGATGCTCGCCGATGCCGCGAAGCGTGCATTGGGCGAGTACGCCCCGGGCAGCGCCGGCGTGTTCATCGTCGGCCATTCGATCGGCGGCATGCTCGCCACGCTGATTGCCGCGCACCATCCCTTTCCCGAACTGATCGGGCTGGATGTGAGCGGCGCGGGCCTTGAGGACGGCAACCCGGCGGTGAGCGCGATGCTGAAGAACATCTCGGCACAGACCGCGCCCTCGCTGCGTTCCACGAAAGAAGCGCGCACCTCGCGCATGTTTGGCCCCCCGGGCACCTGGGACGCCGGCGTGCCGGACGAGGATTATGACGAAAGCCCGCCCTCGCGCCCGCACGAGATCCGCGAAGCGGTGGCCTGGGGCGAGCGCGTGCCGCAGGTGGCGCCGAAGGTCCGTGTTCCGATTCGCGTGATGCTCGCCGAGCACGACGGCATCTGGCGCGCGACGCCCGAAATCGTCGCCCGGCTCGGCGCATTGCACACCGGCTCGCCGCGTGTGGAAGCCGGCATCCAGCCCGCCGCCGGCCACTGCAACCACCTGCACAAGACCGCGCGTGCCTACAACCTGCGCACCCTCGCCTTCCTCGACGAGTGCGTGCAAAGCGCTCCGCCTCCTGACACC
>CANIEV010000083.1 GCA_947466535.1 Betaproteobacteria bacterium
CCCCCGCCCTGGTCAGGGCATCGATGACGATGCCTGCTGTCATCCGTGGCTTGATCAATCAGCCGACGACTTCACGGTTGAAAAGATCAATAGCTACGCCAGGTAAAGACAGCCGATGCGGCGAAGTGGCATTCGTGCGAAAAAGCAAACCCGAATCTTCAACGCGTCGAAGCACATCCGGAAAACCAGGGACTACCGGTGATGTCTTAACTCCATCCCGGTTTGCGCGCGGCGATCAACCTCGCGGCGCCGAAACTCGACGACCTGCCCAAGACCCCCAGGCCCGAAATAAACGCGAGAACGCTCGTCGTAAGCGACAGCGGCGCGATGTGGCTCGACAACGAGCGGCGCGAATTCAAACCCGGCACCCTGATCATCCACCCCAAGGGTGTGGCGCACGCCGGCAAGCTGGTCTCCAGCGCCCCGGTGAAGGCGATCGCGATCAAGCTCCCGCCGCAACCGGCGAACGACACGGTGTTTCCGAACCAGGCGTTCACCAGGTCGTTCACCGCGGGTTTCGCCTCCTCCGGTTACGCCCGCATCCGGATGAGGCGCCCGCCCGGCGCTTCCGACAATTCCCGAAGATTTATTTCTAAACCTCAGTACCTGCTTATGAAAACGGTCGATTCCGATACCGGTTACGGAATAAATATCCGGCTCTATCGCCCTTTCGCGCACGCCTCCAGCAGGCATCCCCGCAACCAGCGATGCGCCTCGTCGCCATCGAAACGCGGATGCCACATCAGCGACACCGTGATCTCCGGCACAGGAACCGGCAGCGTAAAGCTGTGCATGCCCGCGCGCAGAATGCCGGTGTGCCGCTCGGGCACGGTGGCGATCAGGTCGGACGCACGCGCAAGCGCGAGCGCGGTCGAATAGCCCCCCACCGAGGTGATGACGTTCCGCTCAAGCCCCGCTTCGCCCAGCGCTTCATCGACCGGGTTGCGCTCCTGCCCGCGTCGCGCCACCCGGATATGGCCGGCGGCGATGTACCGCCCGGTGGTCACCTTGCCTTTGCTCAGCGGATGTCCCTTGCACACGACGCCTATGAAGCGGTCGCGAAACAGCGCGCGCGCACGCACCTCGGGTGCCGCGGACTTGCCCACCACGCCGGTTTCCATATCGACCAGGCCGTCGCGAAGCGCGGCGCTGTCCTTGTCGGGCTTCTGTTCGAAATTCAGCCGCACGCCCGGCGCCTCCCTGCCGATGCGCGCGATGAGTGACGGGCCGAAATTCTCGATGAAACCTTCGCTCGTGCGCAGCGTAAACGTTCGCACAAGGCGCTTGAGATCGAGTTTCTCGGCGGGACGCAGCACCGACTTGCCGTCCTGCACCAGCCGACTCACCCGCTCGCGCAGTTCGAGCGCCCGCGGCGTCGGCACGAGACCACGGCCGGCACGCACCAGCAACGGATCGCCGGTCGTCTCGCGCAGACGCGCGAGCGCTCGACTCATCGCCGAGGGACTCAGCCGCAGCCGCCGTGCCGCGCGCGCGACGCTGCCCTCGGCGAGCAGCACATCGAGCGTGATCAGCAGGTTGAAGTCGGGCCGCTTGAAATTGTTCGCCACCATCCGCGCACCCTACCGCAAATTGGCATGACATGGCGTCAGACGCACTTATAGAGTGCAAATGCTGCGTCTTCCGCCTTGTTCCGCAGGCGCCCATCCTTGAGCCAGGCCCGATCCGCGCAGCACGAAACGAAACAAGGAGTCCGTAATGAAACTGACCGCTGCACTACCCGCCGAATCGGCACCCGCCGCCACCGGAACGCCACCATCCGTGCGCTGGGTACTCGCCGGCCTGTCGCTCTCGATGCTGATGGCCTCGCTGGGCACCAGCATCGCCAACGTGGGCCTGCCCACGCTCGCCGCCGCCTTCGACGCCACCTTCCAGCAGGTGCAATGGATCGTGCTTGCGTACCTGCTCGCGATCACCACCCTGATCGTGAGCGTCGGCCGGCTCGGCGACCTCGTCGGCCGCAGGCGGCTGTTGCTTGCCGGAATCGCGCTCTTCACCGCGGCCTCGGTGCTCTGCAGTGCGGCGACCGGCCTGTGGCTGTTGATTGCCGCCCGCGCAGTGCAGGGCCTCGGCGCGGCGATCATGATGTCGCTCACGATGGCTTTCGTCGGCGAGACCGTCCCGAAGGCAAAGACCGGCAGCGCGATGGGCCTGCTCGGCACGATGTCCGCCGTCGGCACCGCGCTCGGTCCCACGCTCGGCGGCTTCCTGATCGCAGGCTTCGGCTGGCCCGCGCTGTTCCTCGTCAACCTGCCGCTTGGCGTGGTGACGCTCTTCCTCGCCTGGCGCTTCCTGCCTGCCGACAACGTGGCACCCTGCGCAGCGCGCGCCGCGTTCGACATCACGGGCACCGTGCTTCTGGCGCTCACGCTCGCCGCCTACGCGCTCGCGATGACCCTCGGCCGCGGCAACTTCGGCCCGCTCAACGCCGGCCTGTTGATTACATCGCTCGTCGGCCTCGGCCTCTTCGTGTTCGTCGAAAGCAGAGCCGCCTCGCCGCTTGTGCCGATGACCCTGTTCCACGATCCGCAGTTGAGCGCCGCCTTCGCGATGAGCGCGCTGGTCACCACGGTGATGATGGCGACCCTGGTGGTCGGGCCCTTCTACCTCTCGGGCGCACTCGCGCTCGATGCGGCACGCGTGGGGCTGGTGCTCTCGGTCGGCCCGATAGTCGCCGCGCTCACCGGCGTCCCCGCCGGCAGGATCGTGGACCGGTTCGGCGCGCAGCGCATGAGCATCGCCGGGCTGATCGCGATGATCGCCGGCGCCGTCGTCCTGCCGCTGCTGCCCGCCGCCTTCGGCATTCCCGGCTACCTCGGGCCGCTGGTCTTCATCACCGCGGGCTACGCGCTGTTCCAGGCAGCCAACAACACCGCTGTCATGACCGGCATCCACCCGGAACAACGCGGCGTGATCTCGGGCTTGCTGAATCTTTCGCGCAACCTCGGCCTCATCACCGGCGCATCGGTGATGGGCGCGGTGTTTGCGTTCGCATCGAATGCGGCCGAAGTCACCGTCGCGCACGCCGAAGCGGTTGCGATCGGCATGCGGGTCACCTTCGCGGTGGCTGCGGCGCTGATCGTGCTAGCGCTCATCATCGCAGCGTTCAGCGCGCTCAGATCGCTACCGGATCAGCCTGCCAGGGCTTGATCTTTGCAAGCGCCGGAGCGAGCGCGTCTTTTGCACGCTCTGTGTCATAGCGCGCCTGTCCACGCAGCCAGTACCCCTCCGACAGCCCGAAAAACCGGCACAGCCGCAGGTCGGTATCTGCGGTGATCGCGCGTCGTGCCGCGACAATTTCTCCAATCCGCTGGGCAGGAACACCGATTTCCTTGGCCAGCCGGTATTGCGAAATTCCCATCGGCTTGAGGAACTCCTCGAGGAGGATTTCTCCCGGTGAAACCGGTTTCAGTTTCCTTACCATTGCCATTCCCCTTCAGTGATAGTCCGCGATCTCGACATCCTCGGCTCCCTCGCTCCAGCGAAAGCAAAGGCGGAACTGATCGTTGATGCGGATGCTGTATTGCCCAGCACGATCGCCCTTCAAGGCTTCGAGCCGATTCCCGGGCGGTACTCGCAAATCACCAATTACGCCCGCCCAGTCGAGTTGCTCCAGTTTGCGCCTCGCCACCGTCGCGATGTTCGCAAATCTCGCAACCGGAATACGGTTGAACAGCTTTTCCGTGTCGGCGCACTTGAATGACCTGATCGTCATCCCGCAATAGTAACGCGACGCGTGATTACGGTAAAGCCCATCCGGTTTGCGGCAGCCTCGCGGAAGGCCCTGACCCCGCGTGTCGGATAGCGCTGCCCCGCCATAGGATCCGACCGCAGGGGATTCCGGCCCGCTGCGTTTGCTGCTATAACGGCATCGAACACAGCGTGGCGTGCAGACGAAGAACGGCACAGACCGTCCGGTGCACATCCCACGCTCGGTCGCCCACGCCAACGCGGGCGACCGATCCCACACCAAGGAGGAGAACCCGTTGAATTCACCGAACGCAACGTTTGAACACCTGCGCACCCTGCGCATCGACCAGAACGGCAGCCTCGTCGCGCCGGGCTGGCTGACTGACGCTTTTACCCAATTTGCCGCGGGAAAGATTTCCGAAGACCAGTTGCGTGAAGTACAGGACAAGGCGATCCGCGAGGTGGTGGGCAAGCAGGAGGCGATCGGCCTGCCGATCGTGAGCGACGGCGAGTTCCGCCGCCGCAACTTCCAGGAAAGCTTTTCCAACGCGGTGTCGGGCTACGACGTGCCCGTGGGCATGGATCGCGCGGTCGCGCGCTTCGAACCGAACGCGCCGCTCAACCGCACCGAGCAGAACTTTCAGGGCGTGGGGCCGGCGGTCATCACCCGGCGCCGCACGCTTGAGAAGCTGAAGCTGGTTCGCAACGTGATCGCCGAGGAATACCGCTTCAGCTCGTCGGTGGCGAAGGCGCCGGTGAAGGTGAGCCTGATCGGCCCGGACCGGATTTCGCAGCGCTTTTCGTGGGAGGAGTCACGCGAGGTGTATCGCGACATCGAAGAATTCATCGCCGACGTGGTCGCGATCGAGCGGCAGATGATCCAGGAACTGGTGGATGCGGGCTGCCGCTATGTGCACATGGACGCGCCCGGCTTCACCGCCTATGTGGACGAGCGCTCGCTCGAGCGCATGCGCTCCCGCGGCGAAGACCCGGACAAGAACCTCGCGCGCGCGATCAAGGCCGAGAACGACGTCATCCGCGGTTTTCCCGGAGTCACCTTCGCGCTGCACATCTGCCGCGGCAATCCGCGCGGCAGCGATCCGAAGACCGGCAAGATCCTGCCGCAGTGGCACCGCGAAGGGCATTACGACGCGATCGCGGAGCGCCTGTTCTCGGGCCTCGACCATCACCGCCTGCTGCTCGAATACGACAGCGAACGCGCGGGCGATTTCACGCCACTGCGCTTCGTGCCCAAGGGCAAGATCGCGGTGCTGGGGCTGGTGACCACCAAGGTCGCCGAGCTCGAATCGAAAGATGATCTCAAGCGGCGCATCGACGATGCCACCCGCTATCTGCCGCTGGACCAGCTCGCGCTCAGCCCTCAATGCGGCTTCAGCAGCGGCGTGGGCGCGATACAGCTTGCGGAAGCCGACCAGTGGCGCAAGTTCGAGCGGATCATCGAAACCGCACGCGAAGTCTGGAAGCTGAACTAAGCACCGTCCGCGCACGACGCAAAGAAGGAGAAAGCATGAATCGGAACCGGCTGTTTTTTCTTGCCGCTGCCTTCATCGGCGCGCTCACCACCGGCAGCGCGATCGCGCAATCCGCCTGGCCGTCCCGGCCGGTGCGGATCAGCACCGCCGCGCCGCCCGGCGGCAACCCGGACATCCTCGCCCGCATGCTGGCGGTGAAATACAGTGAAGTCTTCGGCAAGCCGTTTGTCGTCGAAAGCGTGACCGGCGGTGGCGGCACCGTGGGCGCGCTGGCGATTTCGCGATCGGCACCCGACGGCCACAACCTGCTGATCGGCGATTCGGGCGCGCTCGCGATCGCCCCCGCGTTGATGGGCGCCACCCTCGCCTACCAGCCGTTGAAGGACTTCACCCCGATCACCTCGCTTGCGGCGGTGCCGACCATATTGATGCTGACCCCGGCGGTGCCCGCCAACAGCTTTGAGGAATTCATCCGCTATGCCAAGGCCAACCCCGGCAAGGTGAGCTTCGGCACCGCGGGCGTGGGCTCCATCCACCACATGACCATGGCCATCCTCGCCACGCGCGCCGGAGTGGAGTTCCTTCACGTGCCCTACAAAGGCGGCGCGGCAATCACCGCGGGCCTGCTCGCGGGCGACATCCAGTCCGCGCTGATCGGCATCCCCAACGCGGTGCAACCGCTCAAGAGCGGACGGCTGAAGACGGTGGGCATCAGCACCCTCGCCCGCTCACCCGTGATGCCGGATGTGCCGACGATGGCGGAATCGGGCCTTACGGGTTTCGATGTCGCCTCCAACATGGGCCTCGTCGCCGCCGCCGGCACCCCGCCCGACATCGTCGCCAAGCTGCAGGCTCTGTCCGCCAGATCCATGCGCGAACCAGAAATCGCCGCCAAGATCGCCTCGCTCGGCATGATCCCCACCGAGAACGGCACCGCGCACTACGTGCAGTTCATGCGCGAGGATTACGAACGGTATGCGACGGTGGTGAAGACGTTGGGGTTGAAGGGGGAGTAGTGAATGGGACGGCGGCTATCACCGCTTCAATTTCGTTACTTTTATTTTTAAAGCCTAGTATTCACGCCTGACAGCGAGCGATTCCGATATTGGATTTGGAATAAACTCCTCAGAGGGCAGCGCGATCGGAGCCGTGCTGGGCGGCCAGCACGGCTCCCCCTACGAGCTTGTCGTACTCCGCATGCGTTCCGATCCAGAACCAATGGACGCCATCCGGCACCGGCGCGCCCAGCGCCCTGTAATAGAGGCCAATCCGGACGCTATGAAAACGTCCGTTCCCGATGACCTTGAAATGAAGCGAAGGATGCGTGGCGTCGGTCTTGAGAAGCGCATAGTTGCGCCGCGCCAGCGATTGAACTTCCGAGGGGAGCGCTTCAAGGCACTGCCAGAAGCGCTTTGATGCCGTGTGCTTCAAAGCTCTTTGGCTGACCCGGCCCGATAGTCCGCGAGCGCTTCGGCAGCCAGCGAGTCAAGCTTGCCGGCGGCCGCATCCTGCTCGATTTCCTTGTCCCAGGCAGCCGCATCGAATTCTGCAAACCAGCGCCGGAACTCGGCCAGGTCCGAAGGAGGCAAGGCCTCTACTGCCTGCTCAATTGATTTTATGCTTACCATGTGCTGCTCCCACCGAAAACAACTGCGTGAAGTATGCGGCAAGTCTGCGTCCGAGATCAATTGGAGCGCTGTCCAGACTCCGCCGCCTCGAATCGAGGGTTCCACGATGGACACCAAACCGATAAAAACCCGATCCCACTACCGAGCGACCTTGAAGGAAATCGAATCGCTCATGGACGCGCGCGCGAACACCCAAGATGGCGAACGCCTGGACGTTCTGGTGACACGGGTGGAGGCCTACGAGGCCGATCACTTTCCGCTCGAAGTACCGACTCCGATCGGTCGTCAACGTCACTGATCCCATTTGATATGGCGCGAATTGCAATTCCCCCTTGGGAACACCTCGCCGAACAACTGACCGAACTCGGGATAAGCGCCTCGGAACTCGGCCGGCGAATTCAGGTTCCAACGAACCGGATCACCGGCATACTGAACGGCCAGCGCGCGATCACCGGAGATACCGCGCTGCGGCTGGCTCACTACTTCGGGACCAGCGCGGAGTTCTGGCTCAACCTGCAAAAGCTCTATGAACTGCGCCTGGCCGAAGCAAAGGCAGGCGAAACGATTCGCCGACTCCCCACACTCAAACAGGCCAAGCCGGATGGAAAGAAAACTCTGGCGCGCGCGGCCTGACGGAATATTCTGCACCGTCATGAACCTGATTTTCCCGCCATCAATGTCAGGCTTGAAAAACAGTTCAAGATTTTGACTACTAAAGCCGTAGATCGCGCTTATATCAAATAGCTCATCACCCCAGAACCCACTTCTCGGAATGCGATCCTGCGCCAGGTTTTGACCTTTCCCCGTAGGCGCCGCCGAGCAACGCAGGACGGTCGGGGGAAGTCGACGAGCACTGTCTGAGGGAGCGCAGCGACCGCCGAGCGAGCGCTCGCGCAAGCGCTCCCACGGGCCCAACCGCCCGGCCGTCCGAGTAGCGCAGGGGAGTCGCCGAAGGCGACCGGCACCTCCGGGGTCGCCTTCTTTTGGTTACTTTTCTTGGCGAAGCAAGAAAAGTGACTCGCGCCGCGAGGCGCGAAACGCCTTACCTCCTCATCCCCTCCCAAGCCTTCTGCAACCGCTTCACCGATACCGGCACCGGCGTCCGCAGTTCCTGCGCAAACATCTGAACCCGCAACTCCTCCAGCAGCCAGCGGAATTGCTCCACCTGCGGGTCCACGTCGCCGCCGCCCTTTTGCTGTTTCAGCAGTTCGCGCATCCACTGCACCTGCAGGGGCGCAAGTTCGGCGGCGCTGCGCGTGTCGCGTGAGGGATCGGCGCGCAGCTTGTCGATGCGAAGGCTCGCCGCCTTGAGGTAGCGCGGCACGTGCTGAAGACGCTCCCAGGGCAGGTCCTCGATGAAGCGCTTGGCCAGAAGGCGTTGCAATTGTTCTTCGATGTCTTTCGCCACCGCGGCGAAGGTCTTGGCGATCGAGGGCAGCTTCTTTTGCAGCGCGAGATATTCGGTGAGGATCACGCCCACCAGCTTGGCCACTTCCTGCGCGATCAGGGTCACGCGCGACTTGCCCTCGGCACAGCGCTTCTCGAATTCAACTTTCGTGCGCGGCAGCGGGTCGGTGAGGCAGGCGCGGTCGAAGGCGGCGGTGAGAAGTTGGGATCGAAGTTCGGCCACCTCTCCAAAGTTCATGAACTGCATCGCCAGCGTCTGCAGCCCGGGCAGGCTTTTCTCGATGAATTTGGCCTGCTCTTTCAGCGCGACCATGAACAGGCGCCGCAGGCCCTTGCGGTGTTCCGCCCTCGCCTTTTCTTCCGAGTCCAGCACTTCCAGGCTCACGCTGTCGCCCTCGTCGATCAGCGCGGGAAAGCCGATCAGGGTCTGCGAGCCGTGGCGGATCTCCATCATCTCGTCGAGCGTGCCGAAGCTCCAGTCGGTGATGCCGCTGAACGCGTCATCCGGCGTGGCGATCTCGGCGAACTTTTCGCCCGCGCGGTCGCCCAGCTCCGCGCGCAGTTGCGCGAGGTTGCGGCCCATCGCGAGCTGCCTACCGTGTTCGTCCACCACGCGAAAGTTCATCAACAGGTGGGCGGACAAGGTCTCGGGCCGGAAACCGTCGGACGGCACATCGAGGTTCAGCTCGCGCCGCGCGTAGCGACGGATCGCCTCAGGCAAGGCCACCGCTTCGCCGGGTTCCTTGGGCGAGTCGCTTGCGAGGAAGTCGTCCGCGAACTCGGGCAGCGTGCCGAGGCGGTGGCGGGTGCGTTGCGGCAATGACTTGGCCAACTGGATCACCTTGTCGCGCGCGAGACCCGGCACCAGCCAGTCGCAGGCGGCGGCGCTCACCTGATTCAGCGCGATCAGCGGCACGGTCATGGTCACGCCATCGCGCGGCGTGCCCGGCTCGTGGTGGTATTCGAGCGCGAAGCTGCGCCCTGCCATGTCGATTGCGGGCGGGAACTGAGCGGTGGTGATGCCCGCCGCCTCGTGACGCATCAGATCTTCGCGCTTGAGAAACAGCAGCTTCGGATCGGCGCCTTCCGCCTCGCGCCGCCACTTGTCGAAGTCCGCGCCGTTGTGGATGCCCTCGGGGATCAGGCTGTCGTAGAAGGCGAAGATCAGGTGGTCGTCCACCAGCACGTCGGGCCGGCGCGACTTGTGTTCCAGCTTTTCGATTTCGTCGAGCAGTCGCTTGTTGTTCTGGAAAAACGGCGCGCGCGTTTCCCAGTTGCCTTCGACCAGCGCCTCGCGGATGAACACCTCGCGCGAAGTGGCGGGATCGAGCGGGCCGAAGTGGATGCGCCGGTTCACGTACACCGGCAGGCCGTAGAGCACGCCGCGCTCCACTGCCACCACCTGCGCGCGGGACTTCTCCCAGTGCGGGTCGCCGTGGCTGCGGCGAATCAGGTGCGCGCCCACGCTCTCCAGCCATTCGGGTTCGATCGTGGCCACGCAGCGCGCGTACAGCCGCGTTGTCTCGGTGAGTTCCGCCGCCATGATCCAGCGGCCCGCCTTTTTCGCCACGCCCGAGCCGGGATGCACCCAGAACTTGATGCCGCGCGCGCCGGTGTAGTTCCCCTCGTCGCCTTTCATGCCCACATTCCCAAGCAATCCGGTGAGCAGCGCGCGATGCACATTCGCGTAGTTGGCCGGGCGGCCCCAGTCGATCTCGGCCACCTTCCAGTCCATTTCGACCACGACTTCCTTCAGCTGCGAATGAATGTCGCGCCATTCGCGCATGCGAAGGAAGTTGAGGAAGTTGTCGCGGCAGAGCTGGTGCAGCTTGGCGTTGGACTTGCGGTGTTGCAGCGCGTCTTCAAAGAACTTCCACAGCTTCAGGTAGGAGAGGAAGTCGGATTTCTCGTCGACGAATTTTTTCTGCGCGGCATCGGCCGCCTGAGCGCGTTCCATCGGCCGGTCGCGCGGGTCCTGCAATGACAGCGCGGAGGCGATCACCAGCACCTCCGCGAGACAGCCTTCCGCTTTCGCGGCCAGGATCATCCGCCCGATGCGCGGGTCGAGCGGCAACTTCGCGAGTTGCCGCCCGGTGTCGGTGAGGATGCGCTCCTCGTCGGTGGCGCCGAGTTCGTTGAGCAGCGCGTAGCCGTCCGAGATCGCTTTGGGCGCGGGCGGATCGAGGAAGGCAAAGTCCTCCACTTCGCCCAGGTGCAGCGACTTCATGCGAAGGATGACGGCTGCGAGCGAAGAACGCAGCACCTCGGGGTCGGTGTAGGCCGGACGCTTGTTGAAGTCGTCCTCCGAGTACAGCCGGATGCATACGCCGGCCGACACCCGGCCGCAGCGGCCGGAGCGTTGCTTCGCCGCCGCCTGCGAGATGTTCTCCACCCGCAGCTGTTCCACCTTGTTGCGATAGCTGTAACGCTTCACGCGCGCGAGGCCCGCGTCGATCACGAAGCGGATGCCGGGCACGGTGAGCGATGTCTCGGCCACGTTGGTGGCAAGAACGATTCGCCTGCCGGTGTGCGAGCGGAACACCTTTTCCTGCTCCTGCGGGGAGAGCCTTGCATAAAGCGGAAGGATCTCGGTGTGCGGTGGGTGATGCTTGCGCAGCGTCTCCGCGGCTTCGCGGATTTCGCGCTCGCCGGGCAGGAACACCAGCACGTCGCCGTTGCCGATGAGCGCGGCCTGGTCCACCGCGGCGGCGATCGCGTCGTCCAGCTCTTCGTCGCTTTCCTCGTTCCAGGGACGGTACTTCACTTCCACCGGATACAGCCGACCCGACACTTCAATGACCGGCGCGCCGTGGAAGTGGCGCGAGAAGCGGTCGGCGTCGATCGTAGCCGACGTCACGATCACCTTCATGTCCGGCCGGCGCGGCAGCAACTGGCGCAGGTAGCCGAGCAGGAAGTCGATGTTGAGGCTGCGCTCGTGCGCCTCGTCGATGATGATGGTGTCGTACTGGGTGAGCAGCGGGTCGGTCTGCGTCTCCGCGAGCAATATGCCGTCGGTCATCAGCTTCACATAGGCATCGGGCCCGGTGCGGTCATTGAAGCGGATCTTGTAGCCGACGAGCTTGCCGAGTTCGGTTTTCAGTTCCTGCGCAATGCGCGCGGCGGTGGCGCGCGCGGCAATGCGTCGCGGCTGGGTGTGGCCGATCAGGCCTTCGACGCCGCGGCCGAGCTCGAGGCAGATCTTCGGTAGCTGGGTGGTCTTGCCCGAGCCGGTCTCGCCGCAGACGATGACCACCTGATTCTCGGAAATCGCGCGTGCGATGTCGCCGCGCCGCCCGCTGACCGGGAGTTCTTCAGGGAAGGTCGGGCGGGGCAGCGCGTTGCGACGCGCTTCAATGACGGAGGGAGAAAATCGGGTGGCCACGGGAGTGCGGAGTTTACTCGCATGCACCCGGTCAAAACCGGGAGCACCGGGTAAGGCCGTCAATTCATTGCATAATCTGTCGAACTTTTTCCGGCACCGTCGCATTACGACGACACTGCAACGATGACACTGAAAACCAAACGACCGCAGCAGGGCGTGCAGGGCGTGGAGATCGGCCTGCATCTGGCTTTCGAACTCGCGAAGTCGCGCGGCCCGATGGCGCTGGGCGATCTTGCCCGCGCCGCCGGCCTGCCCGCGAGCAAGGCGCACCGTTATCTGGTGAGCCTGTGCCGTTCGGGGCTGGTGGAGCAGGATGCGCGCAGCGGCCGTTACGACCTCGGCAAGGGCGCGCTGGTGCTCGGCCTGGAAGCGCAGCGGCGGCTGGATGAATTCCGGCTCGCGGATGCGGCGCTGGATGAATTGTTCGACATAACGCAACTCACGGTGGGCCTGGTCATCTGGGGCGATCAGGGCCCGACGGTGGTCCGGCGCAAGGAAGGCGTGCACGCTGTAACAGTAAGCACCCGGGTGGGTTCGCACATGTCGGTGCTGAGCACCAGCGCCGGGCAGATGTTCGCCGCGTACCTGCCCAGGCGAGTCGTGGAACCGTTCATCAAGGCGGCGTTTGCCGCAAACAGTGGACCAAGCGCCGGCCCGAACATCGAACGCGCGAACTACGAAGCCCTGCTTGCCGAGATTCGCGAAAAGGGCTGGTCCCGCCGACGCGGGGATTCCTACCTTGGGATCGACGCGGTATGTGCCCCGGTGTTCGACCACGAAGGCGCGCTGGAAATGGTTATCACTGTCATGGGCGCCCGCGGCGCGGTGGACCTTGAACCGGAGAGTCCGGCGGTGCAAGCCCTTGTAAAAACAACGAAATCCCTGTCTGAACGACTCGGGCACCTCGGCAGCGCCGGTTAGCAAACAACGACCGTTTCGGTTGACACTGCAAGCCCGCAATTCTAGTATGCGAAACGCATTCTGATTTTGCCGTACCGGCGTCGCCCCAAGCGGCACCACAATGCGGCAACCACCACAAAGGAGGCCTTCCATGTTCCAACGCCTGCACCACGTTGCCTACCGTTGCAAGGACGCGCAACGCACCGTCGATTTCTACACCAAGGTCATCGGCCTGGAGTACTCCGCCGGCCTGATGGGGCCCGAAGGCCACACCCACTGGTACTACGGCGACAAGGCCGACAGCATCCACATCTTCTTCAAGCTCGGCGACGGCACCTTCCTCGCGTTCTTCGAGATCGCGGGCTACGAGGACGAAGTCCCCGACACCAACACCCCGCTCTGGGTGAAGCACATCTCCTTCGAAGTGCCGAACCTTGCCTTCCTTGAAGCCGCGAAGAAGCGCCTCGTGGAGCACGGCGTGGATGCGCGCGGCCCGAAAGACCACCATATCTGCCATTCGGTGTATTTCGAGGACCCGGACGGCCACCGTCTCGAGATGGCCTGCCGCGACGACACGCCCTTCATGTGGGAAGGCCTCGCCAAGGAAGCGCCGAAGAACCTCGCCGAGTGGAACGAACGCAAGCGCCGCTGGGCCGCGGAAGCCACGAAAAAAGAAAAAGTAGCGGCATAAGCATGGCCGCATCGATCGGCCAACTCGTCACGATCGACGTCAAACCCGGCAGTGCCGGGGACAGCCAGAGCGGGCTCAACCTGCTCGCACCGAAAGTCTTCGGCCGCCTCGCGGCCGAAGGCTGCGGCAAGGACGTCGCGTTCATCGTCATCCACCCCTCGAGCAACTTCCTCGGCCACTACCTGATCGGGCCGATGCAAAAGCGCGGCCGCGCCATCCTTGCGCTCAACACGCGCTACGGCGGCAACGATTCCGCGCGGATGATGGAGCGCTGCATTCAGGACCTCGGCGCGGGCGTGCAGTTTCTGCGCGACCAGGGCTACAAGCGCGTGGTGCTGATCGGCAATTCCGGTGGTGGGTCGCTTGTCGCCTTCTATCAGTCGCAGGCGGAAAAACTCACCATCACCCACCTGCCCGACGGCCGGCCGATCGACCTCGTGGCCTCCGACCTGCCGCCGGTGGACGGGCTTGCGATGGTGGCGGCTCACCCCAGCCGCGCTCGCGTGCTGACCGACTGGCTCGACCCGTCGGTGTATGACGAGACCGACATGCTCGCGGTGGACCCGGACCTCGACATGTTCAACCCGAAGAACGGCCCGCCGTACAACGCGGAGTGGCTGAAGCGCTATCGCGCGGCGCAGCTTGCGCGCAACGAGCGCATCACCGACTGGGCGCTTGCGCGCATACGCAAGCTCGAAGCCGATCCCGATCCGGAACTGCCGAAGGACGCGCCCTTCCTCGTGTACCGCACCTCGGCCGATCCGCGTTTCGTGGACCTCACCCTCGACCCGAGCGACCGCAAGGGCGGAACCACCCGCGGCAGCGCGAAGTCCACCAACTACGGCGCGACCAATCTCGGGCGTATCTGCACCCTGCGCTCCTGGCTCAGCCAGTGGAGCGTGCGCCTGTCGCGCGCCGACGGCCCGGTGTGCCTTGAAAAGACAAGCGTTCCGGTGCTGGCGGTGACGCACAGCGCCGACACGGTGGTGTTCCCGAGCCAGGTGGGTCTGTGGCAGAAGGCCGCGGGCGCGCGCTGCACGCACCATGTGCTCAAGGGCGGCACGCATCACCTGCATGGACAGCCCGAGCTTGTCGAAAAACTCGCCGACATGATCGCAGAGTGGGCCGCAGGGCTGAAGTAGAGCATTTCTGCAAGCGGCAGCGCCTCCGCAAGAGAGGCGCGCCGCGGGGAGTTCACCGAGGAGGAGTACGCATGAAACAGCTGACGAAGTTTGTTGCAGCCACCGCCCTCGCCTGCGCCGCATCCGCTGCGTTCGCGCAGGCCTTCCCGAACAAGCCGATACGCGTGCTGCTCACCTTCAGCTCCGGCGGGCAGGCGGACCTGCTTGCACGCATGGCCGCCGACAGGATGTCAGCCGCGCTCGGGCAACCGTTCGTTGTGGAAGCCAAGCCCGGCGCGGGAGGAAACCTCGCGATGGAAGCGGTGGCCAAGGCACCGGCGGACGGCTACACGCTGGTCTTTGGCACGCCGGCGGTTGCGATCAATGGCTCGCTCTTCAAGAAACTTTCCTACGACCCGGTGAAGGATCTCGCGCCGATCTCGCTCATGGCCTGGGGGCCGTATGCGGTGTATGCGAGCGCGACGCTGCCTGTGAACAACATCGCCGAGTTCATCGCCTATGCGAAGGCGCGGCCGGGTCAGATCAACTACGCCTCGGTGGGCATCGGGAGCGGAACCCATCTCGCCGCGGTGCTGTTCGCGAGCGCAGCCGGGTTGCAGATGACGCACGTACCCTACAAGGGCATCCAGCAGGCGGCACCCGACCTGGTGTCCGGACAGGTTCACCTCACCTTCAATGCGATCGGCCCGCTCGCCGGATTCCTGCAGACCGGCAAGATCAAGCTGCTCGCCAATTCCGGCCCGCGGCGCCTGCGCGCCTTCCCCGACGTGCCGACCATCGCCGAATCGGTGCCCGGTTTCGACGCGGGCGGATGGTACGGCTACTTCGGGACCGCGGGCACGCCGCGCGATGTGCTGCAGCGCCTGAACACCGAACTCGTGGCGGTTGTAAAGCATCCGGAAATCGTGGACCGCATCGAAAAAATGGCGCTCTTCGCCACACCGCAGACGCTGGATGAAGCCGCGAAGTTCGTGGCCGAGGAAGCGGAGAAGTGGAGCCGCGCGGTGAAGGTGTCGGGAGCGACGGCGGAGTGAGTTGGGTGGCCGGCCCCGCGAAGGCCGCCTGATACCATTACGGCCTCTCAAGGAGGACCGTATGGCCACGAAAAAAACCACGCCGGCGAAACGCCGCGAAATCAAGTCCGACATTGCCTGGAGCACGCACGACAAGATCGGCGTGATGGGCTATGACCTCGTCAATGACCTGATCGGCAAGATCAACCTCGGCGACATGGGCTTTCTCGGCATCACCGGCCGGATGCCGGATGCGCGCGAGTCGAAGATGTTCAACGCGATCCTCGTCACATTGGTGGAACACGGCATCACGCCCTCGTCAATCGCCACGCGCATGACCTGGGCGGGCGCGCCGGAGTCGCTGCAATCGGCGGTGGCCGCCGGCCTGCTCGGTCTTGGCACGGTGTTCGTCGGCACCACCGAAGGCTCGGCGAAGATGTTGAAGGCCGCCCTTCCCAACCCGGATGCGGACGTATCGCTCAGCGCGCTTGCCAACAAGATCGTGGATGACGTGCGCGCCTCGGGTCGCGCCCTGCCCGGCATCGGCCACCCGATCCACAAGCCGGCGGACCCGCGCGTGGCGCGCCTGTTCGCGGTGGCGCGTGCCAACGGCTTTGGCGGCAGCTACATCAAGCTGATGCAACTGGTGCAGAAGCGTGCCGAGAAGGTATACGGCCGCGAGTTGCCGATGAACGCCACCGGCGCGATCGGCGCGATCTGCTGCGAGATGAACCTGCCCCACACCATCGTGCGCGGCCTGGGCGTGATGGCGCGCGCGGTCGGTCTGGTCGGCCACATCCTCGAGGAAAGCCGCAACCCGATGGCCCTCGAGATCTGGCACCGCATCGAGGACGAGGCGAGCGCGCACACGCGCGGGAAATTCAAACAGCACGCAAAACGCAAGGCGGCGAAGAAGCGCTGAACCGCTCGCAGTCATGACTCGCCTCGCTTGCGGCGAGCGTGGCGATCACCCGTCGTTGGCGGCGAGCCGTCCGAGTACCACCGCCCGGTCTTCGTCCAGCGACGGCGAGTGTTTGCGCACCGTCCCCGGCGTGACGCTCAACTTCAGCGGCGTGCCGACGGTGCGCACGCCCTTGACGCCGGTTTCGATGAAAAGCCCCCTTGCCTCGGCCTGTTCGTCGGTCGAGACCTCGGCGAGATTGCGCACCAGCGTGGTGGGAATGCCCAGGCGAATCGCCATGTCAACCCAGTATTGCGCGTCGTGCCCGGCGAAGATCGGCCGCAGCGTTGCCTGCATCGATTCTCGGTTCTTGAGACGGCCGGCGTTGCTCTTGTAGCGCTCTTCGGCAGCGAGATCCGGACGCTCCATCGCTTCGCAGAACTTCTGCCACATCGTGTCGCTCGACACGCCGATATAGAACTCGCGGTCCTTCGCCTGGAAAATGCCGTAGGGCGCGAGCAGCGCGAAATCCGAACCCATCTTGCCCGGGATGCGGCCGGTGGCGTTGTAATCGGTGAGGTGGTTGCTGACGAGGTAGATCGAGGTGTCGAACAGCGACACGTCCACCGCCTGGCCGACGCCGGTGCGATCGCGATGACGCAGTGCCACCATGATGCCGAACGCGGCATGCGCGCCGGTGAGGTAGTCGATCGACGAGGGACCGTTGCGCACCGACAGCCTGCCCGGTTCGCCGGTGAGGCTCATGTGGCCGGAGTAGGCCTGCAGAAGCATGTCGAATCCGGGACGCGCGGTGAGCGGCCCGGTCTGGCCGAAGCCCGACAGGCTGCAGTAGATGATGTCGGGCTTGAGCTTCGACACATCGTCATAGCCGATGCCAAGCCGGGCTGCCACGCCGGGGCTGAAGCTTTCGATCACGACATCGGCCTTCGCGATCAGGTCGAGCGCGGTCTGCCTGCCCTCGGCGCTCTTCATGTCGAGCGCGATGCCCCACTTGTTGCGGTTGAGCGACAGGTAGGTGGGCGTCATGTCGCCCTTCTCGCCCAGGCGCGTCGCCCCCCAGTAGCGGGTGCTGTCGCCCGAGGGCGGTTCGATCTTGATCACGTTCGCGCCGAAATCACCCAGCAGCATCGAGCACGAGGGCCCGGCGCCGTTCAGGGTGAAGTCGATGACGGTGATGCCTTCGAGAGGCTGCGCCCCCGACGTTTCCTGCTTCGAACTCATTTCATACGCCTCGTTTCATTCCGCCGCTCATTTCACTGCTCATTTCACTGCTCTCATTCGGCCTTGATGCCGTTGTCACGGATTATCTTGCCCCAGCGCGCGCTCTCTTCCCGCATGATCTTTGCCAGTTCCTGCGGGTCCTGCAGCCAGGGGCTGAACCCGACCTTCTCCAGCGC
>CANIEV010000084.1 GCA_947466535.1 Betaproteobacteria bacterium
TCAATCACGTTGTAGCTCACCGTCAGTATCTGCGGTACACCCGCCGCCAAATGCTGATATGCCGAATCCGCCGGATTCACCACCAGCGAATCGCCCACCAAACTCACACCCGCCGGCAACACGTCCACATTGGCCACGTGCAGCACCGCACCGTCGTCCACATCGCTCGCCCCGGCCAGCAGATTCACCGTGATCGGCGCCGCATCCTCGGCCACCGCCACCGTGACTATCCCCGTCACCGTCGGCGCGTCGTTCACGCCAGTCACCGTAATCTGTACCGTCTGCGCGACCATGCCGCCCAGACCGTCAATCACGTTGTAGCTCACCGTCAGTATCTGCGGTACACCCGCCGCCAAATGCTGATATGCCGAATCCGCCGGATTCACCAGCAGATTTGTCCCCGACAGCGTCACCCCCGCTGGCAGCGCACTCACCCCCGAGACGCTCAACACCGCGCCCGTGTCCACATCGCTCGCCCCGGCCAGCAGATTCACCGTGAGCGGCGCCGCATCCTCATTCACCGCCGCCGTGACCATCCCCGTCACCGTCGGCGTATCGTTCGTCCCCGTGATCGTGATCTTCGCCGTCTGCGCCACCGCCGCGCCAAACTGGTCCACCACGTTGTAGGTCACCGTCAGAACCTGCGTCGCGCCCTGCGCGAGCGACTGGTAGGCCGCGTTGCCCGCGTCCACCAGCAGATTTGTCCCCGACAGCGTCACCCCCGCCGGCAGCGCGCTCACCCCCGAGACGCTCAACACCGCGCCCGTGTCCACATCGCTCGCCCCGGCCAGCAGATTCACCGTGAGCGGCGCCGCATCCTCATTCACCGCCGCCGTGACCATCCCCGTCACCGTCGGCGTATCGTTCGTCCCCTTTACACTGACCGTCAGCGTGGCGGTGTTTGAAACCGCACCTTGTGGATCCTTGGCCTGATAGGTAAAGCTGTCCTGCACCGTCTGGCCCGCGGCAAGTGCCTGCACCCCGCTCGCCGCGTTGTTCAGCGTGTAGGTGTAGGTACCGTTGGCATTGAGGACCAGGGTGCCGTATGTGCCGACAAAGCTACCGGGGCTGGCCACCGAGAGGACGGTCCCCGCGTTCGGATCCGTGTCGTTGGTCAGAACGTTGCCGCTGGCGGTAACCGTCAGGTCTTCCTGGGCTGACGCCACGTCGGCATTCGCGACCGGCGGCTGATTGTTGCCCGACAGCGTCAGCTGGAGAGTTGCCGTTCTTGTAGAAGTGCTGCCGTTCTCGGCTTCGGTTGAGGTCGCCGCGACCGAAAGCGTGAACGCCTGCGTGGTGCCAGAGGGCACAGTCACCGTAAGGCCGGGCAACTGCGACGCGCCAAGAGTCCAGGTGCCATCAGCGTTCTTCGTCCCCTTCGACAGGACCGCGGACGAGGGCAACCCGGAGATCCGGACCGACAGCGTTTCCGAGCCATCCGTATCGGTCAACGCCGAGCTGATGTTCAGCGCGATCGGCGCGCCAGCGCTGCCGCTCGCATTGGATACCGTCAATGCCGGCTGATCGGCAACCGCGTTTACCGTGACATTGAGCGTCTTGGTCTCCGACGTGTGATCGCTGTCGTCATCGTGATCATCGGAATCATCTCCGTCGTCGCCATCCCCATGCCCGGAGCCACCGCTCCCGGAACCGCCATCACCGTGGTCATGATCGTCATCGTCGTCACCCGATGCCCCCCCGGATTTGGTCGCCGTCACCGTCAGCGTGAAATCAACATCGCTGTTCGCAGGCGGAGTGATCTTCAGGCCGGGCAACTGCGCGGCAGTCAGCGACCAGGAACCGTCCGCATTGTGCACACCCGCAGAAAGCGTCGCTCCCACCGGCACTCCGGTGATGCGTACGGAATCCGCGCCGTTGGACGAGATGTTCAGCGCGATCGCCGTGTCTTCGTTTCCAACCGCGTTCTGGACCGTGATAAGCGGCAATTCGTCCACTGTCACCCGAATCGTGCTTTGCTTGGTCGCCGAACTGTTGTTTGAGGACTCGGTCGAGATCGCCTTCACCGTCAGGGTGAAATCTGCCGAACTGTTGGTGGGCGGCGTGATTTTCAATCCGGACAACTGTCCCTGGTTCAAGGTCCAGGATCCATCGAGATTCTTCACCCCGGCCGACAGCGTTGCACCACCGGGCACGCCGCTGATGACGACCTTCAGGCTTTCAGAACCGTCGGTGTCGGCAAGCGACGAATTGATATTGAGCGCGATCGCCGAATTTTCCGATCCCTGCGCACTCGTCACCACAAGCGCGGGCACATCCGCAACCGCGTTCACCGTCACGCGCAGGTTCTGAACCACTTCCGCCGTGCTGCCGTTGGACGTCTCGGTGGTTATGGCCTTGACCGTCAAGGTGAAATCCGCGTCGCTGTTCGCGGGCGGCGTGATCTTCAGACCGGAAAGCTGCGAGGACGTCAGGGTCCATGTGCCATCTGCATTACGGATGCCCGTGTTCAGCGAGGCGCCGGCGGGTACGCCGCCGATGATGACCTTGAGGCTCTCGGAGCCGTCGGTGTCCTTCAAACCTGCGCTGATGCAGAGGGAAATTGCGCTGTCTTCGTTACCGGTGGCATTCGATAGATTCAGCGTGGCGGCGTCTGCGACAGCCGCGACATTGAGCGACACGGTCGCGGTCGAAAATCCTCCGCGTCCGTCGGTGATCGTGTAGGTGAAACTCGCAGTCCCGCTGAAATTCGCGGCAGGAGTGACGACGACGTTGCCGTTGCAGTCGATCGACGCGGTACAGTTCACCCCGCTTCCGACGGAAGAGATGCGCAACGTGTCGCCGTTGGCATCCGTGTCGTTTGCCAGTAGTCGAGACGCTGCAATGACCAGTGATGCATCTTCATTGGTCGAAGCAGTGTCGCCTTTAGCGACGGGCGCGGTGTTCTTTGCCATGTCTTTTCCCCCACTGCATCACGGGAGGATGCCCCCAGCGGGCTGAACAGGTGTCGAAAACACGTCATGACCACGTCATAACGCTGACAAGCTGCCCATCCCTCCCGATGTGCACGCTACAAGATCGCACACAAAATTTACCAGAAATTCAGGGACTTCGGAATTTTTGGAGTGTGGCAAATGTCACATTTTCCGGGCCTGCCGAAACCACCAAAATCTCCTGCTCGGTATTCCTATGCACATTGCGTGCCTAGGCATCTGATTCGTATATGGATCTCGATTTGAGATGTCCCAGCGCAGCGAAAGTTATCCACAGCGGGCTGTGGATAACTTTGCCGGGGTTTCTGGAACGATTCGACGTTCGGAGGCGGACAGGCGCCCGAAAAAATTGACTACCTGACCAACCCAATCAACCGAAGCCGAGGTCCCTGCAAATGCCATCAACCCTTGCCTTGATGTCGGGATCCATCGAAAGCGCCTTGCCCCAGATGCGCCCGGTTTCACCCGGCCACTTGTTGGTGGCGTCGATGCCGAGTTTCGACCCGAGGCCGGAGACCGGGCTGGCGAAATCAAGGTAGTCGATCGGCGTGTTCTCCACGATGACGCAATCCCGCGCCGCATCGACGCGTGTGGTGAGCGCCCAGATCACTTCCTTCCAGTCGCGCACGTTCACATCATCATCTGTCACCACGATGAACTTGGTGTACATGAACTGTCGCAGGAAACTCCAGATGCCGAACATCACCCGCTTGGCGTGTCCGGGGTACTGCTTTTTCATGCTCACCACCGCCATCCGGTAGGAGCAGCCCTCGGGGGGCAGATAGAAATCCACGATCTCGGGAAACTGCTTGCGCAGGATCGGTACGAACACTTCGTTCAACGCCACGCCAAGGACCGCAGGTTCATCCGGCGGTTTCCCCGTGTAAGTACTGTGATAAATCGCGCCCGTTCGCATCGTGATGCGATCCACCGTGAACACCGGGAAGCGCTCCTGCTCGTTGTAATAGCCGGTATGGTCGCCGAACGGCCCCTCGAGCGCGGTCTCGCCGGGGTGTATATGCCCCTCAAGCACGATTTCGCTGTTTGCCGGTACGTCCAGAGGCACGCCAACGCACTTCGCGAGTTCCGTCCGCGACCCGCGCAACAGACCAGCGAATTGATACTCCGACAGGGTATCCGGCACCGGCGTCACCGCCGCAAGCATGGTCGCGGGATCCGCTCCCAGCGCCACCGCCAACGGGAACGGCTCGCCGGGATGCGCCGCCGTGTGCTCCTGAAAATCCAGCGCGCCGCCGCGATGCGACAGCCAGCGCATGATCAGTTTGTTCGGTCCGATTACCTGCTGTCGGTAGATCCCGAGGTTCTGGCGCGCCTTCCCCGGTCCGCGCGTCACCACGAGCCCCCAGGTAATGAGCGGCCCGGCGTCTCCCGGCCAGCAGGTCTGGATCGGCAGCGCCGACAAGTCCACATCCCCGCCCTCGAGGACGATCTCCTGACAGGCGGGCGACGACACCGTTTTCGCCGCCATCGAAATCACCTGCCTGCCGATCGGCACCCATCGCTCGAGCACGTCGCGAAACCCCTTGGGCGGTTCCGGCTCTTTCAGAAACGCGAGCAGTTCGCCGATCGACCGCAGCGATTCAAGCGGATCGGCCGCCTCGTCGGCGCCCATCGCCAGCGCAACCCGGCGCGGCGTACCGAACAGATTGCCGAGCACCGGCATCGAATACCCGATCGGGTTCTCGAAAAGCAGGGCAGGTCCCGCGCTTTTCAGCGCCCGGTCGCAGATTTCGGTCATCTCCAGTTTCGGCGACACCGGCGCCGAAACGCGCTTGAGCTCGCCGATGGCGTCCAGCCGGGCGAGAAATTCGCGCAGGTCGCGGTACTTCACGTGGGATCCGATCGACCGGTCAAACCACCGTCGCGACCGCCGCGCCGTCCATGGGAATGATCGCGCCGGTCACATAGCTGGCGCGCGCCGAAGCCAGGAATACCGCCACATCGGCGACTTCCTCCGGGCGGGCAAACCGCCCAAGTGGAATGCGCGACTCGCTTCGTTTGAGCACATCGGCCTCGGAAATGCCGTCCCGCTCCGCCTCGACGCGAACGCCCGACTGAACGCGATCGGTGGAGGTCAGCCCGGGGTTGATCGCATTCACCCGAATCCCCTTGGCGCCGAACGCATTCGCCATGCCGGCCGAGACCAGCATCAGCGCCGCATTGGCCGAGCCACCCGGAATGTGAAACGGCCCCGCCACCTTGCCGCCCTGCCCCACGATATTGACGATCACCCCGCGCTGCCTCGCGCTCATTCCGGGCAACACCGCGGTCATTGCGTGTACATAAGTGAAGTACTTGGCGTCCATCGCGTCATGCCAGGCCGCGACATCCAGACTCTCGGGCGCGTAGCGCTTGGCGGCGCCGGCCGAATTCACCAGCACATCCACCGGTCCCATCGCCTTTTCAACCTCGGCCACGAGCCTTGCCGCAGAGTCACGTTCGATAAGGTCTGCGGCGAATGCATGCACAGCAAGCCCCTCGGCCTTCAGTCCGGCCACCGCGCGGTCGAGGTTTTCGCGACTGCGCGAGGAGATCGCGACTCTTGCGCCCTCGCGCGCAAACGCCAACGCGCACGCGAGGCCAATTCCCTTGCTGCCGCCGGTGATGAGTACGTTCTTGCCCTTCAGTTCCAGGTCCATCGGACACCTTTCATCCAGTAATCGACGGCGATGCCGGCAAAGATCGCAGCACCCACCCAGTTATTGTGATTGAACGCGCGGAAGCTGCCTTCGCGCGATCGGTCGCGGATCATGAAGTAGTGCCAGATCATCATCGCGCCGGCCACCGCGAGTCCCGCGTAGTAAAACTTTCCAAAATGCATCAGCCTGCCTACCGTAATCAGGATGCCCTGCATCGCGGCATAGCAGGCCATCACCGCCGCGATATCCCATCGACCGAAGGTGATCGCCGACGTCTTGATGCCGAGATTCACATCGTCGTCGCGATCCACCATCGCATACTCGGTGTCATAGGCGATCGCCCAGAAGACGTTTGCCGCAAGCAGCCACCATGCGACCTTCGGGACCATGTCGAGTTGTGCCGCAAACGCCATCGGAATACCGAAACCGAATGCCAGGCCGAGGTAGGCCTGCGGCAAGGGGAAGAAGCGCTTGAACAGCGGATAGCTTGCCGCGATGGCGAGTGCAACGAACGAAAGCTTCACCGTCAGCTTGCCAAGCATCAGCACCATCGCGAACGACACCAGCAGCAAAAACACAGCCAGGTACACCGCCTCGATCACACGGATCTCGCCGGTGGCAAGCGGCCGGTCCCGGGTGCGCTTCACATGGGGGTCGTACTTGCGGTCGGAAATGTCGTTCATCACGCATCCGGCCGAGCGCATCAGCAGCGTGCCGAACGCGAAAATCCAGATCACGTGGAATTGCGGGCGGCCGAAACCGCCGATCCAGACCGCCCAGAGCGTAGGCCAGAGAAGCAGCAGGGTGCCGATCGGCTTGTCCAGCCGCATCAAGCGCTCGTAGGCGTTGATGCGCGTTTTGAGAGCTTCGGTATCCACGGTCGCTATTGTGCCGGAGGCGGAGACAGACGGTCAGTGAATAAATTCGCTTCCTGCATTCCGCGCCGCATTGATGCTCACGCGCGCAAAAAATCGCTTTTCCCGCCCATCCAGCGCTCAAGGTGCCGGTTGGCCGATGCCTCATCGTTTTCAAGCAATTCATCGGCCGCCTCGCGCGCCTGGACCACGAGATCCTCATCGGCCACCAGGTCGGCGAAGCGCAGCAGCGGCGCCCCGCTCTGGCGCGCCCCCAGAAACTCTCCCGGCCCTCGTATCAGCAGATCCTCCCTCGCGATCACGAACCCGTCGGTGTTCTCGTAGATCACCCGCAGCCGGCGGCGTGCGGTATCCCCAAGCGGTCCCTGGTACAGAAGAATGCATACCGACTTCGCCACGCCGCGACCGACCCGTCCGCGCAACTGGTGCAACTGCGACAGGCCGAACCGCTCCGCATGCTCGATCACCATCAGCGCCGCGTTGGGAACGTCAACGCCCACCTCGATCACGGTGGTGGCGACAAGTACCTGTACCCGCCCCGCGGAAAATTCCGCCATGACCGCCGCCTTTTCCGCCGGCGGCATCCGCCCGTGGACGAGGCCGACGACAAGCCCGGGAAGTTCGGCGGTGAGCGCGGCGTGCGTATCGATCGCCGTCTGCAGATCAAGCGCTTCCGATTCCTCGATCAGCGGACACACCCAGTAGGCCTGCACGCCCGTGGCGCAAGCGTCGCGGACCCGATGCACCACTTCGTCCCGCCTTCCGCTTGCCACCAACTTGGTGGTCACCGGGGTGCGTCCGGGCGGAAGCTCATCAATCACCGACACGTCCAGATCGGCGAGATAACTCATCGACAGCGTCCGCGGAATCGGCGTCGCGCTCATCATCAGAAGGTGGGGCTCACGAATGACACCTTCCGGGGCCTTGCCGTCGTCGCCCTTGCTATCCGATTCACCCTTGCTGCTATCCGATTCACCCTTGCTGCGCAAAGCGACCCGCTGCGCAACGCCGAACCGATGTTGCTCGTCAACGATCGCAAGACCCAGCCCGCGAAACACCACCGCATCCTGAAACAGCGCATGCGTGCCCACCACAACCGGTGCCTCGCCGGAGGCGACCAGCGCGAGAGCTGCCTCTCGCTCGGCCCGTGACTGGCTGCCGGTAAGCCAGGCCACTCGCAGGCCAAGCGGCGCAAGCCATTCGTTGAACTTCCGGAAATGCTGCTCGGCGAGAATTTCGGTGGGTGCCATCACCGCTGTCTGAAGTCCGCACTCTGCCGCACGCAGCGCGGCGAGCGCCGCCACCACCGTCTTGCCACTGCCCACGTCGCCCTGGAGAAGGCGGTGCATCGGATGCGTCTGCTCGAGATCGGCCTCAATCTGCGCCCACGCCCGCTGTTGCGCGCCGGTGAGCGCAAAACCGACGCCGCGAAGCATCCGCGGCACAAGTTCGCCGCCCCCCGCAAGAGGCCGCGCCGCGCGGGCGCGACGTTCACGGTAGTGCTTGCGCATCGACAACTGCTGCGCGAGCAATTCGTCGAACTTCATCCGTCGCCAGGCGGGATCGCGCCGCTCGGCCAGCGCCTCCATGCTCGCGCCGGGCGGCGGCCGGTGAAGCAGGATCACCGCGGCGGAAAAATCCAGCAGATCATGGCGCTTTAGCATCGCCGCCGGCAGGGTGTCGTCAAGCCGGGCACGGCCAAGCGCACGCTCGATCAGGCGCTTGAGCACTGTCTGCGCCAGGCCGGCGGTGGTCGGATAGATCGGCGTCAGCGCCCCGGGCAGCGGCTCGGCGCCGCGAAGGGCGTGAAAGCGCGGGTGGACCATCTCGCTGCCGAAAAAACCGCGTCTCAGCTCGCCGAACGCGCGAATGCGCGTGCCTGCCGCGAGCGCTTTCTGCTGGCTCGGATAGAAGTTGTAGAACCGCAGGATCGCATCGCCCGATTCGTCGTGCACTCGGACAACGAGTTGCCTGCGGGGCCGAAACGCGACCTCGCAGGAGGCGACATCAACCTCGACCTGCACCGGCATGCCATCGCGCGCCTCCGCAATCGGCGTCACCCGGGTTTCGTCTTCGTAGCGGAGCGGCAGATGCAGCACCAGGCTGAAGTCGCTCCCGAGCCCGAGCTTTGCAAGCTGCTTGCCGAGCGAATTCGCGCCCCCGGGCTTGTTACCGCCCGAGGCACGTGCCGCCGCCTTCGCCGGAGGCGACTTGCGCGCCGGCTTGCCCGTCACATCGGCGGGGCCGGCAGTTTTGAGGGATGGGGGTGAGGATCGGCGGGTGGCCAAGGGAGAGCCAAGGTTTAGAATGGGCACGTCGCGTGGCGATCTTAATCGAGCCACCCGCACCACGCCATCGAACATTTCCTCCAACGGCTCGAGCGCATCCACCAGTGATCAGCACATCGAGAATACGCCGCGCCCTCTTCGGCGCGCCGCTCGACCCGCTCAACGCGCAGACGCGCCACAACATCGCCCTGGTGGCCTTCATCGCCTGGGTGGGTCTTGGCGCCGACGGCATATCGTCTTCCTGCTACGGCCCGGAAGAGGCTTTTCGCGCGCTCGGCGATCACACCCATCTGAGCCTCTACCTCGCGATCGCAACCGTCGTCACGGTTTTCATCATCGCGCTCGCCTACAACCAGGTGATCGAGCTCTTCCCCACCGGCGGCGGCGGCTACCGGGTGGCCACCAAGCTGCTTGGCCCGCATGCGGGGCTGGTCGCCGGCGCCGCCCTGATCGTCGACTACGTGCTCACCATCGCGATCTCGGTGGCAAGCGGCATCGATGCCCTTTTTTCGCTGCTGCCGATCGGTTTCCATTCATGGAAGGTTGCCACCGGCTTCTTTCTGGTCGTGGTGCTGACACTGCTCAACCTGCGCGGCATGAAGGAAGGCATCAAGGTCCTGCTGCCGATCTTCCTCGGCTTCGTCGCGACGCACGCCTTTCTCATCGTGTACGGACTGATCGCCCACGTGGGTGAGTTCGCGGTCATCGTGCCAAAGACGCTCGAGGACACCCGCGAGCTCACCACGAATCTCGGCTGGACCGGCGCGGCTGCGCTCCTGCTGCTCGCGTACTCGCAGGGCGGCGGCACCTACACCGGGCTGGAAGCGGTGTCGAACAACGTCAACGTGCTCGCCGAGCCGCGGGTACGGACCGGCAAGCTCACCATGATGTACATGGCGATGTCGCTCGCTTTCACCGCGGGCGGCATCATCATCCTGTACCTGCTTTGGAATTCGGTGCCGGTGGATGGCAAGACGCTCAACGCGGTGCTGTTCGGCGACATCATCAAGAGCTTCGGCTGGGAAAGCGACTGGACAACCGAGGGCGCGGTGATCGTCACGCTCGCCTTCGAGGCAGGGCTGCTGTTCGTCGCCGCCAACACCGGCTTCCTCGGCGGGCCGGCAGTGCTCTCGAACATGGCGGGCGACTCCTGGGTGCCGCACAAGTTCCGCTACCTCTCGACCCGGCTGGTCACCGAAAACGGCATCCTGGTGATGGGCATCGCGGCACTCGGCATCCTCGTCTGGACTCAGGGCAGCGTCGCCCTGCTGGTGGTGCTCTACAGCGTCTCGGTGTTCCTCACGTTCGCGGTGTCGCTCTTCGGGCTCTGCGTGTACTGGCTGCGCCATCGCAATCAGAAGCGCTGGTTCGGCCGCTTCGTGCTCTCCGGCATCGGGTTCCTGGTCTGCGCAGTCATTCTTGCGATGCTGATGGTGGAGAAATTCACCGCTGGCGGCTGGCTCGCAGCACTGATCATCGCAGCCATCGTCGGCGCGTGCCTGTTCATCCGTCACCACTACGAATGGACCAAGGCGCAGATCCGCATTGTCGACGAGACCTTCTCCGGCATACCCTTCGGCAGCAACGTCAACCCCGCCGCGCTCGACTCCGAGGCTCCCACGGCGGTGTTCCTCGTCGGCTCCTCGCGCGGCGGCGGCCTGCATGCGCTGCTCTGGGTGCAGCGAATGTTCCCCGGACATTTCCGCAACTTCGTCTTCGTCAACGCGCGCACCGTCGATGCCCATGCCTACGGCGGCAACGAGGACGTGGAAGCGCTCAAGGTGCAGGCAAATTCCGCACTGTCCTACTTCGTGAACTTCTGCAATTCCAAGGGCTGGGCCGCGAAATCCTATCTCGCCTTCGGCACCGACCCGCTGGACGAATTCACCAAGCTCGCCGAACGCGTGCTCGCCGAGTATCCGAACTCGATCTTCTTCGCCTCGAAGCTCATCTTCGAGTATGACAACTGGTTCGTGCGGCTGCTGCACAACCAGGCCGCGCTCGCGCTGCAACGGCGCTTCCACCTGCGCAACATGCAGATGGTCATCATGCCGATGAAGCTGGCGGTGTAGTCGCCACGCCCGGGCGCCTTACATGCACTGCGCACCTCCCCGTTGAGCGCAGAGCGCGTTGCAGTCGCGTACCGGCTGGAGGCCGACGGCGTGATCGCGCCGTTGACGGCGCCCCCCTCTGCCAAAGAACGTGTCCGAGTGGACGAGACGCTCTACGACAACCCATCGCGAACAAGCAGCGCTTGCCTGGCAAGCGTGGACGTTCAAGGAACGGTACGGCATTGAATTCGTTCGCCGAACCCGGCCGGGCTGTCCGGTTCTCGGGTCCGCACGCAACTACCGGCCCGTGGCGAGCACCCGACGGTAACAGGCAGAAAAGCTGGCAACCGCTGTGGCTTCGACGCGACACGTATCGGCGGTGACGTTGCTTCTGCGCGCGAACTCCTCCCCGTCAATGCCGAAGCGAGCGGCACCCGCGACCGCGCGCGAAGCCCGATAGGCCGGATCGAATCCGGATAATCCGTACTCCGCGATTTCCGCCGCGTCCAGCCATCGAACGCGATCTGCAGGCACGGCGCGCGACGCTGCGATCAGCGTGGGCGGCATACCCATCTCCGCGAGGTATTCCTCCGTGCGACGGTCGGCGAGTTCCAGAAACAGCCGTGCCTGTTCATCCGCCTCCACGCGCACGTCCTGCCTTCCGACGTCACGAACAAATCGTGTCACGCGGCCTTGATGTATGCCCAAGGCGCCGGAAGCCGCGCCGCGCATCGCACCCCCGGCAAAGACGAGTACGCAGGCGCTTGAACATTTACCCGCGACGAAAACGTGCGCGCGTGCCGCCCGTGCAAGCCTGCCGATCTCCATTGCGGCCATCCCATCGCCGCCCGAGCTGTCCAGAAGAATCAGAACTCCTGCCGGGAACGCGTCGTCGGTATGCGGGGAGTCCGCGACCCGCGACAGCGGCTGACGCACCTGTTCCAGCGTACGGGGCGTGATCGTGCCGCGGATCTCGATGCCGACCATTTGCCGCGACGCCGGCAGCGCCAACGGTCGGGACTGGACCGGCGCTGGCACGACCCGTTCCGGCGGCGTCGGCTGAAGACTCTGGGCAAGTGCCGGCGAACCCGCCGCAATCGCGGTGAACCATGCACTTGCCAACAAGCCGGGCCGTATCGCGCGGCAGAAAACAAGCAGTTTCGTCGATGCGTTCATGCCCGGGAAACTATACCCGACGCCTTTCGATCCACCGCCCGCAAATACCGCGTGCTATCTTTTGCCGCTCCTTCCAACCTGCGCAGGAAATACGGAAAAGTAACCATGCAGATCAATCTTCCCGATGTACTCGCCGAGGTGAGCGCGGAATTCGCGCGCTACGAACAGGCGCTGGTGTCCAACGATGTCGCAGTACTCGACGAACAGTTCTGGAACAACCCGCTCACGCTGCGTTATGGCGTCGGCGAGAACCTCTACGGATGGGAGGCGATCGCCGCCTTTCGCTCGGCGCGCCCCGCCGCAGGGCTCGCGCGCACCCTGGAAAACACCGTCATCACCACCTATGGCCATGACACCGCGACCGCCAACACCGAATTCGTCCGCGGCGCAAAGCGCGGCCGACAAAGCCAGACCTGGGTGCGCTTTCCTCAAGGCTGGCGCATCGTGTCCGCGCACGTGAGCATGATGGCCTGAGAAGCCCGGGCGAAGCCGCCGGGACTTCAATCGCCGCAGGCGAACTGCTTCAGTCCCCGGCGGCGATGCGCCAGACACTGCGCCCCGCGCCCTTGGCCTCGCCAAGCGCCGTCTCGGCGCGTGCCAGAAGGGCATCGGTGGTGTCGCCCTCGCGCTGCAACGCAAGCCCGGCGCATGCCGTGATGGACACCGGTACGCCCGCGGGCACAAACGGCAAACGCAGGCAGGCAACTACCTTTTCCGCCACGCTGGACGCCGCCTTGACACCTGCCGTCCCGTCCTCGCCCGGCCCGGCAAGCGGCAATCGCTCGAGGATCACCACGAAGTTGTCGCCCTCCAGCCTCGCCACCGTGTCGGAAGCGCGCACCGCCGCCCTCAATCGCCTCGCCACTTCCTTGAGCGCGGCGTCGCCGGTGTCGCTTCCACGCATTTCGTTCAGCCCCTTGAACCGATCGACATCCACGGCCAGCAGCGCAACCCTTTCGCGATTGCGGCGGGCACGTACCAGCGCATGCATCATCCGGTCCTGGAAGAGATAGCGGTTCGGCAGACCGGTCAGCGGATCCTCGTGCGCGCGCGAGGCGAGTTGCTCACCTTTTTTCAATTGCGTTCGCAATGCCCGCGCCACATCCCTCACAAGCCTGCCGACTTCATCCTGCGGCAGCGCCTCGATCTCGTCGATCTTCGCCGAGTCGCGTTCCAGGCCCTGCACCAGCCGCCGGGCGGCGGCGAGCGAACGCAATATCCTGCCAATGAAAAACCACAGGAGCGCAGCAAGCGGCACCGCAAGCGCGATACCGCTTGCTGCAAATCGCACGATCAGGCTGTTGAGCGGTTCGTACGCCTCCCTTGAGGGAAGCCCGGCGGCTAGCACCCACTCCACTTCGCGCAGGGGCTGGTAGGCCATCAGCAGTTTCACGCCTTTGGCATCGACGCCTTCCTCGGCGCCTTCCCAGCCGCGCAGTGCACGTTCCGCCTCGGGAATCGCCGCCGTCACCGGCTTCATCATGCGATCCATGTCCGGGTGGATGATCACCATCGGCTTGTCACCGCGGGCAACAAGGAAGTAGTAGCCGGTGCGCCCGACCGTTTCCTTTGCAAGACGGCCGAGGAAGTTCGGTTTCAGGAGCGACACCGAGCCGCTGATCACGCCCAGGATCTGCCCGGTGCCCGATACCACGGGCACGGTGATCGCGATGCTTGGCGCGTTGGTCACCCGGCCAAGATAGGGTTGCGAGATGACCGACCGCCGTGTGGAAAGCGTGCGCGCGATATGCTCGCGGTCGCTCAGATCGAGACCCCGCCTGCCCTCGAGCGCGGGCATGTCGGCCACCACCTTGCCGTTCGTCCCGACGAGAACCACATCGTCGACGATTGCGCTCAGCGCCGGCTGCCCGGCGAGGAAGCGCGCGCCGGCATCTGCGTCGCGAAGCGCCTCGGCGGGGATCGAGCGCACCGCGAGGGTCAACGCCTTGCGCGCAAGCGCGAACTGCTCGTCCACGCCTGCCGCACCGTTGACCACCAGTGCCTTCTGCTGGCTGCCAAGCACCGCGGTGAACTGGTCGCGCGCCTCGATCATCTGGAAGGCGACAAGCAACGCGATCGCAATACCGAAGACCGCGATCGACACCCCCACAATCCGTGATTTCAGGGACAGTTGCACGCGCGAATGCTACACGCTGCACGCGTTTTTACGCATGCCGATTGACCCGCTGCGCCCCGCCCCCGTTTGCCCGAGAGCGCCCCCTTTGCCGCAAAACAGTTTCCTCCGTACGCTTGATGCAATATTCTTTCGCCTCACGCTATGATGAATGCATAACAATAAGAACAAAACCTACCCGCAATTACAATTACATGAGAGAAACCGAGACAGGCGGGGGCGCCGCAACAACCGCAGGAAAAGGCCGCAGATCACCACGCATCCCGACGACGAGATGATCCGGTCCGGCCCCACGCCCGGCGCGTAATCGCGTGCCGCCAGAAATCCGACATGCGCCTCGATCCCCTCGCCCCCCAACTCACCGGCTGGAACAACCCGCGCGAACGCCTGACCACGGCCTTCCGGAACAACGAATTTCTGTTGTACCAGCAGCGCATCTGGCCGGTTTCAACCGACGTGACCGGTGACCGGGTGTTCGCCGAGATCCTCGTGCGCCTGCACGAGGAAGAACGGAATCTCACTCCGCCCGGCACCTTCATCCCGGTGCTCGAGGAAGCCGGCCTGATGCCGCTGCTCGACCGCTGGGTGGTGGAGCGCACGCTCGAATGGCTGTGGACCACCGGCCGCAAGCGCAGCTTCCGGTTCAGCCTGAACGTTTCGATCGACACTCTTGCGCATCCCGGCTTCCCGAAATTCCTCGCCGAACGGCTGGAGCGCTATCGCCAGCGGGCGAGCTGCCTCGTGTTCGAACTGCAGGAGTTCGACGTCGCCCTGAACATCGAGCGTATCGGACCCGCGATCAAGGCGCTGCAGGACCTTGGGTGCAACATCGCCGTCGGATCGGTGGGCAAACAGACGACCACCTTCAAGATATTCCAGTCGGTCCGCGCGCACTACGTGAAGATCGATGGCAGCCTTGTGCGCGAAATGCAGAACGACCGCACCGCGTCGGTGAAGATCCAGGCGCTCTCGCGCATCTGCCGCGGACTGGGCGCCCGCACCATCGCGGAGTTCGTCGAAGACTCGGAGATCCTGATGCTGCTCAAGACCGCCGGCGCTCACTATGCGCAAGGCTTTGGGCTGTCGCGTCCCGCACCGATTTCCGAGCTCGCCTGACCCGCGAAGGATGGTCTGAATACCGCAAGGTCCGAACACAGGGGCGACTCCCCCTTGTGAATCTTCCTCAGGCGCTGCGGCGCCCGCGCGAGCGTACCTGGTCACGGGCATGCAACCCCCGGACTTCCAAGCTCCGTGTTCGCGCGATTTGTCGGTCGCCATGTCGCCTGTCATCATGCGCAACTTGATTCGGAGCAGAAATGAAGATCGATCCCAAAACCTTAGGTGATCTGGTTGACGCGCAAAGCGCGGCGATCGGCCTGCCGATTCCGGCCGCGCATCGCGCCGGTGTCATCCTCAACATGGAGCGCCTCGCGCAGATGGCGGCGCTCGCAACGACATTTCCGCTCGAACCGGACGTCGAACCTGCCCCGGTGTTTTCTCATGAACGCTAGCAACACGCGCGCCGATCCCTCGGGACCGACAGCAGGCGCGCTCGACATCGCCGCCGCGATCGCGCGCGGCGAGATCACCGCGAAATCTGCCGCGGAAGCGGCGCTCGAGCGCATCGCCGCGCTCAACCCGGTGCTGAATGTGTTCACCGAGGTCACCCGAGAGCGCGCACTCGCGGAAGCTGTGGCCATCGATGCACGGCGAAAAGCGGGTGAAGCGCTGCCCGCGCTCGCAGGCGTCCCCTACTGCGTGAAGAACCTTTTCGACGTAAAGGGCGTGGTCACGCTCGCCGGCTCGAAGATCAACCGCGAACATGCGCCGGCCAGTGGCGACGCTTTTCTGGTCCAGCGCATGAGCGCCGCAGGCGCGGTGCTGGTGGGCGCGGTCAACATGGACGAATACGCGTACGGTTTTACGACCGAGAACACGCACTACGGCCCGACCCGCAACCCGCACGACACGACCCGCGTGGCGGGCGGCTCCTCCGGCGGCTCCGGCGCGGCACTCGCCTCGGGCATGACGTCGCTATCGCTTGGCACCGACACCAACGGTTCGATCCGCGTGCCCTCGTCGTTCTGCGGCATCTTCGGCATCAAGCCGACCTACGGCCGCCTGTCGCGCCGCGGCGCGTTTCCGTTCTGCACCAGCCTTGATCACGTCGGGCCGTTCGCCCGCTCCACCGCCGATCTCGCTGCCTGCTACGACCAGCTGCAGGGGCCGGATGACGGCGACCCCGCCTGCGCCAACCGCGCGATCGAACCCACGCGTGACCAGCTCGGCAAGGGCATCGCGGGTCTGCGCATCGGCGTACTCGGCGGCTGGTTCGAAGAGAACGCGCATGCCGACGCATTGTCTGCACGCGATACGGCGTCAAAAGCGCTCGGCGTCACGCGAACGCTGGAGTTCCCCGAGGTCGCGCGCGCGAGGGCATCCGCCTTCATCATCACGGCCTCGGAAAGCGGCAACCTCCATTTTCCCAACCTCGCGATACGCCCGGACGATTTCGAGCCGCATATCCAGGACCGCCTGCTCGCCGGCGCGTTGGTGCCGGCGCACTGGCTGCTCTCGGCGCAGCGCTTCCGTTCCTGGTACCGCGCGCGGGTGCTGGAGATCTTCCGCGATGTGGACATCGTGATCGCGCCCTCGACACCGTTTCCCGCCACACCGATCGGGACCGACACGATAGAAATCAACGGTCGCATGGTTCCTTTCCGCCCGAGCGTCGGCGTGCTCACCCAACCGGTGTCCTTCATCGGACTGCCGGTGGTGGCGGCACCGGTGGCGCGACCCGGAAAGCTGCCGCTTGGCGTGCAACTCATCGCCGCGCCGTGGCGAGAGGACCTTGCCCTGCGGGTTGCCGCGCATCTCGAGGCCGAAGGGGTGTGCGTGTCGACCTTGGCGGGCGTTCCGGGTTGACGCTGCGTCGCTGCGCGCGATCGCGAGAAGGTTGCTTCGCCGCGCTCGACCCGATGGAGATTGCTTCGCTTCGCTCGCAATGACGGCCGCCGGAGTCATTGCGA
>CANIEV010000085.1 GCA_947466535.1 Betaproteobacteria bacterium
AGGTGACGGCGCTGGAGACCGCCACCGACAACATCACGGCGAATGCGATCTGCCCCGGGTTCGTGCTGACGCCGCTGGTGGAAAAGCAGGTGGACGACCTGGCGAAGTCGCACGGCATTTCGCGCGAGCAGGTGGCGACCGACATCATCCTGGCTTCACAGCCGAACAAGAAGTTCGTGAAAGTGGAAGAGGTCGCAGCGCTGGCCGTGTTCCTTTGTTCGGACGCGGCGGCATCAATCACCGGCAGCGCGCAGTCGATCGACGGCGGCTGGACGGCGCGCTGATCCGGCATCAGGCTCCCGTTCGCGGGTCCGAAGGCACACACGAGAAAAGCGATTCGGTCATGACACTGATACACACCCCTCCCGGCGAAGTTCCGGTTCCCGGCCCGGCCTACCTCGCCGCCACGCACTACTTCGACACAGGGCATCCGCTCATCCGCGCGTTCGTGGACAAGGCGATCGCGGGTGAGACCACCGATATCGGTCGTGCGATCAAGCTGTTCTACGCGGTGCGGGACGGCTGGCGTTATGACCCGTTTTCGATTTTGAGCAGCTCCGACAGCTACATCGCGAGCAACATCCTTCAGCGCAATGTGGGTTACTGCGTGCCCAAGGGCGTGCTGCTGACGACTCTTGCCCGCGCCGCCGGAATCCAGGCGGCGATCGGCCTGTCGGACGTGAAGAACCATCTCACCACCGACAAGCTGAAGGAACGCATGGGTGGAAGCACCACGTTCATGCATCACGGCTACGCGGTGCTTTACCTCGAAGGCCGCTGGGTCAAGGCGGCACCTGCATTCAACATAGAACTTTGCGACCGCTTCGGCGTACGGCCGACCGAGTTTGACGGGCACTCGGATGCGGTGTTCCAGGAATACGACAAGCAGGACCGCCGGCACATGGAATACGTGAAGGACCACGGCTGCTGGTCCGAGCTGCCGTTCGAGAAAATCATGGCGGATTTCAAGGCCTTCTATCCGCTAGGCCTGTTCGCGGACATCGGCGGGGAAGAGAAGGAACGCTTTGAGGATGGCGCACCCGCGCGCAAGGACGGCGCGCGCGCCGCTTAGAGCGGAACGCGCCGCTGCTGCTCAGGCCTTGGGCGGCGGCGTGTACCCCGGCGTGCCGCGGGTCTTGCGGATGGCCTCTTCACCGCCGTAGAAGTCGATGAGTTCCTTCTGCCGTGCCTTGGCGCGGCGGTCGGTTTCCTCCGGATCGAGAAATTCACCCAGCCGTGCGCGGCAACGATAGAGGATGGCTTTCGATTCAGGCCGTCCGGCGAGGTCCAGCAGTTCCTGCGGGTCGGCATCGAGATCGAACAACTGCGCATCGAGCCCCACGCAGTGCACGTACTTGTAGCGCGCATCGCGCAGCATGAACACCGCCGAGCGCGTGCCCACCGTGTGGTATTCCGAAATCACCGCACGGTTCGCATCCGGCGCGTTCGAGCCGGGCAGGGATTCGCGCAGTGTGTCAAACAGCGAGCGTGCGTGCGGCGAGGCGGCGCTGTACTCCCGTGACAGGCCGACACAGTCGAGCACGGTGTCGTAGACATCGATATGGCTCACCGGCGCCGCGACGGTCGTACCCGAGGGAATATCCGCACCGACAAGAATCATCGGCACGCCGGCGGATTCCTCGTACATCGTTCCCTTGCCCCAGAGTCCGCGGGTGCCGGCGTGCTCGCCGTGATCGCTCAGGTACAGAACACGGGTCGAGTCGGCAAGGCCGGCGTCACCGATCGCATCGAGCACGCGCCCCATGTTGTCGTCCATGAACGAGGTGAGGCCGTAATACGCGGCAAGCGCGCGGCGCACGTCGTCCTCGTTCCTGAAGTGGCGGTTGTAGCCGCTGATTTCCGAATACAGCTGGAGGAAGGGGTGCGGCTGGTCGGTGCCGTAGCGGTAGGCCTTGGGCATCGCAAGCGGCCGGCCGGCGTAGATGTCGTGGAACTCCTGCGGCGCGATCAGCGGAAAGTGCGGCGCGACGATCGAGACCATCAATACCCAGGGCTTTGCCGAGGGCTTGGCCGCTTGATCTGCGATCCACTTCAGCGCGCGGGCGGTGATGTCGCGGTCGTAGCGGGTGTAGTCCGATTCGCCCGGGCCGGCCTTGCCGAGAAAGCCCGAGCCGTCGCCCAGATCCGGCGGTGGATTGCGCAGGAGCATCCTCACTTCGCCGCGGCCTTCGTGGATGTGCATCGGGATCTGCGATTCGGTAAAGCCGTAATCGTCGCCCGCCCAGCCGCGGTAGTGCAGCTTGCCGATCGACACCACCGTGTGGCCGTGATCGCGCAGCACGTGGTGCCAGCTTCGCGTCTTGCCGTCCCAGGCATCGACGTTGTCCCAGTAGCCGGCTTCATGAACGTAACGCCCGTTGGCAAGCGCGGTGCGCGCCGGCACGCAGATCGGGCTTGCGGTGTAGGCGGCGGTGAATCGCGTTCCGCGCGCGGCAAGCGCATCGAGGTTCGGCGTAAGTACTTCGGCGTGGCCGGCACAGCCCATTGCCGCGGAATTGTGTTCGTCCGAGAGCAGGATGACGAGGTTCCTGGGTGCGAGGCTCATGGCGGGCGGTTCATGATGCGAAAGCTACTTGCGCAGTTCGAGCTTGGTGACCAGACCCTGCACCGGGGCTTCAAGCGAACGCAGCTTTGCGGTGATCGAGGTGCCGTCGCTTGCGCGCAGGGTAAGGCCGATGCGCGCGAATTTGGCCTGCATTTCGGGGTCGGCCAGCGTGCGCGCCACCAGACGAGAAATCTCGCTCGTCATCGCATCGGGCGTGCCACCGGGCGCGTACAACGCGAAGGTGGTGCCGATCAGCAGGTCCTCCGGCAGGCCGGCTTCCTTCAGTGTGGGCACGTCCGGATAGATCGGGCTGCGCTGCGGCATGCCGACCGCGAGCGGTTTTACCTTGCCCTCACGCACCGCGCTGATGAAGGGCACCGGGCCGAACACCATTGCGTCGATTTCGCCGGTGATGAGTGCGGGGATCGCCTGCGCGATCTCGCGGTAGGCGATGCGCGCGAACTGGATGCCTGTGTGCGCGCCGAGCCGCTCGCCGCCGAGGTGGCTTACCGATCCCTCGCCGGTGGAGCCGATGTTCAGGCGACCGGGGTTGGCACGCGCGAAGTCGATCAGGTCGGCGACGGTCGAGAACCTTTTCTGCGTGCTCGCGAACAGGAACAGGCTCACGTCGGCGATGCTCGACACCGGTTTCAGCTCGGTCTTCCAGTCGTAGGGCGAGACGCCGTAGACCAGCGGATTCACGATGAAGTTGAGCGGATCGACGAGCAGCAGCGTGAACCCGTCGGGCGCGGACTTGGCCACCGCATCGATGCCGATGTTGCCGTTGGCGCCGGGGCGGTTGACCACTACCAGTGTCTTGCCGGTCTGCTTCGACAGGCGGTCGGCAAGGTCGCGCGCGAGCGCATCCGGCCCGCTGCCGGGGCCGTAGGGCACGAGGATGCGCGCGGGTTTGCCTTCCCAGAGTTGTGCAAGTGCAGGCACCGCGCCACCGAGGCAAAGTGCAAGACCGAGGACGATTAAACGCAGGTTCATGAAGAGAGGATCCTGTGTGTCCGGCTAGGCGCCGAGTGTGGTGCGGATGGCCCAGAGTTCCGGGAAGAAGCGGTGTTCCACCACATGCCGCAGCCAGCCCACGCCGGCCGAGCCGCCGGTGCCCGGCTTGTAGCCGAGGATGCGCTCGACCGAGGTGAAATGGCGCCAGCGGTATTGCGAGAACAGGTCCGCCAGTTCGATCAGGTGTTCGCTCAACGCGAACAGATCGTTGTCGGGCGAGGGGTCTTCATGCACCTTGAGCCAGGCGGCTTCCACCGCGGGATGCGACTTGTAGGCCTCCTTCCAGTCGCGCTCCAGGCAGTCTTTCGGAATCGCGAAACCGCGGCGCGAGAGCAGGGCGATCACATCGTCATAGAGGCTGGGCGAGTTGAGCGCCTTTTGCATCGCCGGCCAGACGTCGGGATTGTTCTCGTGCGCAAGCGCAAGGCGTTCATTCTTGTTGCCGAGGATGAACTCCACATGCCGGTACATGTACGACTGCTGACCGGAGGAAATGCCGAGGTGGTTGCGGAATTCGTTGAAGCCGTGGGTGGTGATGGTGGAGAGCACATCCCAGGTCTTGATCAGGAATTCGAATTCGCGCTTGAGGCGCGGCATCAGTGCCACCGCGCCGGCGAGGTCGTCGTCCTTCACCCGAATCTGGATGTTGTGCAGCTCGTAGTGGAGCGCCTTGAAGATCAGCTCCTTGATCTGGGTCATGATGATGAAGGGCATCTCGTCATGGCCGTCGCTTCGCATGTGCTGCAGGCTGTGCAGGATGTCGTTGCGGTGATAGTCGATGAACGGATTGCTCTTGCCCTCGAAGCGCACCAGCGGCTCGCCGTCGGTGTGTTTCACCATTTCGTTCCGGCTGTCGTTGTCGGAGGTGCCGATGTTGCGCACCAGGGACAGCTCGAGCGCGGGATCGCGGACCTGCGGTATCACGCGCTTGCGGGTTTTCTTCGGCATACGGTCTCCATCGTTTGTAGATAGTCGCGCCACGCGGTGAATGCGACTCCGGTTATGCTCGCGCACTTGCGTGATTTTCCACTGTTTCAAGACGTTTTTTTTCAATTATTGCGGTGAGCCCGAAATGCCCGAACTCCGATTGCCCGAAGGCAATGTTTATTACGAACGCGCCGGCGCCGGTTCGCCCGCACTGGTGTGGATTCACGGCGCGATGTGCGACCACGAGGACTGGCGCGAACAGTTCGGGCACTTCGCGGGGCGACACACAGTGGTTGCGCCCGACCTTGCCGGGCACGGCAAGTCCTACGCGGTGCCCGGGCGGATCAACGTGGACGCCTTCGCCTCCGATGTGGTGCGGCTTCTGCGTGAACTCGGCATCGGCAACGCGGTGCTCATCGGCCACAGCATGGGCTGCAGGGTGGTGCTCGAGGCGCAGCACCTCGCGCCGGAGATCGTCCGCGGACTGGTGATGGTGGACTGCGCCTACCTCTCGCCTGGCGTGCTGCACGGCAAGCCCGCGGCGGAGATCGCCGCGATCGCTCAGGCGACGCGGGCGAGGCTCGGCGCGGTGTATGCGTCCGATGAAGGTCATGCCGGCCGGGTGCGCGACGGCTTCGCGCAGATGTTCTTTGACAGCCGCTTTGATGCCGAGCGCGAGGCGATGGAGCGGCGGGCGAATACGCGCACGCCCTGGATTCATCGCGAGCTGATGCCGGGCTTCGCGGCGTGGGATGTGATGAACATCGAGCCGCGGCTCGCAGAACTCAAGGTGCCGATGCTCGCGTTCGCCAGCACCTGGATGAATCCGGGGCACCGGCGGGTGAGCCTGCAGCCGGGCATGAGCACGCCCTGGCTGGACGCGTTGCGCCTGCACGCGCCGCATGCCGAGATCAGCCTGCATCACGGCGCAGGCCACTTCGTCATGCTGGAGAGGCCCGCGGAAGTGAACGCGGAGATCGAGGCATTCCTGCAGCGGCACAAACTCGTCGGGTGATCGCGCCGGCGTCGGGCCTGCGCGATTCCACGTGCATTGCTGTGAAGATTGCTTCGTCGCGGCGCTCCTCGCAATGACGGGAGGCCGGGGGATTGCGGAACTCAAATGTCAGTTAAACGCCCGGAAAGCCGCGTCAATCCTGGTCGTTTTTTGCAGATTGTCAGGATAGGCCGGCGCGGTGCAGGCCGAAATCGGGCCGATTTCGGCGAGACGGAGGCGTGATGGGGCGTTCGCCGGGCGTGGTGCCGGTTCCTCAGATGCGTCTTGATTTGCCGCTTATCCCCCCCATCTAGCCTGTGTCGGGTGGCCGGTATGCCGCCCTTTGCCGGATAGGGGCAGACCATGATGCGTTCCCGTCAATCCCGGGCCTGGTTGTTCTCCGATGCGCTCGATCTGCTGCAATCGGCGGACCGGCTGCAGAAGCAGTTCTTCCAGGTCAACGACCAGCGCGGCTGCTGGGCGCCGCCGATCGATGTGCACGAGTCAGGCGATGACTTGTGGATCTTCGTTGCGCTTCCCGGCGTGCCGCAGGAGCGCACGCAGGTGTCGATCGACGGACAGACGCTGATCATCCACGGCGAACGCCCGCTGCCGCACACCGCGCCGGGCGCCACGATTCACCGGCTGGAAATTCCCTACGGACATTTCGAACGCACGATCAGCCTTCCCGCCGGTCGTTACCAGATCATCCAGCGCGTATTCGAGAACGGTTGCCTCGCGCTGGGTTTGCGGCGTCTGGACTAGGAGCGCCTGACGATGCGAGGGGATACATCCCCTCGCGCTCCCCTGAACCAGGGCTCCTGACGGCAATTCTGTCAGGGCCTATTTGGAGAACAACATGAACCAAGCACTCGACAGTCTGATTCCCGATCCTTCCGCCCCGGCCGATGCCAAGGGACTTGGCGCCATCACGGGCAGCCTCGCGATTCCCGACGACGCGATGATCCTGGTGCCGGTGCGCCAGATGGTGATGTTTCCCGGCCTGATCCTTCCGGTGACGATCGGCCGTGCGCAGTCGGTGGCGGGCGCGCAGTACGCGGTCAAGAGCGAACGCCCGATCGGGCTGATATTGCAAAAGGACCCGGAGATCGAAGTGCCGGGCGCGGATGACATCTGCCGCATCGGCACGGTGTGCCGCATCCTGCGCTACGTGACCACGCCCGATGGCACACATCATGTCGTCTGCCAGGGGCAGGAGCGCTTTCGCGTGCTGGAGGTGCTGACCGGCTACCCGTTCCTCGTCGCGCGTGTGGAGAAGCTCGCCGAGCTGGAGGCACAGGGCACCGGCGACGAAGCGCGCTTCATGCGCCTGAGGCAGCTCGCCAACGAAGCGCTGGAGTTGCTGCCGCAGACGCCGCAGGAACTCGTCGCCGCGGTGCAGGGCATCACCGTGCCTGGGCTGCTCGCCGACATGGTGACCGGCCTGATGGATGTGAAGCCGGCGGAAAAGCAGGCGGTGCTCGAGATGCTGGAAATCGGCGCACGGCTAGAGGCGGTGATCGGGATGCTGTCGCACCGGGTGGAGGTGCTGCGTCTGTCGCGCGAAATGGACGAGAAGGCCAAGGCGAAGATCGACGAAGGCCAGAAGAAGTTCATCCTTCGTGAGCAGATGCGCGCCATCCAGAAGGAACTCGGCGAGGACGGCGGCACCGAGGCGGAAATCGACGACCTGCGCAAGCAGATTGCCGAGGCGCAGATGCCGAAGGAAGTGCTGGACCAGGCGAACAAGGAACTCAAGCGCCTGTCGCGCATGCAGGAGTCCTCGGGCGAATACTCGATGGTCCGCACCTACCTCGACTGGCTGGTGGAACTGCCGTGGGCGGAGCCTGCGCAGGATGCGATCGACATGGCCGAGGCGCGGCGCGTGCTCGACGAGGACCACTACGGCCTGGACAAGATCAAGAAGCGGATTCTTGAATTTCTTGCGGTGAGAAAGCTCAACCCGACCGGCCACAGCCCGATCCTGTGTTTCGCCGGGCCGCCCGGCGTGGGCAAGACTTCGCTCGGCCAGTCGATCGCGCGTGCGCTCGGACGCAAGTTCGTCCGGGTGGCGCTCGGTGGCCTGCACGACGAGGCGGAGATCCGCGGCCACAGGCGCACCTACATCGGTGCGTTGCCCGGCACGGTCATCCAGTCGATCAAGAAGGCCGGCACGCGCGGCTGCGTGATGATGCTGGACGAGATCGACAAGGTCGGGCAGGGGACGCACGGCGATCCGAGCGCGGCACTGCTCGAGGTGCTCGATCCCGAGCAGAACGGCACCTTCCGCGACAACTACCTCGGCGTACCCTTCGACCTTTCACGGGTGCTGTTCATTGCCACCGCGAACATGCTCGATACGATTCCCGGCCCCTTGCGCGACCGGATGGAGATCATCCAGCTGCCCGGCTACACGCAGGAAGAAAAGCTCGCGATCGCGAAGAAATACCTCGTGCGCAGGCAGCTCGGCGAGAACGGGCTCAAGGAAGGCGAGTTCGTCATCAGTGACGATGCGGTCACTGCGCTGATCCGCGACTACACCCGCGAGGCGGGCGTGCGTTCGCTCGAGCGCACCATCGGCTCGGTGTGCCGCAACGCAGCGGTGAAGATCGCCCAGGGCGAGGCGACGAAGGTCGATATCGGCACCGGTGACATCGAGCCTATCCTCGGAGCGGTGCGCTTCGAGAGCGACGTGGCGCTCAGAACCGGCATGTCGGGCGTGGCGACCGGACTTGCGTGGACGCCGGTGGGTGGGGACATCCTGTTCATCGAGGCGAGCCGCACGCCGGGTTCGGGCAGGCTGATCCTGACCGGACAGCTCGGTGACGTGATGAAGGAAAGCGCGCAGGCGGCGCTGACCCTGGTGAAGTCGCGCGCGCATCTGCTCGGGATCGATCCTGCGGCCTTTGAGAAAACCGACATTCATGTGCACGTACCTGCAGGCGCGATCCCGAAAGACGGCCCGAGCGCGGGCGTGGCGATGTTCACCGCGCTGACCTCGCTTTTCTCGGACCGCCCGGTGCGAAGCGACACTGCGATGACCGGCGAGATCAGCCTTCGCGGGCTGGTGCTGCCGGTGGGCGGCATCAAGGAGAAGATGCTGGCCGCGATGCGTGCGGGAATCACCCGGGTGATGATCCCGGCGAGAAACCGCAAGGATCTGGAAGACGTTCCGCCCGAGGCGAAGGCAAAGCTCTCCTTCGTGTTCCTTGAGCATGTGGACGATGCGATCCGGGAAGTTCTGCCGGCACTCGCGCGCGCCGCCATAGACGTCTGACGTCTGATCGGTTGCAGGCGAAGACGTAAAACGGCGGGGAGGTGACTCTCCGCTGTTTTTCATTTTCCGACCGCATTTCACTCCCTTCAGGACCGAAGCAGTCCGCCGGGAGTTCGCCGTAGAATACGCGCTTCGATCAATCCGGAGCCGCGTGTTCCACGCGTTCCCTGATTGAAAATAAAGCTCGTTCTCGCCTTTCCGATCACCGGCTCGACGAGGCTCCGGTCTGGAAACGACGCGGCAGTACCGAACCGCATCGAACAAGAAATACAAGAAGGAGGACCCGAAATGCCCGATCTGAACCTGTCTCTCGCAGTGGCCGAATACGACCATGTCCGCGACATCGCCACCGGCGCGGTGCGCGCCGCCGGTATCAACATCACCGCCGTGCACGGCGCAGTAGAAGACATCCTGATCCGCGCGCACTGGTACAACGAATGGGATGTCGCCGAGACGGGACTTGGCGCCTACGTATCGCGCCTTGCGCGCGGCGAGCAGCCGGTGGTGGCGATTCCGGTGTTTACCTCGCGGGTGTTCCGGCATTCATCGATCTACGTTCGCACCGATGCGGGCATCAAGTCGCCGGCGGATCTGAACGGCAAACGCATCGGCATGCCGGAGTGGGGCATGGCCGCGGCGGTGTACGCGCGCGGCATGCTGATGGACCAGTACGGCTTCGATCTCAAATCGGTGAAGTGGTTCCAGGGCGGCCTGCACGAGCCCGGCCGCAAGGACCGCATGCCGCCGCGGCCGGGCTTCGGGCTCAACTACACCAATGTGACTGACCGTTCGCTCAACGACATGCTGGTCGCGGGCGACATCGATGTACTGATCAGCGCGCGTGCACCGGACGCGATGATGAAGGGCGATCCGCGCGTGCGCTACCTGTTCGGTGACATGCGCGCCGAGGAACTGAAGTACTGGAAGCAGACCGGGATCTACCCGATCATGCATTTCATTGCCATCCGCCGCGACGTGTACGAAAAGAACCGCTGGGTCGCGGTACAGCTGCAAAAGGCCTTCGACGAGGCGAAGAACCGCAGTCTTGTTCGCGCGCGCGACATCACCGCTTCGTATTTCCCGGTGCCGCTTCTGAACTACACGGTGCAGGACGCGCGCAGCGTGGCGGGGGACGATTTCTGGCCCTACGGCATCGAGCAGAACCGCGTCACCCTGGATGCATTCCTGCGCTATGCGGACGAGCAGGGTGTCTCCGAGCGCCGGGTGGCGCTGGAGGAGATGTTCGCGCCGGAATGCTATTTTTCGACCAAGACTTGACGGTCAAGACCTGAAAAGGAAATTCGAATGCTTTACGTGATCTATCAGGAAGACGGCCCGGACAGCAAGGCGATCCGCGCCGCGACCAAGGAAGCGCACTTTGCCTATCTCGACCGGCACGCGGACATCCTTGTGCTTGGCGGTGCGACGCTCGACGAAGACGGGGTAACCCGCACCGGCAGCATCCTGATCCTGAACGTGCCGTCGCTGGCGGACGCGGAGAAATTCTCGATGAATGAGCCGTTCAGAAAGGCTGGCCTGTTCAAGACGGTGAAGATCACCCGGATGCGCCGCGGGCAATGGAATCCTGCGGTGGCGCCGAAAACGCAGGAAGGCAATTGACTTCAGACCTGACGGGAAAACAGACATGCGACTGGCAACGGTAAAGGCGGGCGGCGGGATCCGGTTTGGCGCAGTGGTTGATGGCGGATTCATCGATCTCGGTCCGAAGTTCAACGGGCGCTGCAACGATCTCGCGGGGCTACTTGAAATCGGTGGCATTGATGAAGCACGCAGGATCTGCGAGGGTGCGAAGCCGGACTTCCCGCTCGACGCTCTGACCTGGCTGACGCCCAACCCCCGCCTGCATGCCCGGATGTTCGCGCTCGGCGTGGCCTACAAGGATCATCAGCTCGAGACAGGACGCGCGGATGCGCAGTTCCCGTCGCTCTTTTCCAAGCATCCACAGTCGCTCGTCGGGCATATGCAACCCATGGTCCGGCCGCGCATCTCGGACAAGTTCGATTTCGAAGGCGAGATCGTGATCGTCATCGGCCGTGCGGGACGGCACATCCCGTTGGCGAACGCGATGGAGCATGTCGCGGGATATTCGATCCTGGTCGACGGTTCGGTGCGCGACTGGCAAAAGCACAGCGTGGTCGCGGGCAAGAACTTCGATGCGAGCAGCGCCTACGGGCCGTGGATCACCACCAGCGACGAGATTCCCGACTGGCGTAAAGTGATGCTCACCACCCGGCTCAACGGGCAGCAGATGCAGCACAGCGCCTGGGGCATGCTGATGTGGGATGTGGAATTCGTGGTGAACTACGTCTCGACCTTCACGCGGCTTGAGCCCGGCGATGCGATTTCCACCGGTACGCCGGCAGGCGTCGGGCATCGCCGCGAGCCGCAACTTTTCATGAAAGCAGGGGATGTGCTGGAAGTCGAAGTCAGCGGCATCGGCACCCTGCGCAACACGATCGTCGATCAATAGTTTCAGCAACCAGGAGGAGAAAACATGAGTCCAACAAATGCAGCAGCCCCGGCAACGGAGAAAAAGCTCAAGCCGATGCGCATCGGGGAAACCATTCTGCGTACGAACAATTTCGATACGATGAAAAGCTGGTACAGCCTGGTACTCGGACGCATGGATCCATCGGTGCTGATCACCATCGACCCGACGGTCGTGGGTTCGCGCACGGACATCGCACGGGTGTGCTTTTTCCGGGTGCACCTGGACTATCCGTTCGCGATGGTGATCGGCATGTTCGAGGTGCCGGAGGTGGTTCCCTCCAACGGCGTACGCCATCCCGGCATGGACCACATCATGTTGCGCGACTCCACTCTCGGCGAATTGATCACCCGCTACGAAATGCTCAAGGCCGAGGGTTACGTGCCGACGCATTCCTACAACCACGGGCCGGGCACGAGCTTTTATTACAAGGATCCGGACGGCAATACCGTGGAACTGGCTGCGGTGAATTTCCCGACTGAAGCGGAGTACCTCGCCTATTTCAAGACCGAGGCGTACCAGAAGAACTTCGACGGCATCCGCATCGATCCGGACGAGTTCGTCGCGAAGTTCCGAAGCGGTGTCAGCCAGGCGGAACTGGTGCGCATTCCCGCCTGAGCGGGACGCGTCCAATTCAAGGAGGAGGGGCAATGTCCAATCGGGGCGTTTCGTCGCGCCGGCGCGGTCTGGCTGCAATCGCGTTGCTGTTCGCGGGGGCGTTGATGCCCTGCATGCCGGCGCTGGCTCAGAAGTACCCCGCACGGCCGGTGAAACTGATTTCCCCGTTTCCGCCGGGCGGCGGCGTGGACATCGTGGGGCGCCTTGTCGCGCAGACGCTCGCGCCGCGGCTGGGACAGCAGATCGTGGTGGAGAACATCAGCGGTGCCTCCGGCACGATGGGCACGCAAGCGGTGGCACGCGCGGCACCGGACGGTTACACGGTGCTGTTCGCACCGCCCACACCGATCACGATCGTGGAGAATTTCCAGGCATCTCTTCCCTACGACTCGGGACGCGATCTGATCGCGATTGCACTGGTCGGTCGCAACCCGGGGCTGCTGGTAATCAACGCCTCGGTGAAGGCGGAGTCGCTTCGCGAGTTCGTTGCACTCGCGAAAGCCGATCCGTCGAAATACTTCTACGGCACGCCCGGTCGCGGCCATGCCTTTCACATGATCACCGAGCTTTTCGCGATGGAGGCGGGCATCACGATGACGCATGTGCCCTACAAGGGCAGCGGTCCGGCGGTGATCGGGCTGCTCGGCGGCGACGTGCAGTTCATGGTTCAGTCCGCCGAAGCGGTGAAGGAACATCTGAAGAGCGGAAGGCTACGCGCGCTCGCGACGCTGGAATCCAACCGGCTGGAGGGCTTTCCGAACGTGCCGACGCTGGCCGAGACCGGATTGCCCAACCTGAACGTGGTGAACTGGTACGGCGTGTTCGTGCCGGCGAAGACGGCGCGCGAGGTTGTGGACACCTGGGAGCGCGAACTGCTCGCGCTGCCGAAGGATGCGGGTTTCGTGCAGAAGATGAAAGACTCGAACTTCGAACCGATCGTCCACGGCTCGGCGGAATTCACGAAAATGCTTGCGCTCGAACGTCAGCAGTGGAAGACCGTGATCCGCAACGCGGGCATCAAGGGCGAGTAGCGGGGTCGGTTGGCGCGGGGTCAGTGCCGGTCGCGACGATTGCCGATGCCCCAGGCGGTTGCCTCCGGATTCTTCACGGCGGCGTAGCCGAGGCTGCTGCCCGAATGCCGCGAGCGTGGGCGCCACGGCCCGACGATCCACATTGCGCCGAGCGCAAAGATTGCGATGGCAAACGTGACAAGTACTCCGATAAGTAATGCGTTCATGGCGGTTCTTCCTTGTTGATGCACTGCAAGCAGTAGAACCCCGCAAGTACAGGAAAGCCTAGTGGTTTTACCCGCGGTTTCCACTATTACATTTGGCAACACACTGGTGTGCGGTAAGTCACGTTTCGCGGAGGCTTGACGTGTTTTCGATGATCCGACGAGTGCTGATGCTGCTGATGCCAAGCACAGGTGGAACCTGTCCACGCTTCGGAGTCTTTACCCACCGGCAGCCTGCGTGCTGTGTACCTCGCAACGAACCTGGTGCAGGCACGCGTGGATCGCGTGACGGGTGAGATGGGCGGCAAAGTACTGGGCTCCGCAGCAGAACTCGCGCAGGCGATTGCGTGCGAGTTGGGTGTGCCGCTTGCGCTGCGGGCGGTGCCGGCACGGCCGATGTTAGCGCGGAGGTAAAAGCGGGCGGGGCGGACCTCGGCTTTCTCGCCTTCGATCCGGCGCGCCGGCCGGCGGGGTGTGGATCCGGCGCTTGCGCCTTCGTATGGATACGGCGCTTGCGCCTTCGTATGGATCCGGCGCTTGCGCCTTTGGTAGAACCCGTTCCCGCCCCCGAATTATTCCGAGTCGGGTATTGAAATCACCTAATTTCAAGCGCGGATGCTGGGATTTTTAGATATAAGTTTAAAAATATAGCTTGTTCTGGTTATGCGACCGTCACCGGAATCTTGAATTCGCGGATTTTCTTCTCCCATTCCGCCGGGCCGGTGTTGTGCACCGACACGCCCTTGGCATCCACCGCCACCGTGACCGGCATGTCCTGCACCTCGAATTCGTAAATCGCTTCCATCCCGAGGTCGGCGAAGGCAAGGGTCTTCTGCTTGCGCACCGCTTTGGCCACGAGATACGCCGCGCCGCCGACCGCCATCAGGTAGGCCGCCTTGTGCTTCTTGATCGCCTCGATCGCGACAGGGCCGCGCTCGGCCTTGCCGATCATGCCGATGAGTCCCGTCTTGGCGAGCATCATCTCGGTGAACTGGTCCATGCGCGTGGCGGTGGTGGGGCCGGCGGGGCCGACGACTTCCTCGCGAACCGGGTCCACCGGGCCGACGTAGTAGATCACCCGGTTGGTGAAATCCACCGGCAGCTTTTCGCCCCTGGCGAGCATGTCCTCGATGCGTTTGTGCGCGGCATCGCGGCCGGTGAGCATCTTGCCCGAGAGCAGCAGGATGTCGCCCGGCTTCCAGCTGGCGACTTCCTCGCGGGAAAGCGAATCCAGGTTGACGCGCTTGGCCGCGGCCGATGCGCTCCAGGTGACTTTCGGCCAGTCGTTGAGCGAGGGCACCTCGAGTTCCGCAGGACCGGAGCCGTCGAGCGTGAAATGCGCGTGGCGGGTGGCAGCGCAGTTAGGGATCATCGCCACCGGCTTGGAGGCGGCGTGCGTCGGGTAGTCCATGATTTTCACATCGAGCACGGTGGAGAGGCCGCCGAGACCCTGCGCGCCGATGCCGAGCGCGTTGACCTTGGTGAAGATCTCGATGCGCAGTTCCTCGAGCTTGGACTTCGGGCCGCGCGCGAGCAGCTCGTGCATGTCCAGCGGCTCCATCAGCGATTCCTTGGCCATCATCATCGCTTTCTCGGCGGTGCCGCCTACGCCGATGCCGAGCATGCCCGGCGGGCACCAGCCGGCGCCCATGGTGGGCACCGTCTTGAGCACCCAGTCCAGGATTGAATCGGACGGGTTGAGCATGACGAATTTGGACTTGTTCTCCGAGCCGCCGCCCTTGGCCGCCACCGTGATGTCCACCTTGTCGCCGGGCACGACTTCCATGTGGATGACCGCGGGCGTGTTGTCCTTGGTGTTCTTGCGTGTGAACAGCGGGTCGGACAGGACCGAGCCGCGCAGCATGTTGTCGGGATTCATGTAGGCGTTGTGCACGCCCTGGTTGATCGCGTCCGCGATGGAGCCCTTGAAGCCTTCCCACTTCACGTCCATGCCGATCTTCATGAACACGTTGACGATGCCGGTGTCCTGGCAGATCGGGCGATGGCCTTCGGCGCACATGCGCGAGTTGGTGAGGATCTGCGCGATCGCGTCTTTCGCCGCCGGGGACTGCTCGCGCTCGTAGGCGCGGCCGAGGTGCTCGATATAGTCCTTCGGGTGGTAGTAGGAAATGTGCTGGAGCGCATCCGCAATCGAGGTAATGAGGTCGGCTTGTTTGATCGTGGTCATGGGAGTGTCCTGTCAGGAAAGCTGGTGATGCGCGGCGCCGTTCATTGGTTTGTGGCCGGGTGTATTCGAATCCGCCATCAGGGTAGCCGTGAGCCAATAAAGTCCAGATAGAGCGGAACGGCGGCGGATTCTAGCATCGCGATGATGACGGAAAGACGGCTGGGCCGGCTCAGAATCCGCTCACCCGGTCGAGCACCGCGCCGCAGTCAGAAGGCAGGGCGTTGCCGCGCCAGGCGACGTGCTGGTCGGGGCGGATCAATGCGAGCGAGCAATCGTAGAGTTCGCGCGCAGCCGCGTCGGGGAGATCGATCACCGCAAGCGGCAGGCCACGCCGTTTGGCGTCCGCCATCAGGGCAACCGCATCCGGCGGATTCGACCCCAGGCGGAGCAGGGTGAAGCCGGTACCGAAGCAATCGAACAATGAGCGCCTGTGCGGCGTGCCTGCGGGATCGAGCCAGTAATGCGGGGCGCGCCCGCCGGGGACGCTCGATGCCCTGTACTCAAAGTAGTTGTCTTCGGGCGGCGTGCCGTCAGGGCAGACGATGGTCGAACCGTCGTAGCGCGCGCCGAGCTGCACGCCGATCGAAGCGAATTCTTCTCCGAAGGTGGAAAGGAAGGCGCCGGCCTCCGCTCGTGCCGCCGCGCCTTCGGGGGTGTCCTGTTCCATCACCGCGGAAACCGGTATTGCGCCCACGCTTTGCGCGAGCGCACGCGCGGCCGAGGTGTTGCGCTCGGCGATCGGTTTGCGTTCGGCCTCAAAACTTGCACCGAGCTTCGGCCCGCCCCATCCCTGCAGCATCGCGGCGAGTTTCCAGGACAGGTTGGCAACGTCCTCGATGCCGGTGTTCATGCCGAAGCCGCCGGTGGGGGTGAACAGGTGCACCGAATCGCCCGCGAGGAATACACGGTTGCCACTCCAGAAGCGCTCCGCCCAGAGTGCGACGCCCGCAGTCCAGGTGCGGTGCGCGATCACCTTGGCGCGCACATCCACGCCGGAGCAGAGCTCGAAGGCGCGAATGACCGCGGCGTCCTCGGGTTCGTCCTGGCCCTCGGGCAGGCGGGTCCAGAAGAGGAACTCGTCGCGGCCGTTGAGGTCGACCGCGCAGGTGCGAAGTTCAGGATTCACCGCCCAGTACTGCCAGCCGCGGCGCGCGCCGATGCCGGATTCGTACAGGCCCGGCGCCTTGATGTAGGTAGAGACCATCTTGCCGCCGAGGAAGGGCTGGTCAAGATTCGAGTGGCCTTCATAGCGGATGCCGAGATCGCGCCGGACGCGGCTCTGGCCACCGTCGCAACCCACGAGGTAGTCCGCACGCCAGGATTCGTCGCCGCCCTTGCTGCTTGCGCGAAAGCTGACGCCGTCCGTGTCCTCGGTGAAACCTTCCAGGGTCGATCCGAAGCGCAGGGTGATGCGGGGCCGGGCGCGCGCGAGTTCGAACAGCAGGGGTTCGACGTACATCTGGTTGGCGCGGTGGACCGGCTCGAAATTCTGGGCAGTCTGTTCTGCGGCGAGTGCCCGGGCGACCTTTTCGCGTTCGGAGGGCATGCGGATGCGCGCGAGTTCCCAGGCGTTGAACCGGGTGAGATAGACAACGTCGGTCGGGTGGTCCTGCGGCAGGCCGAGCGCGCGGACCTTTTCGCTGAAGCCGAGGCGCCTGTAGTGCTCCATGGTGCGCGAATTGTGGGTGCTGCCCTTGGGGTGCCAGCGGGCGGTTTCTTCGGTATTGAAGACGACGCTGCGGATGCCGTGGCGATCGAGGAACAGGGCGAGCATCAGACCCAC
>CANIEV010000086.1 GCA_947466535.1 Betaproteobacteria bacterium
TATCCCGCGCCTGCTCGAACGCCGGAGGAAGCTTCACCTCGCGCACCGAGGCCCCCGCACCCGCGAGTCGGGCGAGCGTGGCGTCAAAGCTCGTTCCCGCTTCGGGCTCCACCGCATTCCAGGGATAGTTCCGGATGACGCCGATTCGCGGCGGCGTGGTTCGTGCCGCGGGGGCCGCCGACACCGACTCCCCCTCGCAGAGCACGCTTGCAAGCAGCGCCGCGTCGGCAACCGAGCGCGCAAACACGCCCACTGTGTCCAGCGTGTGGGAGAAGGGAAACACGCCAGCACTCGAGATCAGGTCATAGGTGGGTTTGAAGCCGACCACGCCGCAGAATGCAGCAGGGCGGATCACCGATCCGTTGGTCTGCGTTCCGATCGCAGCCGGCAGAACCCCTGCGGCCACCGCCGCCGCCGAACCCGAGGATGAACCGCCCGGGGTATGCGCGGTATTCCAGGGATTGCGCGTGAGCGGGGCATACATATAGGCGAACTCGGTGCTCACCGTCTTCCCGAATACGTACGCACCTGCTGCGATCAATCGTTGAACCGCCTTCGCATCACGCTCCGGCCGTCGGCCGAGAAATATAGGCGAGCCGATTTCCGTCGGCATGTCGGCGGTGTCGATGATGTCCTTCACGCCAACCGGAACACCGCGCAATGCGGCGGGTACCGAGCCCGGCGCCGCCCATCCGTCGCACATCTGCGCAAGACCGATCGCGCGCGGCTCGTCGAGCGCGGCGAATGCATGGATACGCGGCTCCCAGGCCCGCGCTCGCGTGAGCAGTGCTTCGCAATAGTCCACGGCAGAGATTTCACCGCGACGAAGAGCGGCAACGATGCTGGAGAGGGATTCGATGGAAGTCATTTCAGATCCAGGAAGAATCGCGAAGTGCGCGCCGGAGCCCCGGGCCAGGCCTCGCCGGCCGCGCTACGGCGGGCCGCTCCCTTGCCGGCCGAACTGGACTTTACCGCAGCGTCAGCGCCGCCGCCGCTCCCACACATCGGGATTGAGCAGGTTGGGCGGCCTCTCACCCGCGAGCGCGGAAACCAGATTGTCCGCACCGAGTTTCCACATGCGCATCCGGGTTGCGCGCGTCGCACTACCGATATGCGGTGCGAGCGCAACGTTGTCGAGCGATGTGAATCCCGGATTGAAGGCAGGCTCACCCTCGAAAACATCCAGGCCCGCACCGGCGATCCGGCCGGCTTTCAGAGCCTCGATCAACGCGGCATCGTCGATGATGCCGCCGCGCGCGGTGTTCACCACGATCGCCGTCGGCTTGAGCAACGCGATTCGCCTTGCATCGATCAGGTGATGAGCCTCGGGATAATACGGGACATGAACGCTGACGAAGTCCGACTGAGCGAGAAGCTCATCAAGTCCCATGTAGCTCACGCCAAGCTCGCGCTCGATCTCGGGCGACACGCGATTGCGGTTGTTGTAGATGACTTTCATCGAGAATCCGCGGGCACGTCTTGCCACCGCGCGGCCGATGTTGCCCATTCCGACGATCCCAAGGGTCGCACCGTGCACGTCCTGCCCGAGAAACTGCGAGTTCTTCCAGCCTTTCCAGTGGCCGGCACGCAGCCAGCGTTCTGATTCGGTCACGCGACGCGCCGCAGCGAGCATTAGCGCCCAGGCCATGTCGGCGGTGGTCTCATCCAGCGTACCGGACGTGTTTGTCGCAATCACCCCGCGCGAGGTCATGTCCGCGAGATTGAAATTGTTGAAGCCGACGGTCATGTTGCAGACGGCACGCAGTTGCGGAAGCGCATCGAGCAAGGGGGCATCCACCCGATCGTTGCCCGCGGTGAGCGCGCCGTCCATGCCCGCAAGCCGCCGCCGGAACTCGTCCTGCGACCATTGCTCGTCGGTTTCCTGGTTGTGCTCGACCTCGAAGCGCTCGCGCAGCCAATCGATGATTTCGGGAAATGCCTGCCGGGTTACGAGTATTTTCTTCTTCGTCACAATCGCGCCATCCAGAATTTCCATCACTTGTCGTACAGGACACGACGATCGACGAAAGCAGTCCCGTCATCGGCCGTAAAACTGGTCTTCGAGGTTTTCCGGGCTACCTGCCGTACAGCACATTCGGCAGCCACAGGCCGATTCCGGGGAACATGTAGAGTAGAACCAGTGCAACAACCTGTATCCCCATGAACGGCATCATCCCGCCAAATATCTGGTTCAGGCTCACATGCGGCGGTGATACGCCTTTCAGATAGAACGCGGCCATCGCCACCGGCGGCGAAAGGAACGCCGTCTGCAGGTTGAGCGCCACGAGCAGTCCGAAGAACAGCGGATCAATGTTGAAGTGCGGCAGCAGCGGAATGAAGATCGGCATGAAGATCACTATGATCTCGGTCCACTCGAGCGGCCAGCCGAGCAGGAAGATGATGATCTGCGCAAGAAGCATGAACTCCACCGGAGTCAGATCCATCGACAGCACCCAGCGGTTGATGAGTTCCTGCCCGCCCAGCAGTGCGAACGCCGCCGAGAAGATCGAGGAACCGACGAACAGCCAACAGACCATCGCCGAGGTCTTCGCGGTAAGGAACACCGATTCCTTCAGCACCCGCATGTTCAACTGGCGGTACGCAGCCGCCAGCAGCAGGCCGCCAAGCGACCCCATCGCCGCCGCCTCTGAAGGCGTGGCCAGGCCAAACACGATCGTCCCGAGCACCGCGATAATCAGCATCGCCAGCGGAAAAAAGGACGCAAGCAGCATCTTGAAAATCTCAAGCCGTGCGAACGTGAAGAAAGCGTAGAACGCCACGAGCGCGGCAAGTCCGATGGCGAAGCTGATCCAGAATCCGGCAGGCGCGGGGACACGGTCGGCCACGGGCGCATCCGAAGTGACCGCTGCCGGTGCTGTCTGAACCGGCGCGGCGGCCGGCGAAGCAGTCGTCTCCCCGCCCGATTTCGGGGCATCGCCTTCCTTGGGCTCATCCGAGGGCGGTTCGCTCAGCGCCCCTCCGCTCTCGGGTTCCTGAAGCCCTCCGGGTGCGTTGCTTGTGTCCTCCGCGAACGTCGGTTCCCTCCCCATTTCCTGAAGGCCGGCGGCGGCATCGACAGGGACGGGCGCGGTTATCGCGCGGTAGCTGAGCCCCATCACCGCGACGAACGCAAGCGCAGGCAGCAGGGCGATCACCAGTTGCCGCACGAGCGTGCGCATAGGAACGCCGTCGTTGCGCCGGCCCTTGATCGCACCGACAAGGCCTGTAAGCGCGCGGCTGCCCGACACTGCCGAGATGACTTCCGCAAATCTCGGAAGCGGAACTATCCGGTCAGCCGCAGACAAGGGCGGCGCGAAGGAGGGCTTGATCTTGGCAACGATTATTACGTAACCGACATACAGCGCAGCGAGCATGATCCCCGGAAAGAAAGCCCCGGCATACAACTGCACCACCGACACGCCGGCCGTCGCGCCGTACACGATGAGAAGCACGGAAGGAGGGATCAGAATGCCGAGGCATCCCCCGGCCGTGATCACACCCGAGGCGAGCTTCACGTTGTAGCCCGCCCTGAGCATCGCGGGCAACGCCAGCAGTCCCATCAGGGTCACCACTGCACCCACGATGCCGGTAGCAGTTGCAAATACGGCGCAAGTGATGATCGTCGCCACGGCGAGCGAGCCCGGGATGCGTGCCATCGCCAGGTGCAGGCTCTTGAACAGCTTTTCGATCAGGTTGGCCCGCTCAACGAGATAGCCCATGAAGACGAAAAGCGGGATCGATATCAGCACATCGTTGGACATGACCGCATAGGCACGCTGCACCATCAGGTCGAGCGTCTGCCGGGTCGCCGTCTGGGGATCGGCGCCGTGATAGGCAATCCAGGTGAAAATTACTCCCATGCCCATCAGCGTGAACGCGGTCGGAAATCCCAGCATGATCGCGACCACGATCAATGCCAGCATCAGCAGCCCGACATGGCCGCTGCTCATCGCTGACGGCGCAGGCATCAGAATGAACACGCCGATCACGACCGCGGCCATGATCGAAAGACCGAACCAGACCTCGCGTCTCACGGGCGGCCTCCGTTCCTGCCGGCCACCAGGACATCGAGCTTCTGTATATCCTCGTCCTTGACGTGCACCATCTGCTTGAGCTTTTCAACGTCGACTTCCTCGACATCCTGCTCGCGCGAGGGCCACGCGCCCTCACGCAGACACATGACGCAGCGGACAATCTCCACCAGCCCCTGCGCCAGCAGGAAAAACCCAGCAATCGGGATGACGGTCTTGAAGGGATAGATCGGCGGGCCGTCCGCAGTAATGTTCGAGTGCTCATTGATCGCCCAGGACTCGGCCGCATAGGTGTAGCCCGCCCAGCACAGAGCGACCACGCCGGGGATAAAAAAGACGAAATAAAGGACGAGGTCCAGCCCGGCCTGAAGACGCGGGGGAAAGAATCCGTAGAGAACGTCGCCGCGGACATGGCCGTTCTTGGACAGGGTGTACGCACCTGCCATCATGAACAGTGTGCCGTACATCATGATCATCACGTCGAAAGCCCACGCATGCGGGGTCCCCAGCACGTACCGCGAGAAAACCTCCCAGGAAATGAGCAGCGTCAGGCCCATGATCAGCCAGGCGAATGCCTGACCCACCCAGGTGCTGATCTTGTCGATGGACAACAGTAGCTTTTGCACGGATTCCTCCAGGCGCGACAGCGGCGCCGTCCTCTAAATGAAAACACCCTCCGGCAATACTACCGGAGGGTGCCTGACGCAAGACCTACTCGTCAGGCCTTCTTGGCTGCACCCTTTGCCGCCCCAGCCCTGGCGAAGTAGTGGTTGTAGGCCATGCGACGGTTGACGTTGTTGTCCATGTCCCAACGGACCGCGCGCTGCGCGAATGCGCGCTGCGATTCGACGATCTCCTTGAACATCGGGTTCTCGGCAGATTTCTTCGCCGCAACCTGGTCATAGATCTCGAGCTGGCGCTGAAGGATCGCGTCCGGCGTCTTGTAGAAGCGGACCTTGTCCTTGGTCTGCAACTCAACGTAGTCCTTCGAGTAGCGGTCGATCGCCTTCCAGCTCAGGTCCTGCGAGGCTGCCTCGACCGCGTTCTCGATGATCGACTTCATCTTCGCGGGCAGCGCGTCGAACTTGGTCTTGTTGAACATGATCTCGAACTGCTCGGCGTTCTGGTGAAAACTCTGCAGCATGCACACCTTGGACACGTCGGGGAAGCCAAGGATGCGATCCGAGGTCATGTTGTTGAACTCCGCCGCATCCAGCAGACCGCGATCCATTGCCGGGACGATTTCGCCGCCGGGCAGCGCGTTGACCGCAACGCCCATGCCGGTGAACACGTCGATCGAAATACCGACGGTGCGGTATTTCAGGCCCTTCATGTCTGCTTCCTTGGTGACGGGCTTCTTGAACCAGCCCAGCGGTTGCGTGGCCATCGGGCCGTAGGGGAAGGACACCACGTTCGCACCGATCGAGTTGTAGAGCTTCGCAAGGAGTTCCTTGCCGCCGCCGTACTTGTGCCAGGAAAGCAGCATGTTTGAATCCATGCCGAAGGCCGGGCCCGAGCCCCAGAGCGCAAGCGCGGTCTGCTTGCCGTAGTGGTACACCAGCACGCCGTGGCCGCCGTCGAGCGTGCCCTTGGACACCGCGTCGAGCAGGCCGAAGGCGGGGACAACCGCGCCGGCGGGCAGCACTTCAATCCGCAGATCGCCACCGGTCATGTCGTTGACCTTCTTGGCGAAGTCACCCGCGTACTCGTGGAAGATGTCCTTTGCCGGCCAGGTCGACTGCCAACGCATCGAGATCGGGCCCGCCTGCGCCTTGGCGATCATCGGGAATCCGAGCGTCGCCGCACCGGCCGTCGCAGCCGCCGCGCCGGTGATGAACTTGCGACGCGATGCTGCCGGTTTGCTACCTTGTTCCTTGCTCATTAACTTTCTCCTTTGGACGTGGTATCGGCCCGACCGCTGAAAGCTGCGGATTATGATTTTTCCCGCATCCCGGATTATGAAACGAGTCAGGTACTTGCCACCAATCCTATACGCCCCTCTCTGGCGGATCAAGTATTACTACGCTTGTGTCGCGTAGATAGCATCTTGATGCTGCCGGCGAGCGCCGGCAAACGCGCAATGCGAATCCTCACGGCCTTTCGCGAAACAGCGCCCCGAGCGCAGGCGGCGTCACCAGCGTGGTCAACATCACCACGAGGATAACAATCGAAAACAGCATTTCATCCACCACGCCAAGCTGTTTTCCGACCATCGCAAAAATCAATCCCACTTCGCCGCGCGGCACCATCCCCCAGCCCACCACCCAGCGACGAACCCGCCCAGCAACCGAACCTGCGACGAGCTTGCCGACGATGGCCACCGCAGTCACGCCAAGGGCGATGAGCACGACGTTCAGGCTGAAAAACGTTTCGAGCTTCACCTGCATGCCGGTGTAGACAAAAAACAGCGGCACGAAAACATACCCGAGCGGCTCGAGAAGTTCTTCGTGATGCCGGTGCGCATGACGATCGAGTACCTGTTCGATCCTCGCGCGCGAGGCCTGAGGCGTGTCGGCAAGCAGCGCGCGGATATCGCGGTCGATTTCGGGCTGGTCGAAATCCTTGAGAAAAATCGGCTCGAGCATCAACCCCGCCGCGAACGCGCCGACAATCGCTGCAAGCCCGATATGGTGTGCGACCCACGCGAGCAGCAGGCCCATGCCGAGCACCAGCGTCAGTTTCATCGCGACTCCCGCGCTGATACGCGAAAGCAGCCTTCCCAAGCGGGGCGCAACGACTCGCCCGAGCAAGACCGCGCCCACCAGGAAAAGGATTGCCTCGGAGATGATCCAGGCGACCTCGCCAACGCTGACCTGCCCTTCCTTCACCAGGCTCGACACCACCGCCAGGATCACCAGGCCGAGCACATCGTCGATCACCGCGGCACCGAGGATGATCCGCGCCTCGGGCGACTGCATTTGACCGAGATCACGCAGCACCCGGCCGGTGATCCCGACCGAGGTTGCGGTCAGGGTTGCACCAAGAAACAGATACGCATGAAACGACAGGTTGGGCAGCAGCCAGGGGCCGATGAGGAAGGTTCCGAGAACGAATGGAACCACCACTCCGGCCAACGCGACCAGGAGTGCCCGTACCCCGACCCGGCGCATGTCGCCCAGACTGGTCTCCAGACCGATCTGAAAAAGCAGGATCACCACGCCGAACTCGGCAAGCACGCCAATCACGGCGTCGCTCTCGATCGCCTCGAACACGCCAATGCCCGCAAGGGACAGATTGCCAAGCGCGACACCCGCGAGGAGTTCGCCCAGCACCGCGGGCATGCCAAGACGCTCAACCAGGCCGGCGAGCCTCGCGACGATCAGGATGATCGCGATCCAGAGGAAGGTCTGCCCTGCGGCCGCCGACCCCGCCGCATGCGCCGCGGGCAGAAAACCCCAGATCAGGTAGACGACACCGGTGGCAAGGAGAAAGCGTCGCAGGGACGACACACGGATGGCAGACATGGGGGGGTACGGCTCCGGTTTGAGATGCGCCCGGACGCATCCGTCGGCGCCAACACGGTATTGAACACCACTCCGGCGAAAAGTTCCGCCCGGGGCAATGAGGTCTCAGTATCCCTTTTTCATCGGATCGGTTTCAGGCGCATCCGCCACCGCGGGGACAGCAACCGCAGGCGCCCCCGTAGTGCCCGGGGTCCGTTTCGGCGTCGGCTGCCAGCCGAGCGTTGCCATCAGCACCGCGAACCCGACCACGTAGGCAAGCGCCACATGCCAGCCGTGGCGAACCCAGTTGCCGACCGACTTCGCTTCGGGGTACATGTTCGAGATCGCCACGCCCGCGCTCGAACCGAACCAGATCATCGAGCCACCGAATCCGACGGCATACGCGAGCATTCCCCAGTCGTAGCCGTCCTGCTTGAGCGCGAGTGCGGTGAGCGGGATGTTGTCGAACACCGCCGAAAGGAATCCCAGGCCGAAAGCGGTCTGCCAGGACGATGCCGGCAGATGCTCCACCGGCATCATCGATGCGCAAAGCACCAGCGACAGCAGAAACACGCTACCGCGGAACGCCCCGGGCAGCAGGCTCCAGTCGGGCTTGCGAATCGGCACCGTCAACAGAATCGCCGCCCAGACTGCGACACCGAGAAACGGAAAGTGATCGGAATACGCCTCGTACTGCGTGTTGACAACCACGTTCACGATGACTGCAGCCAGAAGGATAGCGACCACCACGCCCACGCGCGGCCAATCCACGTGCGTGCCTTCGGGCTCGTCCTTCATGATCGGCGAGTACGCATGCTGCTGCAGAGCCGCCGGGATGCCGCAGACAACAAGAGCCACACCCGCCGCGGCATATGCATGGAACACCGCGGACGGCGGCACGTGGTCGATCCACATCATCGTCGTGGTGGTGTCACCGATCACGCTGCCCGAACCGCCCGCGTTCGATGCCGCTACGATCGCAGCCAGATAGCCGATATGCACCTTGCCGCGAAACACGGTGCGCGCGATCGCACCACCGACAAGGGCTGCCGCGATATTGTCGAGGAACGAGGACAGCACAAACACCATCACCAGCAGGATGAATGCGCCCTTCCAGTCGTCGGGCAGGTACTTCGGCAGCACCTTCGGAATTTCGGTGTCCTCGAAATGCTTGGACAACAACGCAAACCCCATCAACAGGCAGAACAGGTTCGCCACGATCACCCACTCGTGCCCGAGATGGGCAATGAATCCCCCGACTCCTGACCCGACCTTGAAGCTCGCGAACAGGATCTTGTAGAGAGAAATCACCACCAGACCGGTCACCGCAACCTGCAGCGTGTGATTGTGAAACAGCGCAACACCCGCCAGCACCAGTGCGAACAGGAAGAAATCCACCGGAATGCCGGCAAGCATCGGGCTTGCTGCCGCGAAGGCGGGCGACGCAACTCCCGAAAGCGCGATCAGGAACAGCAGGCGGAAGAACATGGATTCACCTCGGAGAAATCGAACGGAGCCGCCGGGTCAGCGGAGGAAGGCGGATTCAGGCGCCGCGAACCACGATGATGTGAACGCGATACGGCCCGTGCGCGCCCAGCACCATGCGCTGCTCGATGTCGGCGGTGCGCGACGGCCCGGAAATGAAATTCACTGCGCGCGGCAACTGGCCGAACGTCTCGCGCGCCATCGCCCAGGCAATTTCCATATGCGCGACGATGCGCGACGCAGGCACCACCGCCACATGTGTCTCGGGGAGAAGGCTCACGCTGGCGGGTGAATCCGGACCCGACACCACCATCAGCGTGCCGGTCTCGGCGAGCGCCGCGAACGCTCCTGTGACGCCGAGTTTGTCCTCGCCGTGCGCCGCGCGCGCATCCAGCGGCAGTCCCGCGGATTTCCAGTCCAGCGACGAAAGCGCCGGCCAGACACAGCCGTTCGTCGCCAGCTTGTATGCAGCACAGTACCGGGCGACCGCGGCAGGGACCTCCGCCTGCGAGGCCACTTCCTCGGTGGTGCTCTGGGTCGCTTCGGCCTTCGCACGAAAACGCGCCACCAGGTCCCCGGTCACCTCGGGCAGGGTTCCGCGCGGATGCGCGCGGACGTAGGTCTCGACCGCCTCGCGCTCCGCCTGCGAAGGCCGGCCGCCGCGCGACTGCGCCTTGCGGATCTTTCCGAGAATCCGCAAACGCGCGTCGGCGGTGTCGAGCGACATGCGTCGCTACTCCAGTGACTTGACCATGTCCTCGACGACTTTCTTTGCATCGCCGAAGATCATCATGGTCTTGTCCATGTAGAACAGCGGATTGTCGAGACCCGCGTAACCCGAGGCCATCGAGCGCTTGTTTACCATCACGGTGCGCGCCTTGTGCACATCCAGGATCGGCATGCCGTAGATCGGGCTGCCTTTTTCCAGCGCAAGCGGATTCACCACGTCGTTGGCGCCCAGCACCAGCACCACGTCGGTGTTGCCGAACTCGCTGTTGATGTCCTCCATCTCGAACACCTGGTCATACGGCACCTCGGCCTCCGCCAGCAGCACGTTCATGTGACCCGGCATGCGGCCGGCCACCGGGTGGATCGCGTACTTCACCGTCACGCCCTTGGCGGTCAGCTTGTGCGCGAGTTCCTTCACCGCGTGCTGCGCGCGCGCCACCGCAAGTCCGTAGCCAGGAACGATGATCACCGACTCGGCATTACCAAGCAGGAATGCCGCATCTTCCGCCGATCCCGACTTCACCGTCTTGTCGGAGGCACCCGCCGCCGCAGCGCCCTCGGCCGCGCCGAAGCCGCCGAGAATCACGCTGAAGAACGAGCGGTTCATCGCCTTGCACATGATGTAGGAGAGGATCGCGCCGGAGGAACCCACCAGCGAACCCGCGATGATCAGCATCGAGTTGTTGAGGGAGAAGCCGATGCCCGCCGCCGCCCAGCCGGAATAGCTGTTCAGCATCGAGATCACCACCGGCATGTCGGCACCGCCTATCGGGATGATGATCAGCACGCCGAGCACGAAGGCAATCGCGGTCATGATGATGAAGGGCGTCCAGGCCTTGTCGGGCGCGAGGAAGAACGCGGTGCCAAAGCCGATCATCACCAGGAACAGCGCCAGATTGACCATGTGCTGCCCGGGAAACACAACCGGCGCGGACGAGAACAGGCGGAAGTTCTTGCCCAGTCCCGCGAGCTTGCCGAAGGCGATCACCGATCCCGAGAAGGTGATGGCTCCGACGAAGGTGCCGATGAACAGTTCCAGCTTGTTGCCTGTGGGCATCGGGTCAGCCGCGCCGAACGATGCGGGGTTGTTCACCACCGCGATCGCGATCAGCACCGCAGCCATGCCGACCATCGAGTGCATCGCCGCCACCAGCTCCGGCATCTGCGTCATCTGCACGCGGCGCGCGCCGATTGCACCGATGATGCCGCCGATCACCATTGCGAGCAGGATCAGGTCGAGCCTGCCCTTGGCGACGATCGCGAGCGTGGTGAGCACCGCGATCGTCATGCCGGCGATGCCGAAGTAATTGCCGCGGCGCGCGGTCTCGGGGTGCGACAGACCCTTCAGCGCGAGGATGAAGCAGACCGAAGCGGCGAGGTACCAGAGTGCGACCAGATTTGCCGACATGTCGTCCCCGATCGCTCAGTGTTTGGCAGAAGATGCAGCCGACGCCGCTGCTGAAACCTTGGGCGCCTTCTTGCGGAACATCTCGAGCATCCGATGGGTCACCAGGAATCCCCCGGCCACGTTGATTGCGGCCAGCCCCACGGCAACCGCACCCATGATCGAGCCGAAATCAACCTCGGACGGCCCGGCGGCAAGGATCGCTCCAACGATGATCACCGACGAAATTGCGTTGGTCACGCTCATCAGCGGCGTGTGCAGCGCAGGAGTGACGTTCCAGATCACGTGGTAGCCGACGAACACCGCCAGCACGAAAATGATGAGATTGATAATCGTGGGATCAACGGTTCCAGTCATGATCAGCCTTTCTTCACCACAGCGCCGCCCTGGGTCATCAGGCAGGCGGCGACGATTTCGTCTTCCATGTTGATCGCGAGATTGCCTTCCTTGTCCACAATCAGCTTCAGGAAGTCGAGCATGTTGCGTGCGTAGAGGCCGGAGGAGTCGGTCGCGACCATCGCGGGGTAGTTGGTGTGGCCAACCAGCGTCACGCCGTGCTTCACCACCACCGCATCCTTTTCGGTGAGCGGGCAGTTGCCGCCTTGTTCAGCGGCCATGTCGATGATCACCGAGCCCGGCTTCATCGACTTCACCATGTCCTCCGTCACCAGCACCGGTGCCGGGCGCCCCGGGATCAGCGCGGTGGTAATGACGATGTCGGCCATCTTGATCTTTTCGGCCACCAGCGCCGCCTGGCGCTTGCGGTAATCGTCACCCATGTCGCGCGCGTAGCCGCCCTGCCCCTTGGCGAGTTCCTTCTCCGCGTCCGTCAGCGGCACCTCGATGAACTTCGCGCCTAGCGACTCGACCTGTTCCTTGGTTTCGCTGCGCACGTCGGTCGCCTCGACCACCGCGCCGAGGCGCTTGGCGGTGGCGATCGCCTGCAGCCCGGCCACGCCCACGCCCATCACGATGACACGCGCCGCCTTTACCGTACCGGCGGCGGTCATCATCATCGGAAACAGCCGGCCATAGTGGTTGGCTGCGACCAGCACCGCCTTGTAGCCGCCGATGTTCGCCTGTGACGACAGCACATCGAGCGACTGCGCCCGGGTGATCCGCGGCGCGGCTTCGAGGGCAAATCCGATCGCGCCCTGCTTGGCCACAGCGTCCAGACCCGCTACGTCGAAGCGGTTGAGCATGCCCACCAGCACCTGGCCGTCGCGCAGCATGCCGGTTTCGTCGGACTGCGGGCTGCGCACCTTGAGTACAAGACCGGCCTGCGCGTAGAGCTCGGCGGCGGAAACCGCCACGGTCGCACCGGCTGCGGCGTACGCCTCGTCGGATATGCTCGCGCCGGAACCGGCGCCGGACTGGATGAGCACGCTGTGCCCGCCAGTGATGAGTTTCTTGACGGTCTCGGGCGTCGCGGCTACGCGCGTTTCGCCCGGACGGGTCTCGGCCGGTACGCCGATGATCATGAGTTGCCTCTCCCCTGATTGAGCACACGCGAAACCGCTGTGCGGGTTGCAGGTGAAACCGCGATGCAGGTTGAACCCTGCTTACGCACGCGACGCGGCATATTACCTCAGCCCCTCCGGGCTGACCATGCCGCGGACGCGGCGCCGGGCCGCAGCCGGCGCTCGATGAATTCGAACAATCCCTGCACCAGAATCGCGAGCACTGCCGCCGGCAGCGCCCCCGCCAGAAGCGCGGTGTGATCGTTGAGCGCCAACCCCGCGACGATGCGTTCGCCGTAGCCGCCTGCGCCGACAAACGCGGCGATGGTTGCCGTGCCCACGTTGATCACCGCCGACGTCTGTATTCCGGCAAGTGCTGTCGGTGCGGCGATCGGAAGTTCCACAAAACGCAGACGCTGTGCCGCGCGCAGGCCAAGCGCGGTGGCTGCCTGAGAAAGCCCCTTGCCCACGCCGAGCAGTCCCGCGTGCGTGTTGCTCGCGATCGGAAGCAGTCCGTACAGGAAGAGCGCGATCAATGCAGGCCAGGTTCCTATGGTGCCGAGGCCCGCAACAAGAAACGCAAGCAGCGCGAGTGAAGGAATCGTCTGGATCACCCCCGCCACGCCAAGAACGATGCGCGCAGTGGCCGGCACCTTGGCCGCAAGCACGCCAAGCGGCACCCCGACCGCGACACTTGCCGCAAGCGAGGCGAACACCAGCAGCAGGTGTTCCCGCGTCAGTCGGACGAAATCGCGATCGAAGATCGCCTCCCACAGACTGCGCCGCGCGCCGGCCGTCGGTTCCTTGTTGCCAAGCAACGATGCGGCTTCCGAAAAACTCCTGCCCTCGATCTCGGCCACCGCGTTCATGCGGATCATCGTCGCCTCGTCGATCTTTCCCTCGAGCGCGCGTATCGCCCGCCATGCCTCGGGGAAGCGTGCGGGAACGTCCGACCTATGCAGGATCACCGCGTCATAGCGCGGGAAGTACTTCGCATCGTCGATAAGCACCCGCAGCTTGTAGCGCGCAATCTTGGCATCGGTGGTGTACAGGTCGACAACGTCTATCCTGCCCCGCTCCAGCGCCTCGTAGGCAATGCCGTGATCCAGCCCGATCGGATACTGCCGCAGCCGATAGGCACGGGCGAGGCCCCCCCAGCCGTCCGCGCGTCCGATGAACTCCTGGGACAGCCCGAGTCTCAGCCCGGCGCGTTTTTCGAGATCGCTGATCCGGGTGACGCCGAGCCCCGATGCCCGATCCTCGCGCATGCCGAGCGCATAGCCATTATTGAAGCCGAGCGGCACCGCGACCGCGAGACCCATCGGAGCGAGCTTCGCATTGAGTTCATCACGCGTCGGACTGCCGTCGAGCTTCAGCACCTCGCGCGCGAGCGTGCCGGTGTACTCGGCATACAAATCGATCGCGCCCGAACGCAGCGCCGAGAACACGATGCCGGTATTGCCCAGGCCCGCCTTGTGCTCCACCTCCGCATGCGGTGCCGCCGCCTGGCGCAGCACTTCGCCGAGCACATAAGACTCGGTAAATCGCTTGGAGCCGATACGCAGGGTGTCGGCGGCTTCGACCGCGCCGGCGCAGGCAAGGGCGAGGGCAATCGCCGCGACTCCGAATTGCAATCCGATGCGCCCTTTAAAAATTGCCAGATTTAGCAACCGAATTCACCGGTTTCACGCATCGGACGGACCTCTTTAAACGGAAAAGTTGTCAATTTTCAAGTGATTCGGCAGCACGGTGACTACAGATACCTGCGCAGGAAATCCAGAGTCTGCGTCCAGACCAGCGGCCCGAGTTCGCGATTGTGCAGATCACCCTCGATCACCTGGATCTCGCAGGGTACGTTCAGCTCACGCATGCGCGCGATCATGCGCTGCGCCTGCCCGAGAGGTGCCACCTCGTCCGAGGAAATGCCGATGAAAAGCGGCGGGCTGTCCGCACGCACATGGGTGATCGGCGACAGCTGGATATAGCGATCCCTGCAGGTAGCCGGCGTGCCATCGAAGGCGTTTTCAAGCGCACCCCGGGGTTCGGCGCCGCGCGGATTCGCCGCGGTCTCTTCATACGCTGCGATAAGGTCGTAGAACCCGGACCAGCTCACCGCCACCCGGACCTTCGGCAGGCCCGGTTCGACCCGGCTCAGCACGGCGGACAAGGCCGACAGGTGCCCGCCCGCCGAGCCGCCGAACATCGCAATGCGATCCGGGTCGGCGCCAAACGTCATCGCGTTTTCGGCCGCCCAGCGCATCGCGCTTTTCACATTGTCGAGAAGCGCGGGAAACGAGGGCTGCCCCTCGACACGGTAGTTGATCAGAAACACAACGTAGCCCGACATCGCCAGCGAGGTCGCTTCGCCCTGATACTGCAATTTGTCCAGCCGCTTCCAGCGTCCGCCGTGGATCATGATGATCGCGGGGCGCGTTGTACCAGACCCGGAGGGCTGGAAGACATCCAGCACCATCCGGGTGCCGGAATGGGTCGCGTACACCAGGTCGCGCGCGATGCGGGGGGCGTCGGTAATCATGGTCATATTCGTTCTCCGGCCCGGGACGTCGTCAGTCACGCGGCAAATTAAGCGAACGCAATAGCGGCAGCCAGCGCTCGGTATCGCGGACGAGCGTCTGAGCCAGCGCCTCGGGTCCGCGTTGCGACTCCTCGGGCATCTCGATGCCGAGATCCTCGTATTGCTTCTGGATCGCAGGCTCGCGCAAAGCCGCGTTCATCGCCGCGCTCAGCCTGTTGACGATCACCGCGGGGGTGCCCCGGGGCGCGAACAACGCCTGCCAGGCGTTGAGTTCGAAGCCGCTTGCCTGCTCCTCGAACACCGTGGGCACGTTGGGCAGCAGCGGCGAACGCTTGTCGCCGTTCATCACCACGCCGACGATCGCACCGCTCTGCACGAAGGCGCGGACGATGTTGGGCGTGGTGCAGGTGAAATCGATCTCACCACGGACGAGGTCCTGCACGGCGACGGCCGCGCCCTTGTAGGGCACATGCGCCACGTCCAGGCCGAACTGCTTCACGAACAGGGCGCAGATTATGTGCGATACCGACCCGAGGCCGGCACTCGAGTAGGTCGCCTTGCCCTGGCGCTCGCGCGCATACGCGAGCAGGCCTTTCAGTCCCGGCGCGGGCAGGCCCTTCCTCGCCACGATGACGGTGAAACCGGCCGACACCAGCCCCACCGGCGCAAAGTCCCTGATCGGGTCGTACCCAAGATTGGAACTGGTGGCACGCGCCAGCACCTGGGTGCCCATGTTCGCCATCAGCAGGGTGTAGCCGTCCGGCCCCGACTGCGCCACCCGGATACTGCCCACGCCGCCGCCCGCCCCGGGCAGATTGCTCACAAGGATGTTCTGGCCGAGCGTGGCGGACATGCGCTGCGCCACGATGCGCGCCGCAACGTCGGTTGGCCCTCCGGGGGCAAAGGGAACAATCATGGTGACCGGACGCGCAGGATAGTCCTGCGCCCGCACTGTCCCCGTACCCGTTGCAACGATCGCGAATGCCAATCCGGCGGCAAGCCGGTTCACAACCGTCGCGCACATCCGCCAGCGGCACGACTTGAGGGGGGTGAATATCATCGCTTGCGATCCATCATGGACTTTCCAATCGCGGAGCGGCGATGATAGGAGCTTATGCCCGGCAGGGAAAGCACACCCCGGCATGTACTCGCGCCCGATTTGGTAATCTCGCGCATCGCTCTCAGGAGGAGACCGCAATGAAATCCCCGTGCCGTTCGAATTCCCGCTGGTTCGCCGTGTTCGCGAGCTCGGTCATCGTGGTGGCCACCGCCGCCCACGCCCAGACCTTCCCCACCAAGCCGGTGCGCTTCGTCGTGCCCTTTGCCGCCGGCAGTGCCACCGACACCATGGGACGCACCTACGGCCAGAAGATGACCGAGTTCCTCGGCCAGCCGGTGGTGATCGACAACAAGCCCGGTGCCAACGGCATGATCGGCGCGGACTCGGTGGCCAAGGCCCCCGCCGACGGCTACACCCTGATGGTCGGCACCAACAGCACCAACGCGGCGAACAAGAGCCTGTTCAAGAAGCTGCCCTATGACCAGGAGAAGGATTTCGCGCCAGTCGCGTTCCTCGGTTCGGTGCCGCTGATCGTCGGGGTGAACAATGACTTTCCGGCCAAAACGCTGGCGGAGTTCATCGCGCTCGGCAAGGCGAAGCCGGGCTACATCACTTTCGCCACCGCGAGCGCCTCGCAGCGCGTGGCAAGCGAAATGCTCGCCGGCATGGCGGGCATCAAGATGGTTCATGTGCCCTACAAGAGCGGCCCCAACGCGATGACCGACATGCTGAGCGGCCAGGTGATGATGTTCACCGCCGACTTCGCGGTGATGCTGCCGCAGGTGAAGGCGGGCA
>CANIEV010000087.1 GCA_947466535.1 Betaproteobacteria bacterium
CGCGAGCTGCTCGGCATGACGCCTGCGCGTTACCGCGCCGGCGCGCCGGGCGAAATAATCCGGCATGCGTTTGCGAAAACCGGGCTTGGCCTGCTCGCGGTCGCGGCCACCGATCGCGGCATCTGCGCGATGGAACTCGGCGACGATCGGGCTGCGCTGCTCGGCTCGCTGCGCGCGCGATTTCCGAAGGCGACGCTCGAACCCGCGGACGCCGCGCTCAAGACCCTGATAGAACGCGCGGTCCGGCTCGTCGATCATCCGGGCGAGGCCTCATTACAACGACTCGAACTGCCGCTGGACGTTCGCGGCACCGCCTTCCAGCAGCGCGTCTGGCAGGCGCTGCGCAGGATTCCGGCGGGACGCACCCGCACCTATACCGAACTCGCGCAGGCGGCCGGCACGCCCTCGGGCGTACGCGCGGTGGCGAGCGCCTGCGCGGCGAACCCGGTGGCGGTGGCGATCCCCTGCCACCGCGCCATCGGCGCGGATGGCAAACTGCACGGCTACCGCTGGGGCCTGGAACGCAAGGCCGAGTTGCTGCGGCGCGAAAGCGCCGCTGGTAAAGATCTAATGCGCGAAAGCGCCGCTCGAAAACACCCCATGCTGGAAAGCGTCGCTCCACCCCTGCGGCGTGAAGGCGCCGCACCACAACGCTCACGAAAGAAATCCACCTAATTGCGTCCCGCAGACATCGTCCGGCTGCTGCTGCTCGCCGCAGCCTGGAGCAGCGCGTTCATCTTCGTGCGCGTCGCGGTGCCCTTTCTCGGGCCGCCGACGATGGCGCTCGCGCGCACGCTGATCGGCGGGTTGTGCCTGCTCGCGTGGGTGGTTGCCAGCAGCAAGTCGCTCGACTGGAAATCACACTGGAAGCATTACGCGATCATCGGGCTGTCGACGTCCGCGCTGCCGTTCTCGCTGCATGCCTACGCCGCGCAATACATCCCCTCGTCCTTCTCGGTGCTGATCAACGCGACTTCACCCTTTTTTGCGGGCATCTTCGCCTGGTGGATGCTCGGCGAGCGCCTCGGCGTGCGTGCGCTCACCGGCATGGCGATCGGCGTGGCGGGCGTGGCCTTCCTGACAGGATCGGAGCGCCTCGTGCCGTCGATGACCGAAGCGCTCGCGGTGGCGGCGGCGCTCGGCGCATGCGCCTGTTACGGATTCGCGGGCGTGATTGCGCGAAAAAAGAACCAGGCCGGCGCGGGCGGACCGGCGCCCTTCGCGGTGGCCGCCGGCAGCCAGCTTGCCGCGAGCCTGATGCTGATCGCGGTGATCCCCGGGTCGCCGCCGATCGCAATGCCCACGCCGGTGGCCGCGGTGTGCGCTGTGATGGCGGGCGTATTCGGCAGCGCGCTCGCCTACGGGCTGTACTTCCGCCTGATCGCCGACATCGGCCCGACGCGCGCGCTCACCGTCACCTTCATCATGCCGGTGTTCGGCCTGCTCGGCGGTGCGGTGTTCCTCGGCGAGATCATCGACGCGCACATGATCGTCGGCGCGGTGATGATCATCATCGGCACCGCGCTGGTGCTGATGAAGCCGGCGGGCGGCGTGAAAAAGACGTAGTGAAAATGCCAACGCCCGCGATTGAGCGGGCGTCGTTTTAAAATCTCATCCGCCTGCTACGCAGCAGGCGATGAAACTCAGAGCGGCGAGAACGAGGTAGACTTCAGAAGGCGGTTTTCCTGCGTGTGGACCGCGTCCAGCTCGGCGCTGCGCTTGAGGAATTCCGGCCAGCCCGCGTCCTTCACCATCGTGTTGCGGCGGTTTTCGCGATCGCCCTGGCTCTCGTATTGCCAGATGTGCACCACCTGATTGAGCGGTCCGACCTCGGTGGTGGAAACGAGCACCGGCTTGCCGAGGTACTTCTGCTGGATCGGGAACGCATACTCCTCGTACACCTTCAACCAGGCGTTCATCTTGGCGCCGTTGCGGAAGGTGTAGATGCGAAGGTCGAATATCACGTGCTTCTCCTCGAGTGTTCTCGTCAGGACGATGTTGCCCGGACGCGATTGTGGGACGTAGCGCGGAACAATTCAAACGCCGCGCGGCTCAGACCACGGATCCAGCCCGCTTCTCAGCCCACCACGCGCCCGCGAAGCGTGATCGAGGTCTCGCCCGAGCGCACATGGATCACGCGCAGGTCCTTGCGTTTCGCGAGTTCCTTCACCAGTTCCAGCAGGGAATTGCGCGTTGCCGAATAGGGTTTTGGCTCGCCGGCGGCGCGCATCGCCGCGATCTCGCCCTCGGGCGAGATGAAGCGCAGCAGCAGTTCATCGTCCGACAGTCCTGCGCCGCCCAGCCGCTCGCGCACCTCCGCCAGCGTCGGCACCGGCGGACGCTTCGCCGCGATTTCCTTTGCACGCGCGGAATCGAGAATCTTCTGTTTCACCTCCGGCTCCATGCCGTCGGCCGCCTCTGCCCCCCACCAGCCAAGCGCAAACTGGATGACTTCGTCGGACACCTGCCTGTAGCGCTCGCCGAGCATCACGTTGAGCGCGGCCTGGCTCGCCACGAACTGCGAGAACGGCGTCACCATGATCGGGTAGCCGAATTCCACCCGCACCCGCGCCACTTCCTCCAGCACCTCGGGCAGGCGCTCGCCCATGCCAAGCTGGGTGATCTGGTGGCGAAGGTGCGAAATCACGCCGCCCGGCACATGGTGCAGGTACTGCGAGACGTCGTATTCAAGCGGCGCGCCCGCCGAATAGCCCTCGCGTTTCGCGATTGCATTGAAATGCGCACTCACCTCGGGCAGGCAGTCCAGCTTCACCGTCGGATGAAAGCCGAGCAGGGAAGCGTTCTTCGCAATGTTGAATACCGAGGGCTGCGCCGCGCCGTTCGCGAGCGGCGGTATGCCGGTGTGCACGACCTTGATGCCGAGCCTGATCGCCTCGAGATAGCACAGCGGCGCAAGCCCGGTGGTGCAATGGCTGTGGATCTCCACCGGCACCGCCCCCGCGCGCGACAGGATCGCGGGTACGACCGTGCGCGTACGTTCCGGCGTGAGCAGGCCGGCGGGATCCTTCAGGTAGATCACGTCGGGCTTGAGCGCCGCCGCCTCGCCCGCCTTGCGCGCGTAGTACTCGTCGGAATGCTTCGGCGAAATCGAATACACCAGCGCGATCACCGACTCCATGCCCACCTGCCGCATGGTGTCGATCATCTCGGGAATGCGGTTGCCCATGTCGTTGGCCGATTCCATCAGGTGCATGCGCCGCATGCCGTGTGCGGCGAGCCGCTCGACATAGAGCCGCAGCACCGCGGGCGGCGTGATGTCGAAGGTGGTGACGCTGGGCAGCATGACGAAAGCCATACGCGTCCTGCGGATCCTGGCTGCAAGCGCATCGATCTTGCGCCAGGGGTCTTCCTTGAGGTCGCGGATGCATTTCTTGAAATTGCCCGAGCCCATGACTTCGAGCGCGCGAAAGCCGGCCTCGTCGAGCGTCTCGCACACGGGCAACATCATCGGCGTGGTGACCTTCTGCGCCCACAGGCTGTGCGGCCCGTCACGGAGCGTGGTGTCGACGAAATCCAGGTCACCGGGTTTGAAGTCGTTCATCGGAATGTCTCCTGTCGATTCATGCCGCATCGCCCGCAAGCACGTCCTCCGCCCAGCGGGTGTGCATTCTCCCCGCGCGGAACACCGGTTCGCCGAGCAAGCGGCGCACGAACGGGATGGTCGTATCGACCCCGAGGATGACGAATTGATCAAGCGCCTGCGACAGCCGTTCGATTGCCTGCTCGCGATCCGCGCCGTGCGCGATCACTTTAGCCAACAACGAGTCGTAGTACGGCGGCACGAGATAGCCGGGGTAGCAGTGGGTATCCACGCGGATGCCCGGCCCGTCCGGCGCCACCCATTCGGCAAGCCGCCCGGGGCTCGGGCGAAAGCCGTGCGCGGGCGATTCCGCATTCACCCGCGCCTCGATCGCGTGGCCGGTGAGGCTCACCGTGGACTGCGCCACCGAAAGCGGCCGGCCGGAGGCGATCGCAATCTGCTCTTTCACGATGTCCACGCCGCTCACCATTTCGGTCACCGGATGCTCTACCTGTATTCGGGTGTTCATTTCGAGAAAATAGAATTCGCCCGCCGCCGCGTCGACCAGAAATTCGAGCGTGCCCGCGCTCTCGTAGCCGACTTCGCGCGCAAGCTTCACCGCCGCCGCGCGTATGCGATCGCGCAATTCGGTGGCGATCAACGGCGCCGGCGATTCCTCGATGATCTTCTGGTAGCGCCGCTGCACCGAGCAGTCGCGCTCGCCAAGATGAATCACATTGCCCGCGCGATCGCCAAGCACCTGCACCTCGACGTGCCGCGCGTTGGCGACAAAGCGCTCCATGTAGAGCGTGGCATCGCCAAACGCCGCACGCGCTTCCGCCGAAGCGGTCTCGAAACCCGAGCGCACCGCATCCGCATCGTGCGCCACCTTCATGCCACGGCCGCCGCCGCCGGCCGCCGCCTTGAGCAGCACCGGATAACCGATGGCCTGCGCGATCTCCACCGCGCGCGCGGCCGACTCGATGCTCTTGGACCCCGGCAGCAGCGGCACGCCGCACTGTTCCGCGATTTGCCGCGCCTCGAGCTTGTTGCCCATGCGATGGACGGTCTCCGAACGCGGGCCCACGAAGACCACACCGTTGTCCTCGCACGCCTTCGCCAGCTTCGGCTGTTCCGCAAGGAACCCGTAACCGGGATGCAGGGCATCGCAACCGGTGGCGATCGCCGCATGCACCACGCTGTCGATCTTCAGGTAGCTGTCGCGCGCCGCCGCCGGCCCGATACAAATCGCCCTGCCTGCCATGCGCGCAGGCAGGCTGTCGCGGTCGGCCTGCGAAACAATCACGACCGATTCGATGCCGAGCGATTCGCAGGCGCGCAGGATGCGCACCGCGATCTCGCCGCGGTTGGCGACGAGCAGACGCCGCACGGGTTTCATTTCTTGCCGGATGTCGCTTGACGAGTAGCGGCCGGACGAATCTGGAACAGCCCCTGCCCGAACTCGGCCAGTTGCGCATCCTCCACCAGCACCGCCTCGATCACGCCCGCGACCTCCGCCTTCACCGCGGTGAACACCTTCATCACCTCGAGCAGGCCGACCGTGTCGTCCGCCTTCACGCTCGTGCCGACCTCGACGAACGGCGGCTTGCCCGGTTCGGGCCGGCGATAGAAGGTGCCCATCACCGGCGCCTTGATTTCCACGCAGCCTTCGGGGAGCGCGGGTTGGGCCTTCGCAGCTTGCGCTGCGGGCACGGGCTTGGGCACAGCGGCGCGTACCGGTTCGACGGACGCGCGGCGCTCCTCGGCCAATGGCCGACGTTCAATGGTGCCCAGCGCGCCGCTCTTGGAGACGCGCACCACCAGCCCCTTCCACTCGATCTCCAGCTCCTCAAACGTCGATTCGTCGACGAGCCGGAGAATGTGGGCGATGTCCTCGTCGGTCAGATCCATGCGCGAATCAGTCGAGCTTGATGCCGGCGCGCTTGATCACGATTTCCCAGCGATCGGACTCCGCCTTGATGCGCGCGGCGAATTCCTGCGGCGTGGTCGGGCTCGCGTCCAGGCCGACGGCGAGCAGCTTTTCCTTCACATCCGGCATCGACAGCGCACGGCGCACATCGGCATTGATCTTCGCCACCACCGCAGGCGGGGTCGCGGCCGGCGCGGCCAGGCCGAACCAGGAACTGACCGCAATTCCCGGGAGACCGGCTTCAGACAACGTCGGCATGTCGGGCAGCGCCGGCGCGCGCCTGGCCGACGTGGCCGCAAGTCCGCGCAGCTTGCCATCGCGGATGTTGGCCGCGAACGGGCCGACATCGCTCAGGCTGACTTCGATGTCGCCGCCGAGCACCGCGGCAAGCGTCGGCTGGCTGCCCTTGTAGGGCACGATCAGGAAGTCGACATTGGCGGTGGTCTTGACCAGTTCCGCGATCACCTGGGTGACGATCGCGCCGATGGCGACGTTCATCTTGCCCGGGTTGGCGCGCGCCTGGTCGAGGAAGTCCTTGAAGTTGTTGATGCCCTTGCCCTTCGGCCCGGCGGAGAAGATGAGCGGCTGCTCCACCAGCAGCGTCACCGGCGCAAAGTCGGCAAGCGGCCGGTAGGGGAGCTTGGCGTACAGGCTCTGGTTCATGGTGAGCGTGGCATCCACCGGCACCAGCAGCGTCAGCCCGTCCGGCGCCGACTTGGCGACGAATTCGGCCGCGATGATCGTGTTGCCGCCGACGCGATTCTCGACCAGCACCGGCTGGCCCCACATCTCGGAGACCTTCTGGCCCACCAGACGCGCGGCGATGTCGCCGCTGCCGCCTGCAGGAAACGGCACGACAAAGCGCACCGGACGGTTGGGAAAATCCTGCGCTTCGGCGATGGAAGGCGCGACGGACGAAGCAAGCGTGAGCAGCGCAAGGGCGGCTGCCCGAAGGGTCGAAACGTTCATGGGGAATCTCCTGATCGGCCGACGGTTCGGCGCGACGGAAGATACCGCAATCGGCGTGTTCGGGTCGAGCGATACGGGGGGAGGATTACTACTTCGCCTCTTTGGAACTTCGATATTCACTATCGTTACGAGCTTCGGATACAACCAAGGCGGAAGGATTCGGAACAGGGAGGGGGGGGCCGCCCCCCCTCCCCGTAACCCCTCCCCCTGGCAAAGCCCGCATCGAGCGGGCTTTGTATCGTGACCGAGGTGCTTTTCTTGGCGTCCTTGGCATTCTTGGCGCCTTGGCGGTTAAACAACTGTAGCCGGGCACCACCTACGCCACGCCGCTCACCGCCCTGTAGAACTTCAGCACCGCCGCATCATCCTCCGCGCCGTGGCCGAGCGAGATCGTGCCCTGGAAGATCTGCCGCGCGACGCTTGCGAGCGGCAGCGCGGTGAAGGCAGCGGTGCCCGAGTCGAGCGCGAGGCCGAGGTCTTTCGCAAGCAGCGTGACCGCGGCGCGTGGTGCGAAATCGCCCTCGACCGCGCGGCGCATCCGGTCTTCCACGATCCAGCTCGCGCCCGAACTCTGCGCGATCACATCGAGCGCCTGTTTCGCGTCGAGGCCGAGACGTTCGGCCAGCGCGAGCGCCTCGCAACCCGCGGCGAGGTTCACCCCGGCGAGCAGGTTGTTGACGATCTTCGCCTTGGAGCCGTCGCCGATCGCCTCGCCCACATGAAAACGCTTGTCGCTCATGGCCTCCAGCAGCGGACCGCAACGCGCGACGAGCGCGGCTGACCCGCCCATCATCATCGACATGGTGCCGGCGCGTGCGCGCGCCGGGCCGCCCGAGACCGGCGCATCGAGCATCGCGATGCCGCGTTCGGCAAAGTGCTTGCCGAGCGACTCCGAGAATGCCGGCGCGACGGTGCTGCACATCAGAAGCACGGCATTGTCAGAGATGGACTCTGCCGCGCCATCGGCACCGAACACCACGTCGTCGGTCTGTGCCGCATCCACCACCAGCGTGATCACCGCATCGCAGCCGCGCGCGAGTTCCGCGGGCGAGGCGCAGACCTCGGCGCCGGCGGCGCGCGCTTCGTCCTCCGCCTCCGGCCGGATGTCGCGCACCCGCACATGAAATCCCCGTTCGAGCAGGCGTTTTGCCACGCCCATGCCCATCAGGCCCACACCGATCACGCCTATTTTTTTCATCACTCGCTCCCGTTCATCGCACCGCCGCCGATGCTATCCTCATCGCCCCCGGAGGTCAGAATCATGAAAACACGACTGCTTGCCCTGCTCATTTCCTTCCTTGCCTTGACCGCGGCCCCGTTCACCGCCGCCGCCGCCGACTCGCGCATCGTGGACGCGGCCTTCGTCACCGCGGCGATCAAGCGCGGCGCGATTATCTGGGATGTTCGCAGCGGGGCCGAGTACCGGCGCAGCCACATACCCGAGGCGATCAGCATCGGCGATGCGCTCTCGGTGCTGCGCAACCCGAACTCCGAAGACTTCATGCCGGTGTCCGAGTTGGAGCGGATTCTCGGTGACGCGGGCTTCGACCTTGAAAAGGAAATCGTGGTCTACGGCACGCGCGCCGCGGTCGGCGCGTACTTCGGCCTATACACCCTGCAGCACTTCGGCGCGAAGAAGGCCTGGGTGTATCACGACGGCATTGACGGCTGGGCACGCGGCAGCGGCGCATTGCAGACCGAAGAAATCCGCTACCGGCCGGTGCAGCTCAGCCTCAAGGCGGTGCCCGGCGTCGCGGTGAGCACCGAGGAAATCCTCGCCATGCTCAACAAGCCGGATATCCAGCTCATCGACGTGCGCACACCCGGCGAGTTCGCGGGCGAAGACATCCGCGCGATCCGCGGCGGCCACATTCCCGGTGCGATCAACATCCCCTACGAGCAGAACTGGCAGGACCCCGAGACGGCGCAGAAACTCGCCCGCCGCCAGGTGCGCGACAACTCGGGCATGTCGCTCAAGTCCGACGCCGACCTGCGCGCGCTGTACAGCAAGCTCGATCCCGACAAGGAGACAGTGGTCTATTGCCACAGCGGCGTTCGCGCCGCCGAGACCGCCACCGTGCTTGCCAAGCTCGGCTTCACCAAGGTGAAGGTGTACGACTCCTCCTGGCTCGGTTACGGCAACAAGCTCGATGCACCCGCGAACAACGTGCAGTTCTTCAACGTCGGCGCGTTCAACAACCGCATCACCGCCCTGCAGAGCCGGATCGACCAGCTGGAGCGCGAGGTGGGCGAGGCCCGCAGGCGGTAAGCGGCCCGATCCACGATCGCAGAACTCGCGCAGCGGGCATCCGTGACAGCACCGCCTTCCGATCCGGAGATACCCGCCGGCCTGTTCGGCGACGCGCTCCCCGCTCCGACCAAAAAACTGCCGGTCGAAGCCGCCACGCCGCAAGATGACGTCATCGAGGTCGGAGCGCGGCTGCCGCAAGATCTCTATCTCGGTACCTCGTCCTGGTCGTTTCCCGGCTGGGCGGGTCTGGTGTATGCCTCGGGCGCGAGCGAGTCCGTTCTGTCGCGAAAGGGTTTGGCTGCCTACAGCCGCCACCCGGTGCTGCGCGCCGCCGGCATCGACCGCGGCTTCTACTCCGCGCTCACCCGCGCCGAATTCGCCGCCTACGCGCAGCAGGTGCCCGCGTCCTTCCGCTTTCTGGTGAAAGCGCCGTCCACCGTGACCGACGCCTCGGTGCGCGACGAGAACGGCCGCGTCACCGGGGAGAACGAGGGCTTTCTCGATGCGCGCCTTGCGTGCGATCTATTCGTGGAGCCGGCGACCACGGGACTCGAAGCCAACGCCGGTCCGCTGGTGTTCCAGTTCTCGCCGCTGCCGCGAAAGCTGCTCGCCGAGCCGCAACGCTTCGCCGACGCGCTGCACGGCTTCCTGAAGTTCCTGCCGAAAGGGCCGCTGTACGCGGTGGAGATTCGCGATGCGGAGGTGCTCACCGAAGGCCTGATGCAGGCGCTCGCCGACAACAACGCGCGCTACTGCTTCGGCGTGCATCCGCGCCTGCCCGGCCTGCCTGCGCAGGCGAAGCTCGCCTCGATGCTGCCGCCCGGCCCGACGGTGGCGCGCTGGAACCTGCACGCGGGTTACCGCTACGAGGAAGCGAAAGCCAACTACGCGCCCTTCAACCGGCTGGTGGACCCCGACCCGCGGACGCGCAAGCATCTCGCCCAGCTCGCGATGCGGGCCCTTGTCATCCACCAGCCCGCCTTCATCGTAGCCAACAACAAGGCCGAAGGCTCGGCACCGCTCTCCTGCGTGGAACTCGCGCGCGAGGTGGAGACACTCGTCGAAGAAAAGCGCGCAGGCGGCGCGACGTTATGAATCCAGACCGCATCAATTAAATTGCTAAAATTAGCAATCGAATTTACCGCTTTCACTTACCGTACGGACCTCTGAAAACGGAAAAGTGCGCAATTTTTGCACCCGATCCCTCCACGATTCCGCTTGCTTCCGCTTATGCCGCGGTGATGCCGCCGTCGATCGCGATCACCTGCCCGGTGAGGTAGCTGGACGCAGGCGACGCCAAAAACAATGCAAGGCCCTGGATCTCGTTCGCATCCGCGATCCTGCCCATCGGGATCAGGCCGAGGAATTCCTCGCGCACCGCGGCATCGGTCTTGAGCTTGCCGCCGGCGATGTTGGTCAGAAACACGCCCGGCGCGATCGCATTCACCAGCACGTTGTGCGGCGCGAGTTCCACCGCGGCCTGGCGCACGATATTGATCACCGCCGCCTTGGTGGCGACGTACGCATAACCGCAGATGGTCTCGGCGCGAATGCCCGCGATCGAGGCGGTGACCACGATGCGCCCGCTGCGCCGCGGCTTCATGTGCGCGACCGCCGCGCGCATCGTCTCGAGCACTGCGGTGAGGTTCACCTGCAGCACCCGCTCCCAGGTGTCAGGCGAGACATTCTCGAGCAGCCCTGCGGTCTTGCCTGCCTTGAGGCCGTAGCCCGGGCCGGAGCTCATGCCGGCGTTGGCAAACACCGTGTCGAGCTTGCCGTGGCGCGCGGCCATCGTGTCGATCGCGCCGCGCAGCGCGGCGGTGTCCGCGACATCGAGCGATGCGGTCTCCACCTTGCAACCCGCGGCGCGCAGGGGCGCGGCGGCGGCTTCGAGCGTCTTCGGATCGATGTCGATCATCAGCACGGTGGCGCCGTTCTGCGCCATGCCCTCGGCCATCGCAAGACCGAGCCCGCTTGCCGCGCCGGTGACGATCGCGACCTGTCCCTTCACGCCAAACAGCTCATCGACTTTCATGCTTATCCGCCTCCACGAACACGAGGTCGGAAATGTAGCAGGAGGGGACGCGCTCAGTGCGGCTGGACTTTCACCTCGGCTGCGAGCGCCTTGAGTTCGTCCTCCGCCAGCGTCTCCTTCACGAGCAGGCGCTTCGCCCAGTCGTCGAGCAGCGCGCGATTGGCCGCAAGAATCGCGACCGCGCGTTCGAAGGCGGCCTGCACCAGCGCGCGCACTTCGGTGTCGATCTCGCGCGCAGTTTCCTCGCTGTAGTTGCGCTCGTTCATGTTCTGGCCAAGAAAGGTCTGGCGCTCGCCCTCATACGAAACCGAGCCGAGCTTCTCGCCCATGCCGTAGCGCATCACCATCGAGCGGGCAATGTCGGTCACCTTGGCGAGATCGTCCGCCGCGCCGGTGGAGAGATGGCCGAACACCACGGTTTCTGCCGCGCGCCCTCCGAGCAGCACCGCCATCTTGTTGGAGAGCTCGCCCTTGGTCATCAGGTAGCGGTCTTCAGTCGGCCGCTGGATGGTGTAGCCGAGCGCGCCGATGCCGCGCGGGATGATCGAAATCTTGTGGATCGGGTCGCTGCCTGCGATCGCCATCGCCACCATCGCGTGGCCGAGCTCGTGGTTGGCGACGACTTCGCGTTCGCGCGGATTGAGCAGGCGGTTCTTTTTCTCCAGGCCCGCGACGATGCGCTCAACCCCGGCGGTGAAGTCCTGCATGCCGACCGCATCGGCGTTGCGGCGCGTGGCCACCAGCGCCGCTTCGTTCACCAGATTCGCGAGGTCCGCGCCCGAGAACCCGGGCGTGAGTGCGGCGATGCTCTCGGGATCCGCATCCGGCGCGAGCTGTATCTTTTTCATGTGCACGCGAAGGATCTGCACGCGGCCAAGCTTGTCCGGCCGGTCCACCAGCACCTGGCGGTCGAACCGCCCCGCACGCAACAGCGCGGGATCGAGGATCTCCGGCCGGTTGGTGGCGGCGATCAACACGATGCCGAGCGACGGATCGAAGCCGTCCATCTCCACCAGCAACTGGTTGAGCGTCTGCTCCTTCTCGTCGTGGCCGCCCATCGGCGAGGCGCCGCGCGCCTTGCCGAGCGCATCCAGCTCATCGATGAAGATGATCGCCGGTGCCTTGAGCCTTGCCTGCTCGAACAGGTCGCGCACCCGCGCAGCGCCCACGCCGACGAACATCTCCACGAATTCCGAGCCCGAGATCGAGAAGAAGGGCACACCCGCCTCGCCCGCCACCGCGCGCGCGAGCAGGGTCTTGCCGGTGCCGGGCGGGCCGACCAGCAGCACGCCGTGCGGCATGCGTCCGCCGAGGCGTCCGTAGCTCTTCGGGTCCTTGAGGAAGGAGACGATCTCGCGAAGCTCGTCCTTGGCTTCATCAACGCCGGCAACATCGTCGAAGGTGGTCTTGGTGTCGGTCTCGACATAGACCTTGGCCTTGCTCTTGCCGATCGACATGAAGCCGCCGCCGAGGCCCGATTTCTCCGCGAAACGCCGCACGAGGAAGAACCAGATGCCAAAGAAAATCACCGCCGGCAGCACCCAGGACAGCAGGTCGCGAAAGAAGGTGTTCTCGACCACGCCGGTGTATTTCACCGGGTACTGGGAGAGCTCGCGGGCGAGTTCCGGTTCGACGCGGATCGCGACGAATCGCGAACGGCCGTTTTCCGGGTTGACCAGTGCGCCCTGGATCAGGTTGTTGGAGACGGTGATCTCCTTGATCTTGCCGTCCTTGAGCATCTGCTGGAACTCGCTGTAGGGCACGGGTTCCACCTGGCGGTACTCGGTCCACATGTCGCGGATCCAGAACACCGCGAGTACCGCGAGCGCGAAATACCAGATGCTGATCTGGGTCTGCTTTTGCATGGCCGGTCGGCCCTCGGAGAGACGTGTCTCCCTAGATGGAGGCCGAAAGCGCGGAATTCAAGCTGCGATGCGCATGCGCTGTGTTCCACAGCGCACTGAACCTTCAAGCACTCTTGAGCCTCGACAGGAAGTGTTTTCTGAACTTCGCCACCTTGGGCTTTACGACGAACTGGCAGTACGACTGGTTCGGATTGCGGGCGAAGTATTCCTGGTGGTAGTTCTCCGCCTCCCAGAAGGTCGGCGCGGCGGTGACTTCGGTGACGATCGGGTCGTCGAATATTTTCTTCGCCATCAGATCCGCGATCACTTCACGGGCGGTCTTCTCCTGCTCGGGCGAGTGGAAGAAGATCGCCGAGCGGTATTGGGTGCCCGCGTCGTTGCCCTGGCGATTGAGCGTCGTCGGATCGTGGATGACGAAAAAGACTTCGAGCAGCTCGCGAAAGCCGATCACCGCGGGATCGAAGCTGATGCGGATGACTTCCGCATGGCCGGTGGTGCCGGTGCAGATGTCCTCGTAGCTCGGGTTCTGGGTGCGCCCGCCCATGTACCCCGACTCGACTGCGTGCACACCCTGGGTCTGGTCGTAGACGGCCTCGAGGCACCAGAAACATCCTCCGGCAAGGGTGGCGACTTCGCGGTTTGTGGCTTCGGTCATGATCGTTTCCTGTGCGGTATCGGTAAATGCGCGTATTGCATGCGGCCGGTTGCCGCACGACAGGGGTTCGTCGTGCGGGAGGTGCAAAAGCTTACGCGTTTCCGCAGCGCCGGGAGGCCAAAATCCGGCCGGGACGGGGATGCTGTTCCATCCCCTGGAAAATCCCTCGCGCGGAGGTGGCGATAGCAAATCCGCCCGCCACTTCAAGCCGCGTCAGGCACTTAGAACGCCCTTGCGGAAAGGCTAGTGAACCGGGGGGAACGGCGTTAAAGTGCGTCCCCTTCCCATTTTTGGGATTTGGAGTAATCTAGTTCCAGAACTAGAGTGAGGTAAATCATGGAAACTATTGAAAATAAACAAATTTCCTCCGTCACTCTGGACCTCTCACGGGCTGGCTCACTGCCTGAACAGGAAATTTCCGACGAAGTGCTCGTCGAGAAATACGCCAAGGGTACGGAACAGAACGTAAGCGATGTTCGCAAGCGCGTCGCACGCGCCCTCGCTGCAGTTGAACCCGAAGACACGCGCGCCTACTGGGAGCGCAAATTCCTCGAAGCGCAGGAAAACGGCTTCGTACCCGCGGGACGCATCAACTCCGCTGCAGGCACCGCACTCTCCGCGACACTGATCAACTGCTTCGTGCAGCCGGTGGGCGATTCCATCACCGAAGTGGTCGATGGCAAGCCCGGCATCTACACCGCGCTCGCCGAAGCCGCCGAGACGATGCGTCGCGGCGGCGGCGTGGGTTACGACTTCTCCTCCATCCGCCCCAAGGGCGCGCTGGTGCGCGGCACGCAGTCGCACGCCTCGGGCCCGGTGTCCTACATGCGCGTGTTCGACCGCTCCTGCGAGACGGTGGAGTCCGCCGGCAGCCGGCGCGGCGCGCAGATGGGCGTGCTTCGCTGCGACCATCCGGACATCGAGGACTTCATCCACGCCAAGGACAAGGGCGACCTCGCCAACTTCAACGTCTCGGTGGGCGTGACCGACGTGTTCATGCACGCGGTGGAAACCGACGGCGAGATCGAACTGCTGCACAAGGCCGAGCCGACCGCCGATGTGAAGACCGCGGGCGGGTTCCAGCGCGAGGACGGCATCTGGGTGTACCGCAGGCAGCGCGCACGCGAGTTGTGGGAGCAGATCATGCGCTCGACCTACGACCACGCCGAGCCGGGCATCCTGTTCCTTGACCGCATCAACCGCGACAACAACCTCAACTACTGCGAGACGATCGAGAGCACCAACCCGTGCGCCGAACAGCCGTTACCCTCGTATGGCTGCTGCTGCCTCGGCTCGATCAACCTCACCGGTTTCGTGAAAAACCCGTTCAGCGATAGCGCCGAGTTCGACTTTGCCGCCTTCGGCAAGAACATCGACACCGCGGTACGGATGCTGGACAACGTGCTCGAGGCCACGCGCTGGCCGCTTCCGCAGCAGCATGCCGAAGCGCAGGCCAAGCGTCGCGTCGGCCTCGGCTTCACCGGCCTGGGCGATGCGCTGATCATGCTGCGGCTTCGCTACGACACCGATGCCGCCTGCGAGATGGCCTCCAAAATCTCCGAGTACATGCGCGACCGCGCCTACCTGTACTCGACCGAGCTCGCGAAAGAGCGCGGCGCCTTCCCGCTGTTCAATGCGGACCTGTATCTCTCAGGCGGCAACTTCGCCTCGCGCCTGCCGAACGACATCAAACAGAAGATCCGCACCCACGGCCTGCGCAACAGCCACCTGCTGTCGATCGCGCCCACCGGTACGATCTCGCTTGCCTTTGCCGACAATGCCTCCAACGGCATCGAGCCGCCCTTCTCCTGGGCCTACACCCGCAAGAAGCGCCAGGGCGACGGCACCTGGAAGGAATACGCGGTCGAGGACTATGCCTGGCGCCTGTACAAGCATCTGGGCGGCGATGTGCAGAACCTGCCGCCCTACTTCGTCACCGCGCTGGAGATCTCCGCCAAGGCGCACAAGGACGTGGTTGCCGCGGTCGCGCCGTTCATCGACACATCGATCTCCAAGACGGTGAACGTGCCGGCGGACTACCCCTACGCCGACTTCGAAGACCTCTACATGTCGGCGTGGAAGTCGGGGCTAAAGGGCCTTGCCACCTACCGTCCGAACAGCGTGCTCGGCTCGGTGCTGTCGGTGACGCCGACCGAATCCAAACCCGACGGCTCCAAGCCGGATGCCGCCCGCCCGCAGGTGCTGCAGGTCAACGAGGCCAACCGCCGGTTGTCGATCAAGTCGCTGCCCGCACCGGTGCTGGCGTCGCTGGTCTGGCCCGGCCGTCCTGACCTGCCCGAGGGCAATCTCGCCTGGACCTACATGATTCGCCATCCCGGCGGCGAGTTCGCGCTGTTCGTCGGCCACACCGAAAAGGCCGATGCGGCGTTCCCGTTCGAAGCCTGGGTGAACGGCGCCGAGCAGCCGCGCGGGCTCGGTGCGGTGGCCAAGACGCTTTCCATGGACATGCGCGCCAACGACCGCGCCTGGCTGAAAGCCAAGCTCGAAGCGCTGGCGAAGACACCGGGCGAGGAGTCCTTCGAGATGCCCTTCCCGCCGACGGGCGAAAAGGTGCGGGTGCCGAGCGTGATAGCCGGCATGGCGCGCATCATCGCCTGGCGCTGCGAACAGCTCGGCGCGCTCGATGAAAAAGCGCCCGATCTGCTATCCCCCGAAGGCCGCCCGCACCCGGTGCTGGATGCGATGTTCGCGGTCGAGGAACCCAAGACCGGCACCGACGGCACGCTTTCCTGGACGGTGGACATCCGCAATCCCGCGTCGGGCGAAGAGTTCGTGATGGGCCTCAAGGAAATCACCCTCCCGGAAGATGGGTTTAATGCGGGCATGGACGCGGGTCACGCCACGGGCCAGACGCGGCCCTACTCGATGTGGCTTGCCGGAAACTACCCGCGCGCGCTCGATGGCCTGGCGCGAATCCTGTCGCTCGACATGCGCGTGCTCGACCCCGCCTGGATCGGCATGAAGCTGCGCAAGCTGCTCAACTGGTCGGAACCCCTCGGCGACTTCATGGCCTTCGTGCCGGGCGAGCGCCGCCAGCAGACCTGGCCTTCGACGGTGGCCTACATGGCGCGACTGATAATCCATCGCTACGCAATGCTCGGCGTGCTGGACGAGAACGGCTACCCGACGCGCGAAATGGGCCTGCTCGAAGCGCCGCGCAGCGCGAATGCGAACAAACCGATGCAGGGCTCGCTCTGCAGCGAATGCGGCAATCACACCGTCATTAAAAAAGATGGCTGCGACTTCTGTACAGCCTGCGGGTGGGTGGGCACCTGCGGATAAGAACAACGCGTAAAGAATTTGTCGCCCTGCGCTGCAACGCTTCCAAAGCGTTCCAGCACATTCTACGGGCCCGGCTCTGCCGGGCCCTTTTTTTTGCGGCGGGATCGTGCGGCAATTTCCGAGGCCTGCCGCTTGATATAGTCGCCTCATCATGAACACCCACACCACTGCGAATTTCACCGCCGCGAATTTCACCGCCGACATCGTCGTCGTCGGCGCCGGCGCCGCAGGTTGCGTGCTCGCCGCACGACTCTCCGAAGACCCGTCGCTTTCGGTGCTGCTGCTGGAGGCAGGCGGCGAGGACAGCAATCCCTGGATACACATCCCTGCGGGTTTCGCCAAGACCATCGGCAATCC
>CANIEV010000088.1 GCA_947466535.1 Betaproteobacteria bacterium
GGGGGGGGGGGGGGGGGGGGGGGGGGGGGGGCCCGCCCCCCCCCCCCCCCCCCCCCTGTTCCGAAGCCTTCCGGTTTTGGTTTTGCTTCTTGGCGGTTAATGAAGCTTCAATTTTTCCCAGCCGCCCGCAATCCGCGGCCGAGGTCCTCGATCAGGTCGTCCGCGTCCTCGAGTCCGATCGACAGCCGCACCGTGCCTTCGGCGATGCCGGCGGCGGCGAGTGCGGCGGAGTCCATGCGGAAATGCGTGGTGCTCGCCGGGTGGATCACCAGCGATTTCGCATCGCCCACGTTGGCGAGGTGCGAGAAGACCTTCAGGCTTTCGATGAAGCGTTTTCCCGCCGCGCGGTCGCCGCGGATCTTGAAACTGAATACCGCGCCACTGCCTTTGGGCAGCAGTTTCTTTGCGAGCTCGTGATCGGGATGCGAGGGAAGTTCGGGGTAGGCGACCGACGCCACCGCCGCGTGAGCAGACAGGAACTCCACCATCTTGCGCGTGTTCTCCACATGCCGCTGCATGCGAAGCGGCAGTGTCTCCACGCCCTGCAGGATCTGGAACGCGGTGGCGGGGCTCATGCAGGCGCCGAAATCGCGAAGACCCTCCCGCCGCGCGCGCAGCAAAAAGGCGCCGACGGTGGACTCTTCCTGGAAGTTCATGCCGTGGAAACCCTCGTACGGCTCGCTGAGTTCGGGGAATCTGCCTGATGCGGCCCAGTCGAAGGTACCGCCGTCCACCAGCAGCCCGCCGATCGCCACGCCGTGCCCGCCGAGAAACTTGGTGGCTGAGTGGTAGAGCAGATCGGCGCCGTGGTCGAACGGCCGCAGCAGGTACGGGGTGGTGAAGGTCGAATCCACCAGCAGTGGAAGCTTCGCCGCGTGCGCGATCGTCGCCACCTCCGGGATGTTCAGCACGTCCAGTCCCGGATTGCCGAGCGTCTCGCCAAACAGCACCCGGGTGTTCGGCCGGATGGCGCTTTTCCATGCATCGAGGTCGCGCGGATTGACGAAGGTGGTCTCCACACCGAAGCGCGCAAGCGTGTAGTGCAGCAGGTTGTGCGAGCCGCCGTAGAGCGCGCTGGATGCGACGACATGCGAACCCGCGCCCGCGATCGTCGCAATCGCCAGATGCAGCGCCGCCTGGCCGCTCGCGGTTGCGATTGCCCCGATGCCGCCTTCGAGCGCGGCGATGCGCTCCTCCAGCACCGCATTGGTCGGATTCGATATCCGCGAATACACATGGCCCGCGCGTTCCATGTTGAACAGCGATGCCGCATGGTCGGAGTCGCGAAAGACAAACGAAGTGGTGAGGTAGATCGGCGTCGCGCGCGCCCCGGTCAGCGGGTCGGGCTGCTGCCCGGCATGCAGGCTGAGCGTGTCGAAGCTGTAGGGATAGCCGGGCGGCCGTGAATCCGACATGAAGCGCTCCTGGTTCAGGATATTCGGTGCGGACCCATTCTACCTTTCGTCGATACCCGCTTTCGCCGAAGTCGCTTTCACTGCTACGACAGCGTCCACCGGCCGGCGCTTCGCGTTACCATGCGCCGCAATGAAAACAACAAATACGTCCTCCGGGGGAGGGGAGCACCTGCCGCTACGCCTGCTCGCTCTGGTGTGGCTGCCGTTCGCCTGCGGCTACTTCATGTCGTATTTCTTCCGGGTGATCAACGCGATGATCGCGCCGGAACTCGCGCGCGAAATGGGCCTCGGCCCCGCCGACCTCGGCCTGCTCACCAGCGCCTACCTCATCGTGTTCGGCGTGTTCCAGTTTCCGCTGGGCCTGCTGCTCGACCGCTACGGGGCACGCAAGGTGAACGCGGCGCTGCTGTTCATCGGTGCCTTCGGCGCGTGGCTGTTCGCGCAAAGCGAAAGTCTCGCGGGACTTGCCTTCGCGCGGGGCCTGATCGGTCTCGGGGTGTCGGCCGGGCTCATGGCCTCGATGAAGGCCTTCGTCGGCTGGTTCCCCCTGAGCAGGCTTGCGACGCTCAATGGCGCGCTGATTTCCACCGGCGGACTCGGTGCGCTTGCTTCGACCAAGCCTGTGGAGGTGCTGCTCGGCATCACCGACTGGCGCGGCGTGTTCGTGATCGTTGCGGGCATCACCGCGGCGGTTGCGCTGATGATTCTTCTGGTGGTGCCGGAGAAGCGCTCGGAGGCAAAACCCGAGACGGTGGCCGAGCTGATGCAGGGTGTGCGGCAGGTGTTTTCCGATGGCCTCTTCTGGCGCGGCAGCCTGCTCTTCATGGCGATGCAGGGGGGATTTCTTTCGATGCAGGGCCTGTGGGTCTCGCCCTGGTTGCGCGACATCGCGGGTATGGATCGCTCGGGCGTGAGTACCGCGCTCGCCGTTCTTGCGGTGGGTTTCATCCTCGGGTCGTCTGCGATCGGCGTGCTTGCCGACCGTCTCGCGAGGCGCGGCGTCGGCATGCTGGTGGTCATGAAGGCGAGCCTCGGCGTGGCGATCCTGATGTTCGCCCTGATCACCGCGGGCTGGGGCGAGGCTGCGATCCCGGTGCTTTTTGTGTACGCCTTCTGTTCAACGGGAGGCGTGTTGGTCTATGCGATCCTGACCAGGCATTTCCCCGGGCACCTGTCGGGACGCGTGAACACCGCGGTGAACATGCTTGCCTTCCTCGGCGGATTCGTCGTGCAGTGGGGCATGGGCGTGCTGATCGGACTGTGGCCGGGCAAGGTGGGCCATTACGCGCCGGAAGGCTACCGCGCGGCTTTTGGTCTGATGCTTGTGATTCAGCTCGCGGTCTTTCTCTGGGTGCTTGCCTACCGGCAGCCGCAGGCGCCGTCCACCTGATCTGCTGCGACCCCGTGCTCAGGGAAGGTTCTGCGATGCGATATACAGTCCGAGAGCGAACAGCCCGATCAGAAAACATCGGCGGAAGGTCGCTTCGTGCACGCGACGGCGCAGCCACTGCCCGGCGGCCATGCCGATCAGTGCGGGAATAAGGGCGATCGCCGACGGAATGGCGAGCGACCAGGCGAATGCCTCCCGGCCGATGAGCGATGCGCCGAGCGCAAGCGTCGACACCATGAAGGAAAGACCCAGGGCCTGAATCAGTTCCTCGCGGTCAAGTCGAAGCGACGCGAGATACGGCACCAGCGGAAACGCGAAGACCCCGGTGGCGCCCGCGATCAGGCCGGTGGCGGTGCCTATGAACGGCGACAGCCAGGGTTCGTGTTTCGCCGCCACGCGCATCTGGATGGATGCAAGGCCGAGCGTCGCATAGGCGACGAGCACACAACCCAGCCCGAATGCAGCAGTGTGCGCGTGCGGGCCTGTCATGAGGTCCGAGCCCAGCCATATTCCGATGCAGGTGCCTGCCATGAGCAGCCACAGCCGGCGCAGCAGCGCACCGAACGCAGGTCCCCCGGCGAGTTGCCAGATGTTGGTGATGATGGTCGGGAGAATCAGGACCGACGCCGCCTGCGCGGGCGGCATGACGATGCACAGCAGGCCCATCGCCACCGCCGGCAGGCCCATGCCCACCACGCCCTTGACGAAACCGGCGGCAATGAATACCACGAGGATGTGCACGATTATTGCCGCGGATACGGTATCGCTCATGGTGGGGATTGCTTTTTATGGCGGTCGCCGGACCGGGCTAACCGGAGTGCCGAAATGAAAAAAGGCGCCTGTTCAAGCGCCCTTTTGCCGTAATCCGAGACGCAGGCTTCACCCTGCACCCGGAACTCAGGCGGCCTGGGTCTTCCCGCCGCCCGTGCCCGCCTTGGCCTTGTCGGCTTTGGCGGCTTCATCGCGGGCGATCTGCTCGGCACGGGCCTTCTTGAGGATGTCGGCCACTTCCTGCGACCCGACGCGAAGCGCGAGTTCGATGGCAGTGTCGCCTTCCTTGCTCATCACCGCCACGTCAGCGCCATTGCGCACCAGCAGTTCGACCATCTTCGCGTCACCCTTGGCCGCGGCGTACATCAGCGGGGTGTAGCCGTTGTCATGGAACAGGTTGGGGTCGAAGTTCATCGACAGCACCTTCTGCGCGTAGACGAGGTTGCCCTTCTCGATCGCGTAGAAGAGCGCGATGATGCCCTCCTTGCTCTGCTCCTTGGGCTTGGGCTCGAGGCCGGTGGGCAGCAGCGCCACCACGTAGTTGATGATCGATATGCCGACCATGGCGGCCATGGCGATGATCAGCGGCACGCGCGAGATGCCGAGGGATTCGGCCACGTGGATCGGCATGTTCGCTCCCAGCGCGAGCAGAACCACCATGAAAAAGAACTGGAACTTGAGGTAGAGGAACAGGGCGATGAACACCACCATCGCGAGCAGTGCAAGCAAATAATTGCGCTCGATCTCCCAGTCCTGCAGGGTTTCGTCCGGCATGTTGGCGAGGACAGCGGTGAGAATCACCAGACCGACCAGGATCAGTTCCCGCGAACGGTTCATTGGTATTCTTAGGGCCATGGGCATCTCCTGAGTGCCAGCGACCTCCCGATCGTCCGGCGAGCGGCTATTATAGTTGGGCTTGTTTTTCAAAGCATCTGCGTTTTTTCAGGCCGTACCCACCGCGTAGCAAGCATCGTCCATGAGCAAAGCCTTCACCCGTGAATCCGAAGACGCCCCGGAGGAAGACGCTCCCGAGGCGGCCTCCCCCCTGCCCGCTGGGGCGAAGAACTACATCACGCCGGGCGGGTTTGCACGTATCAAGACCGAACTGAAGCGCATGGTCGAGGACGAGCGGCCGGAAGTCGTGCGCACGGTGTCCTGGGCGGCCTCCAACGGCGACCGCTCGGAGAACGGCGACTACATCTACGGAAAGCGGCGGCTACGCGAGATCGATCGCAGGGTGCGCTACCTGATGAAGCGGCTGGAAATCGCCGAAGTGGTGGACCCGCGCGACCAGGCTCGCGACCAGGTGTTCTTCGGTGCGACTGTTTCGTATTCCGACAGCAAGGGCAACGAACGCACGGTGAGCATCGTCGGCACCGACGAAGTCGATCCGGGGCGAGGCCGCGTGTCCTGGGTGTCACCGATCGCGCGAGCCCTCATCAAGGCGCGTGAGGGCGATACGGTCGTCCTGCGAACGCCCGCCGGGCCGGAAAAACTCGACGTGCTGAAAATTCGCTACGATCCGATCGAATAGCTGCATCGGACACGCGCATCAAGGAGGAGGGATTGTGGGCCTGACAATCAAGCCGCTGCACCCGCTGTTTGCAGCTTCGGTGATCGGCGTGGATCTCAAGCGCCCGCCCGACGCGGCGATGCTCGCCGAATTGCAGCAGGCCTTCGACCGGCATGCAGTGGTGGTGTTTCCCGGCCAGTTCATCGACAACGAATCGCAGATGGCGTTCAGCCGGCTGTTCGGCCCGCTCGAACTGATGCCGCTGGTGCCGGGAAAGCCGCCGCGCCTGCCGCATCGCGAACTGTTCGATGTCTCCAACCTCGACGAGAACGGCCGCATCACGCCCGAGACCGACGAGCGGCGCATCTACAACCTCGGCAACCGGCTTTGGCATACCGACGGGTCGTTTCGGAAAATCGGCGCAAGGTATTCACTGCTCTCCGCGCATATTGTTCCGCCGTCAGGCGCCGACACCGAATTCGCCGACATGCGCGCCGCATGGGATGCTTTGCCCGAGGCGATGAAAAAGCGCATTGACGGACGCATCGCCGAGCATTCGATCTGGACCTCGCGCGCAAAGCTCGGCGGCTATGTGCCGACGTCGCAGGAACTCAGGGCTCGCCCACCCGCGCGGCATCCGCTGGTGCGCACGCACCCGGGGTCGAAGCGCAAGACCCTGTATATCGCCGACCACGTATCGCACATCGTCGGCATGCCGGTGGAGGAGGGCCAGGCGCTGCTTCGCGAACTCATCGAGTTCGCAACACGCCCGGAATTCGTCTACGCGCACCGCTGGATGCCGGGGGACATCGTTCTCTGGGACAACCGCTGCACCATGCACCGCGCAACGCCCTTCGATGACACCGGCCATCCGCGCGACATGCGCCGCACCACCGCGCTGGATGTCGAGGAACCGGGGGAGTGGGTCGAGGAGCCGGTGGTGGTAGCTCCCTGATGGCTGCGGTGCCGGATTTTTCTTAACCGCCAAGCCGCCAAGGCAGCCAAGAAAGGCGCGTCATGGAAAGTTCGGTTCATGTCATTGCGAGCGTAGCGAAGCAATCTCGATCCGGCAACGCGACAACTCGACATTGCGTCGTCGCTACGCTCCTCGCAATGACAAGCTTCGTGTTTTCTTGGCATCCTTGGCGGTTCTTGGCGCCTTGGCGGTAAAAAAGGAATCCGGTATGACCGGCTTACTTCGCAGCAGTGACTTTCTCAAAATCCCCCGCCACCACTATAGAGAGCTTCGTAGGGTCCACGTATTTTCGCAGCGCGTCTTGCACGTCTTTCGGGGTGAGTTCGGCGATGCGTTTTTCCAGCGTTGTGTCCCATTCGAAAGTGCGGCCCACCACAAGATACGCAAGCAGACGTCCGGCGAGTGCGCCGTCCTGGGTGCGGGCGAGTTGCCGGGCCTGCAGCAGACCCTTCTTTGCGGAATCGACCTCGGCCGTGTCAAAACCTTCGTCAAGCGCGCGGCGCAGTTCCTCCAGCATCGCGCGCTGCACCTTGTCACGATTCTGTGGCGCGTAGATCGCGGAGACTCCGAAGTCGCTGCGTTCATCCAGTGTGCCTACGTTGAAGAATGAGCCCACGCTGTAGGAGAGTCCTTCCTTTTCACGAATACGACGTGCGAGCCGCGCATCGGATGAACCGCCGAGCAGGTAGTTGGCCAGCACCATCGCCGGGTAGTCGGGGTTGTCGTCGCGCATGCGCACCGGAATCCCTGCGCGGAGGACCGCGTTGGCCTTGTCCGGTGTCTTGATGGTGCGCGCAAGCGGCGCAAGCTCCGGTATCCGGTAAGGGATGCGCGTGTACGGTTTCGGGCTTTTCCAGTCGCCAAAGAGTTCGGTGGCGAGTTTCAGCAGTTCGTCCGGATCGAAGTCACCAACGATCGAAAGTTCACTGTTGGAGGCGCCGTAGAAATCCTGATGACAGCGGTGCACGTCGGCGATTGAAATGCCCTTGAGGCGCGCAATGCGCTCGTCGATGGACGGGGTGTAGAGCCAGTGCTCGGGCGGGTAGGGGTTCAGATACCGGCCAAGTTCAATCGCGGCTAGCGACCCCGGGTCGCTGCGCTGGGATTCGATGCTCGCGAGCGACGAGCCTCGCAGTTGTTCGAACTCGGGTTCGGGGAAGGCCGGTTGGCGCAATACTTCTGCCACCAGTTGCAGCGCGTGGGGCAGGTTCTCTCGCACCGTCTCGATGCTCGCGCCATCGCCGCCGACACCCACCGAGGTCTTCAGCCTGTCGAACTCGTTGCGCAGCTGCTCGCGGTTGCGCTTCTGCGAGCCGCGCATGAGCATCGCGCTCGCGATGCCGCAGGCGGCGCTGCGGCCGGCTTTGGTGGCCTCGTCGCCCCAGCGCAGGCCTAGTTGCGCGACGACTGTGCCGCCGCGTGTCTTCCTCGGCAGCATGGCAAGCTTCATGCCGCCGGGCAGCTCGCGGCGTATCACCCGCGCTTCGATATTCGCGGGCGTCGCCTGGAAGTTTTCGCCCTGCGCGACGCGGGCTTCGCCGCGGTAGTCGCGCACCATCGCCGCTACATCCGGTACCGCGGGAATTTCCGCGCGGTCGGGATTGGCCGTCGGGACGAAGGTGCCGACGGTGCGGTTGGTGCTCTTGAAGTAGGCAAGCGCCACCCGCTGGACCTCGGCGGTCGTGACCTTGCGCAGCCGGTCGCGGTGCAAAAACAGCAGCCGCCAGTCGCCCATCGCCGAGGTTTCGGAGAGCGTCATCGCGAGCGAGCGGGTGTTGTTGAGCAGCATCTCGGTCTCGTTGAGCATTCGGGTGCGAACGAGGTTGACTTCTTCGTCGGTGAAGGGCTGCTTCTGCAGTCCTTCGATCGCCTCGATCAGCGCGGCGCGCGCATCGTCGGCCGACTGTTCGGTGCGCAGGCTCGTGTTGAAATAGGCGAATCCCGCTTCGCGCTGCTGGCGTTCGCCGCCGAACACCGAGGTCGCCTTGCCTGACGTGACGAGCGCTTTGTGCAGGCGCCCGCCGGGAACCTGTCCGAGGATCGCCACCGCGATATCGACTGCCGCGTAGTCCTCGTGCGAGCCGGGGGGCAGGTGATAGAGCGCGGCCACCATCTGCACGTCACCCACCCGGCGTAGCACCACGTTGCGCTCGCCGTCCTGCGGTGGTTCGACCGTGTAGGTCGTGGGCAGGATGCGCGTCGGGCGCGGGAGGCGACCGAAGCTCGACTGCACGAGTTTCAGCGCGGCGGCCTCGTCGAACTTGCCGGCGATGATAAGCACCGCGTTGTCCGGCTGGTACCAGGTTCTGTAGAAGGCCTGCAGGCGCTCGATCGGCACGTTCTCGATATCCGAGCGCGCGCCGATGACAGCGCGGCCGTAGTTGTGCCACGAGTACGCCGTGGCGGTGATGCGCTCCCGCAGGAGATTCGAGGGGCTGTTCTGGCCGGACTCGAACTCGTTTCGCACCACCGTCATTTCGGCCTCAAGGTCCGCCTTGGAGACGAAGGAATTGACCATGCGGTCGGCTTCCAGGTCGAGCGCCCAGGCGAGATTGGCCTCGCTTGCGGGAAAGGTCTCGAAATAGTTGGTGCGATCAAAGGAGGTGGTGCCGTTCCAGCGCGCGCCGCGGCTCTGGAACTCTCCCTTGATATTCTTGTTTTTCGGCGTGCCGCGAAAGAGCAGGTGTTCGAGCAGGTGGGCCATGCCGGCTTCGCCGTAGCCCTCGTGGCGCGAACCGACAAGGTAGGTCACGTTGACGGTGACGGTTTCGATCGAGGAATCGGGCAGCAGCAACACGCGCAGGCCGTTGGGCAGGCGGTATTCGGTGACGCCTTCCACCGAGGCGACGCGTTCGATCGGCGGCAGAGGCAGGTCGGCGCGGGGAGCGGGCCTGGCGGCGGGAGCCGTTCTCGCGCCGGAGGCTTTGCCCGGTGCCTGTTTTGCCTGCGCGGACTTCAGCGCAGGATTGGGTTGGGCGAGCGCGGGGGATCCGAAGGACAGGAGCAGCGAGGCGCCGGCTAACAGCGGCAGGCAGGAAATGCGTGGATTCATGGCTCTCTTCGGGGGATCGGTGGGATCTGAGGCTGCCCGTGTCGGACTGCGGCGGTGCGCCGAAGTTCATTCCGGACTCATTCCGGAGCGTCAGGAACATGCCCCTAATGCAGGAGATTACCGGAACCCGGCAACGGTGAGGGTTCCGGCAGGCTGACGTCCGGAGGGCTAGCTGCGAACGAATGCAACAATCGCGCCGGTGAGCAGCGGCCAGACATGCAGCATGCCCATTCCGACCACGATCGTGCCGAGGGTGCTGCGCGTGCGCCAGGCAAACACGCCCGCGATGATGCCGGCGGCGAGCTTCGGATTGGACGGTGTGAGGTCGAGCACGCCGTCCAGCCAGGCCATGTCGGGCAGCACCAGCGCGGGAAACACCGCCGCCGGCACGTAGCGCAGGCCGCGCTGCAGGGCCGGCGGCAGTTTGGCGTCGGCGAGCAGCACGACAAAGGACCCGCGGGTGCAGAACGAGATCGCCGAGAGCATCACGACCAGCAGCCAGGCGTGCAGCGGGTCCATGCTCAGCGCTCTTTCATTCGTTCGGTCAGCATGCCGGCGGCGATGCCCGCGGCGGCGCCAAGGATCAGACCTAGACGGAAGGGCAGGGCGTGGGTGGCCACCGCCGTCGCACCGGCCGCGATCGCCGCGGCCAGCGTCGGCCGGTCGCGGATGTTGGCAAGGCCGAGCGCAGTGAACGTGAGCGACACGGTGAATTCCAGCCGCCATTGCGGCGGGATCGCGGCGCCGACCAGCACGCCGATGACGGTTGCCACCTGCCAGGCGACCCAGATCGAGGTGGCGGCCCCGAAGTAATAAGCATCGCGCTCGGCTTGGGATTTTCGTTCCTCGGCCGGTTGCGAAAAATGCAGGTAGGACGAGGCGTAGCCGTTGTCCGAGAGGGTGTAGGTCATGATGATCCGCCGAAAGAGCGAGGACTTCCGCAGGTACGGCGCGATCGAGGCGGAAAACATCACGAAACGCAGGTTCACCACTACGCCCGCCACGACGATCAGCAGCAGCGGCGCTCCGGTGGCGAGCAATTGCACCGCTGCGAGCTGCAGGGTGCCGGCGAAGACCATCGCGCCGGCGGCGATCGCCACCAGGGGCGGCATGCCGGCGCCAACCATCGCCGCGCCGCAGATCATCCCGAACGTGGCCGTGCCCGGCGCCGCCGGCAGGGTGGCGCGTAGTCCTGAAAAATAGGCTTGTCGAAACGTGGCCTTGCTCATCCGGGCGTCATGCAGCAGTCAGGTCGGGTGGGAAATGCAGGTTTTGCCGGGAAAATTCGGAAGGAGGGCGGATTTTAGCCGACCGGGGTATTGAAATCGGCTTTGACCGTCCCCAGATGGACAAGTCATCGGGTCATTAAGCGAACAAGGATAGGCAATGAGCGACAGCACCAGCACCGGTTCCACCAAGGAAACCCTCGGATTCCAGGCCGAGGTCAAACAGCTTCTGCAGCTGATGATCCACTCGCTGTACAGCAACAAGGAGATATTCCTTCGCGAACTCATCTCCAACGCATCGGATGCGGCGGACAAGCTGCGCTTCGAGGCGCTCTCGAACTCCGCGCTCTACGGCGACGATTCGGACCTGAAGATCCGCATCAGCTTCAACAAGGCGGTGCGCACCCTGACCGTGTCGGACAACGGCATCGGCATGTCGCGCGACGAGGTCATCACCAACATCGGCACGATTGCCAAATCGGGTACGAGGGAATTCTTCTCCAAACTCACCGGCGACCAGGCGAAGGACGCCAACCTGATCGGCCAGTTCGGCGTGGGCTTCTACGCATCCTTCATCGTTGCCGACCGCGTGACGCTTATCACCCGGCGTGCCGGCGCGGCGGCGAACGAGGCGATCCGCTGGGAGTCGGCGGGCGACGGCGAATACACGCTCGAGACGGTGGAGAAAACCACCCGTGGCACGGACGTCATCCTGCATCTTCGCGAAGGCGAGGACTCTGGCACCGACGACCTGCTCTCGGACATGCGCCTGAAGAACATCATCAGCAAGTATTCCGACCATATCGCGCTGCCGATCCTGATGAAAAAATCGGTATGGGACCAGGGCAAGAGCGAATACGTCTTGACCGACGAAGACGAGACGGTCAACCAGGCGAGTGCGCTCTGGGCGCGTTCCAAGTCGGATATCACCGACGAGCAGTACCAGGAATTCTACAAGCACGTCTCGCACGATTTCGAGGCGCCGCTCGCCTGGACGCACAACCGCGTGGAAGGCCGGCAGGAGTACACGCAGCTTCTTTACGTGCCCTCGCATGCGCCTTTCGACATGTGGGACCGCCAGCAGCGCCACGGCCTGAAGCTCTATGTACGCCGCGTCTTCATCATGGACGACGCCGAACAACTGCTGCCCGCCTACCTGCGTTTCATCCGCGGCGTGGTGGATTCCAGCGATCTGCCGCTCAACGTGTCGCGCGAAATCCTGCAGCAGAGCCGCGATGTCGAGGCGATCCGCTCGGGCTGCGTAAAGCGCGTGCTCGGCATGCTCGAGGACCTGGCAGAGAACGGCAAGGAGAAGTACGCGAAATTCTGGGCCGAGTTCGGCCGCGTGCTCAAGGAAGGCATGGGCGAGGACCACGCCAACAAGGACAAGCTCGCCAAGCTTCTTCGCACATCCTCAACGCATACCGACAGCGAAGAGCAGACGGTATCGCTCGATGACTACATCGGGCGCATGAAGCCGGGGCAGGAGAGCATCTATTACGTGACGGCCGAAACCTTCCTCGCGGCGAAGAACAGCCCGCATCTCGAAGCGCTGCGCAAGCGCGGCATCGAGGTGCTGCTGCTCGCTGACCGGGTAGACGAGTGGGTGGTGTCCAACCTGCCCGAGTACGAAGGCAAGCCACTGGTGTCTGTGGCCAAGGGCGCGCTCGACCTGTCGAAGATCGAAGGCGGGGACGAGGCCGAGAAGGACAAGAAGGAGCACGAGGAGAAGTCCGTCGAGCTGAAAGATGTGATCAGGCAGATCAAGGAGACGCTCGGCGAGCGGGTGAAGGACGTGCGCACCACCGACCGGCTGACGTCCTCGCCGGCCTGCCTGGTTGCCGACGAGCATGACCTCTCGGGCAACCTCTCGCGCATCCTCAAATCCGCCGGGCAGAAGGTGCCGGGGTCCAAGCCGATCCTCGAGATCAACCCGGCGCACCCGCTGGTGCAGCGCCTCAAGGCCGACGCGGGAAAGGAAGGCTCGCGCTTCGCCGACTGGAGCCACCTGCTGTTCGACCAGGCGCAGCTCGCCGAGGGCGCGCAGCTCGAGGACCCGGCCGGATTCGTCAAGCGCATGAACGAGCTCCTGCTCGATCTTGCGGGCGAGGGGACGAAGATCTGGACGCCGGGCTGAGGCGAATCCGGCAGACGGTGGCGGGCCGGGTTCCGTAAGTTGAAATTATGCCGGATACGGTATCGGATCGTCCGCTTTCAGGCGCCGGTCCTGGTCTTTTGAAATAAAAGTTTAGGAATTCCCGGAAAACGCCGTGACGCCAAGGCGCTGTGGCCTGCTATTTCACCAGCAGCACATCATGCCCCCGGATGCGTTCGAACGCGGAATCGCTGGTCACGGCCTGGACGCGATGTCCCAGCTCTCGCGCTCCTCGCGAAGGGATGCATCGATCTCTTCCCGTGTCCGGGTGCCGTCGTGCGGGCGCTTGCGCAGGTAGTCGATAGCCGTCCTGCGAGGGCTGCGCAAGGCGGCTTCTCGTACGGCCGAGAGTTCGGCGAACTGCGCCTCAGTGAGCACGACCAGTATCGGCCGGTTGTTCTTGATCACATGCACCGGGCCTTTCTTGACCGCTTCTTCCAGCGCCGAGACGCCGCGCCGCTTGACTTCGCTTGCCGGGATCGAGTTCATGGCTTCGCCTGAAAAGTACCTGAAACAGTACCGAGCCTAGTGCGATTTCCGGTTCGATGTCCAGCGGATGGCGTGGTGTTAGCGGGATCGGACCGCGTCGCGCGCTTCCCGTGGACCGTCCGTTTTCAGGCGCCGGTCAAGGTGTTTCCTAAGCTGGATCCGAACAACTGCGAGGCTTCCATGCTCGTGCCGGCCACCTCGCCAGACGGCGCTACTCCATCTTTACGCCCGCCTCGCGGATCACCTTGCCCCAGCGCGCGATGTCGGCGCGGATCTGGGCTGCGAACTGCTCGGGCGTGCCGCCGACGACTTCGGTACCCTGCTGCGCGAAGGCATCGCGCACGTCGGTGCGGGCGAGCACCTTGTTCGCCTCGGTATTGAGCCGCGTGATGAACTCGCGCGGCGTGCCAGCGGGTGCGAACAGGCCGATCCAGAGTGAGGATTCGAAGCCCGGCACGCCGGCCTCCGAAACCGTCGGCAGGTCCGGCAGCGCGGGGTTGCGCTGCGCAGAAGTAATCGCAAGCGCGCGCAACTTGCCCGACTTCACATGCGGCATGACCGACGTGGTCGCATCGAACATCAGGCTTACCTGCCCGCTGATCAGGTCGGGAAAGGCCTGCGCGCTGCCCTTGTAGGGCACGTGCACCATATCCACGCCCGCCATCGACTTGAACATCTCGCCGGTGAGGTGATAGACGGTGCCGGTGCCTGACGAGGCGAAGGTGAGCTTGCCCGCGTTGGTCTTTCCATAGGCGATGAGTTCGCGCACCGAGCGCGGCGGCAGTCCGGCGGTGACGACGAGGATGTTCGGCCCGATGTTCACGTTCACCACCGGCGCGAAATCGCGCTGCGGATCGTAGCCGAGCTTCGGATTCAGATTGGGCGCCACCGCGTGGGTGCTGCTTGTAGCCATCAGCAGCGTGTAGCCGTCGTTCGCCGCCTTGGTGGCGAGTTCCGATCCGATGGTCCCGCCCGCGCCCGGCTTGTTGTCGATGACGAACTGCTGCCCGAGCGCGGCGGAGAGATGCGGCGCCACGGTGCGCGCGACGATGTCGGTGCCGCCCGAGGGCGGAAAGGGCACGATCAGGCGCAAGGAGCGTGAGGGATAGACGGCGCTGCCCTGCGCGAGCGCACCGGTGGAAAGCGCAGCAAGCAGGGCAAGCACCGTGTAGTGGCGCAGGGAAGGCTTCATGAGGTGCTCCGTTGGCAAATGCAGGTTGAATAGCAGGTTCGGTGCCAGCCGATCTTGACCCACGGCCAGATTATCGGCTCTCGGCGAACATCGCGGCCGGGCGCACCCCGATGCGGGCTTCGCCAAAGCGGAAACCAGGATGCCTTGTGGTATATCGTTAGTCGATATACGATAATGCGATGATCAAAAGCTTCCGTTGTGTCGAGACCGAGGCATTGTTCAACCGGCAACGGGTGAAGCGCTTTGTGAATATTGAATCTGCAGCACGCAGAAAACTGAACCTCGTGCATGCTGCGGGCTCGCTGGATTTTCTGCGTGTGCCACCGGGCAATCGGTTGGAGCAACTCAGGGGAAATCGTGCCGGGCAGCACAGCATCCGTGTCAACGACCAGTTTCGGATCTGTTTTCGCTGGATTGACGGGCATGCGGAAGACGTCGAAATCGTGGACTACCACTGACCGGAGGCAAGATTGAGCAAGAGCGTAGGCAGTAAGGCAAGTGCGAGCAGGAAACTTCCCGCGATTCATCCGGGCGAGATTCTTCTGGAGGAATTCATGAAGCCGATGGAACTTTCCTCAAATGCCCTGGCGATCGCGCTGGGTGTCACCCCCGCGAGGATCAACGAGATAGTGCGCGGGAAGCGGGGCATCAGCGCCGATACTGCGTTGCGGCTGGCGCGCTTTTTCGGAACGGACGTGCAGTCGTGGCTGAACCTGCAACAGCATTACGACATTCAGCGTGCCGAGGATGGTCTGGGCAAGGCGTTGGCGGCAATTCGTCCGTGGCAGGAAACACGTACTGCTGCGTGAGCGAACGAGTACGGGTTATTCGATGAGCGCGAATCTGGGAACGCGCTTGTCGCCGACTACGACGGTTTCATTGAACATCGCAGCCGGACGCACCCAGAGCTTGCCTTCCCCATAGAGCGGCCGATACACCACCATCTGCTCGTGTGTCTCGGAGTGCGTGGCCATGCCGATGACTTCGTAGTCATTGCCCTTGTAGTGGCGGTACTTGCCCGGCGTGATCACGGCGCCTGGCGCTTCTTGCCGTCGCGCAGGTCGAAGCAGGAGCCGCCCTTCAGAAGTTCGATGCCGAGTTTGGCGGCTTCGCCCTTCTGCAGCTTGTTGGTGGAGGTGCGCGGCAGCGTCTCGACGAAGCTCACATAGCCCGGCGCCTTGAAGTAGGCAAGGCGTTCCAGGCAGTGCGCCTGGATCGAGCGGGCCACGGCTTCGGTCCTGCTGCCGGAATTGCGCGCAACGATGCAGGCGAAGACTTCCTCGTCGCGCACCGGGTCGGGCACCGCGACGATCGCCACCTGGTCCACCTCGGGGTGCGACTGCAGCACCGATTCCACTTCCAGCGCGGCGATGTTCTCGCCGCTCCGCCGAATGATGTTCTTGCGGCGATCCACGAAATGCATCTGCCCGTCCGGTCCGCGGCGCGCGACGTCGCCGGTGTGGAACCAGCCGCCGCTCCAGGCGGTGTCGGTGGCTGCCGGGTCCTTCAGGTAGCAGCTGAAAAAGCCGTCGCGCGGATCGGGACCTGAGCGTCGCACCAGAAGTTCGCCGGGTTCGCCCTCGGGGACGTCCTGGTCGTTCTCGTCAACCAGGCGCAGTTCCATCCATTGGCCCGGCGTGCCGATGCAGCGGGTGCCGAGATGGCGCGGTTCGCGGCTTGCGGTGATGCAGGCGCCGCCGCCGGTTTCGCTCATCGCCCAGGATTCGATCAGCGGAAAGCCGTAGCGTTCCTCGAAGGTGGTGATCTGCCGCGGATCGGCATTCGCGCCGAAGCCGAAGCGCAGCTTGTGCGCGCGGTCGAGCGGGTCGGGCGGCAGTGACAGCAGGATCGCCGGCATGACGCCGAGGTAATGGACGATGGTCGCGCCGGAGGCGGCGACGTCCTTCCACCAGCGGCGCGGATGAAAGCGATCAAGCTGGATGATGCAGCCGCCCGAGACCAGCATCGCCATCGCCGAGGCGCACAGCGCATTCATGTGAAACAGCGGCAGCGGCGTGATCAGGCGTTCCACGCCGCGGCGCACGTCGCACAGGCCGCCTTCGCCGAGGTACACCTCGGCCATGCGCACGAAATAGCGGTTGGAGAGCACGCAGCCCTTGGGCTGGCCGGTGGTGCCCGAGGTGTAGAGCAAGGCGCATTCGTCGGAAAGCGGCGAGGCGTCCGCAGCCGATGATGCTTTTGCCGCAGGCATTGCGTCGCCCGATTCGGGATACCAGGTGCTCACCGAGCCGAGCTTGGCCGATGCGGGGTCGATCAGCGGCTTGTACTTGTCCAGTGCCACCACCAGCGTCGCGCCGCTGTGACCGAGCACGTACTCGAGTTCGGCCGCGCGGTAGTCGGGGTTGAGCGGCACCAGACCCGCGCCGAGCGAATTCAGCGCGTAGAAATGCACCAGGAACTCCGGCCGATTCTCGAGCAGCACCGCGACGCGGTGCTTCGGTCCGTAGCCGGCGGCGCGATAGGCGGCCGCAGCCGTGTCGACGCGGGCGAGCATGTCCTTGTAGCTGAGCTCAACGAAATTGTCGCCGCCGCCTGCATAGTCCGGCGTGCAGAGAAAGGCGTTCGCCGGGAATTCCTTCGCCGATTTGCAGAAGATCTCGTAGACGGTGGTGCTCATGGTTTCAACCTCGATGCAGATGCGATGTAGCGCAAGCGATGTGGCCTTATTTCGAGAGAA
>CANIEV010000089.1 GCA_947466535.1 Betaproteobacteria bacterium
TCGCGTGGGCGTGCGGGCTGCGCACAAACGCAATGACCGAAGTACCGGTCGGAAGCTGGTCGTCGACGTAATTGCCGCGCCCGGTGAGGAAGCGCACGTCTTCCTTGCGCCGGAGCGCCCGGCCGATATTCGGTTCGGTGGTCGGTGAGATCATCGTGCGTAAGCGAAGGATATTCCGTGATTCCGGCAGACGGACCGATTCAGCCCGAGGTACCGAGCCAGCCGTTGCGTGAGATATCGAAAATGATACCGTCCGGATCCTTGAACTTGCGCTCGAAGTTGTGCTTGTCCGGATCGTTGCCGAGATCGAAGAAGAAGGTCCCGCCGGCGGATTCGATGCGCTCCTGTGCCTCCTTCAGATCGCTCACCTGGAAGCCGAAATGATGCGCGCCAACGAAGCTCTCGGCGTTCTTCAGGCCTGACCCCTTTTCACCGTTGTAACGAAGCAGCGCCAGATTCACCACGCCGTCGCTCAGGTAGATGCCGGAGGCGAACTCGAGATCGTCGCGTCCCACACGCTTGAGGTCGAACACTTTCTCGTAGAACTCCGCCGACTTCTCAAGGTCGCGCACCACAATCGCAAAATGCCGGAGCTTGGCCATCTATCGCACCTCCCGAGTTGAATTGGAACCGGAGCCGAAGCAGCACGCTGCGGCGGACCCGCTATAGCGCAGCATCGTCGACGACAACGCTGACCTCGTCATTCTCCACCGTCACCGGAAAGGTCTGCACGGGTTTTCCCGCATTGCCCTTGCCCTTCCAGACATCCACCCGAAAGCTGTGCAGCGGGCACTTCACGGTCGTGCCGTCGAATTCGCCCTCGCCGAGCGCCGCGCCGCGGTGCGGGCAACGGTTGTTGATCGCCGCACATCGCTCGCCCACACGGAACACCGCAACGCGAAGCCGTTCACTGACCTCGATGATCTTGCAGCCGCCGTCCGGAATCTCGTTCTTGCTTATCTTGATGACCGCCACGTCCGCGCCTCTCCAGGTCTGAGCACCACTTCCGCCCGCAACGGACCACTCCGCGCCGGGCGTCTTCTTGCTGCAGTGAGCGATAGTATTCTGTCGACAGTATTCCGAGCAAGCGGATCGACCGATCCGGGGCTTTAACCATAAAAATTGCAAGGTTATTCGCCCTCGCATCATTCCGGTGACGCTCTTTACGCCTTGAATTCAGTCGTATACCGTGTCCCGACTATTGAACACGGCGGCAACGGTTCGCGAATTCGAAGGTACGACGCGTCCGGCCGCAGGTCCCCACACCCACGTCGTCTGGAGGTACCGATGCGATTCGCTCCTTTTCGCCCCCTTCTGGTGCTGGCGGTCGCCGCCTTGATCACCGTGTCCGCCGTGCCCGCCGCCGCGCAGCAGGCCTGGCCAAACCGTCCGATCAAAATGATTCTGCAGAGTCCGCCGGGCGGAACCAGCGACATCATCGCGCGCCTGATGCAGGTGCCGATGCAGGAGGCGCTCGGCCAGCAGGTGATCATAGAGAGCCGCACCGGCAGCTTCGGCATACCCGCCGGCATCGCCACCGCGAAATCCGCGCCGGACGGCTACACCGTCGCGCTGTTCGGCAGTTCGCTCGCCGCCAACGTCACGCTGCAGAAGAGCCTTCCCTACGACACGGTGCGCGACTTCACCCCGATCGCCCTGCCCGCGAAAAGCCCGAACATGATCGCGGTGCACCCGTCGGTACCGATCAACTCTATCCAGGAACTGGTGGCTGCGGCCAAGGCCAAACCCGGCAGCCTGAGCTACGGCACCACCGGCCTCGGGCTTGCACAGCATTTCTCCGGGGAATCACTCAAGCAGCGTGCCGGGATCGACATGGTCCATGTGCCCTACCGCGGCGCCGGCCCCGCGATCGTCGCCGCCGTCGCCGGCGAAATCCCGGTGGTCATTACCGTGGTCGGCGGCATGGCCCAGTACGTCCAAGCCGGACGGCTGCGCGCTCTCGCCGTAACGGGCAGCGAGAGGCTTCCGCAGTTCCCGAACGTGCCGACGGTTGCCGAACAGGGCTTCCCCGATTTTTCGATCATCGAGTGGTTCGTGGTTGTGGGCCCGGCAGGCATTCCGCCGGAGATCGTGCGCAGGCTGAATGCGGAGATCAACCGCGCGATGAGCCTGCCCGCCGCCACCGAGCGCCTGCGCGCCCTCGGCTTTCAGCTCGCGGCCTCGAGTCCCGAGGACGTTCGCGTGTTCATCGAATCGGAAATCCGCAACCTGCGCTCGGTGATTCAGACTGCAAATATCAAGGCGGAATAGCAAAACCAAAATCGGAAAGCTTCGGAACAGGGAAGGCGGGAGGACCCGCCATCATTCGTAACCTGCGCGTTACCCCTCCCACCCCGGCAAAGCCCGCCTCAAGCCGGCATTTTTTCTCGGAACTCCGACTACACCGCAGGTACCTGCGCCAACACGCGATCGCGCTGCTGGCGAACATGCACCTGGATGCTGCGGGTGAGGCCGATGAGGTCGCTGTTGACGTAATGCTCCGCGATCATCTGATGTTCGACGAGCGAGTCGGGATTCGGTGGCTCGTTCCTGAGATACACCGCCACCAGCCACGTGCGGTACTTCTCGAAGTCCGACAGCACCGAGAGCAACTGCGTGTTGTCGCAGCGCCGGTGGAGCATTTCGGGAAACGCCTCCGATAGCCGCGCATACTCCTCCATGCGGCCTTCGTTCCATGCCGCGCTCATGTTCCCGATGTGCCGGCGTATCTCCTCGCGATCGGCCGCCGACGCCCCCTGGCTTGAGGTGTAGGTGCGGCCCACCTCGAGAATGATCCAGGTCTCGTACGTATCCGACACCAGCTTCGCGGTCGGCACCTGCACCCGCCGGTCGCGCGCACCGACGCGCTCGGCAAAGCCGAGCCGCTCGAGCTTGTTGAGCACGTCCCGCACCGGCGAGCGACTGGTGGAAAACTCCTCGGCGATCGCTTCTTCCGAGAGTCGGCTGCCGGGCGCAAGCGTCCCGCTCACGATCCGCTGCTCGAGAATCTCGAACACCTGTTCGGCTAGATTTTTCCGATGGAGAGAAACGGGATCGGCAACGCGCGCCTCCTGCGCGACCACCCGGTCATCCCGGAGCCCGGATTTCTGCACAGCCGCCATGTTCTGGACTCTCCCTGATTTGCGCCAACGCCGCCGCTCATGCAGCCGCTTATGCCGCTATTCACGTCATTGTATGCGGGTATTCGACCCTCGGTCCTCACCAGCCTATGCTCCGAAGAGCAGAAACTCCTTCACCACACCGATCTGATCCGGTTGGATCAGTGTCGGCGCGTGCCCCACCCCCGCGAACTCCACGCAGCGCGCCTTCGGGCCGCGCTCGCCCATCGCCCGCGCCGTCTCCGCGGCAAGCAGATCCGACTCCGCACCGCGCAGCAGCAGGGTCGGACAACGCAGCATTTCGTACAGGGGCCAGAGATTCACGTCTTCGCCCGCCTTGCGCGCGGCAAACGGTACCGCGATCGCCGGATCGTAATGCATGCGCAGCGTGCCGTCCGGTTCGCTTCGCACGACGTGTTCGGTGAGAAAGCGCCATTGCGCGTCGGTATGCGGGCCGAACGGAGCGCTCACCGTCCGTACATAATTTTCCGCGGCGGAAATCGATGAAAACTTCGGCGCCTTGCCGACATAAGCACCAATGCGATCGAGCGCCGCCGAGGTGAGCACCGGCCCGACATCGTTCATCACGATGCGCCGGATCGGGCTGTCGCCCTGAGCTGCGTAGGCCATGCCGATCAACCCACCTAGCGAGGTGCCCACCCAGTCGACCGATTCGACATCCAGACGCGCCACCAGGCTCACCATGTCCGCGACGTAGGTGGGGACCCCGTATTCCATCGGGTTGCGCAACCAGCCGGACTCGCCCCGCCCAGCGACATCGGGACAGATGACACGAAATTCGGATGCCAGCGCCTTCGCAAGAAAATCGAAGTCCCGCGCGCAGCGCGTAAGACCGTGAACGCAGACCACCGTGCGCGGATTATCGCTCGCGCCCCATTCGAGGTACGACATCCAGTGCAGGCCGGACGGACTTGCGCACTGCACACGCTTGCGAACGGGTTCGTTCATGGGATTCCGCTTCCTTGTTCTGCGACTCAAAGGGCGGGCCTGAGTATAACGAACACGCCAACGGCCACCTCGCCGGCCCGCACCACATTCGTACACCTCGCACGCCTTTGGTGCGCTATAAGGCTTCGCAATGCGCCGATATTTCACAGCCGTTGCAAGTCGCTGAGCGCGCACGAATTTTCATGTGCGCTAGAGCTGGCATACGCGTTGCTTTTTAAAGAGCATGGATCCCGTGAATCCCCCACCCTCCGGCACAACCTACGACGAGATGCGGGGTCTGCCTGCTGCCGCGGGCAACTCCCCCTCGGATGCCGTCCTGCCGCATTACCAGCGCTATGCGGAATGGCTTGCCGCCACACCGCCGGAACGCATCGCGCAAAAACGAAACGAAGCGGAACTGAGTTTTCACCGGCTTGGCATCACCTTTGCCGTGTATGGCGAGGAGGCCGGCAACGAGCGCCTGATTCCCTTCGACCTGTTCCCACGGATCATTCCCGCCCATGAATGGGCGACGCTCGCCGCGGGCCTCAAGCAGCGGGTGCGCGCGCTCAACCTGTTCCTCTCGGACATCTACCACGGCCAGGACATCATCAAAAAGGGCGTGATACCGCCCGAGCGCATCCTTCGGCGCAAGCCGGTCTGATTCCCATCCCGGACCTTGACCAGAACACGGAGATTGCTTCGCTACGCTCGCAATGACGCGCATTAACCCTCGTCATTGCGAGGAACTCAGCGACGACGCAATCTCCTGCGGCACCGCGGTTATTAAGGGCCCGGGTCCACGGCCACGTCGAGATTGCTTCGCTGCGCTCGCGATGACGCGCAGTAACCCTCGTCATTGCGAGGAGCGCAGCGACGACGCAATCTGCCGCGGCGTCGGTGCCCGTCAACGGACCCGATCGACGCTCAGCCCTTCAGCAGCGGCTTCACTTCCTTCGTCAGCCGCTCCATCGTCTCGAGGCAGCGCGCGCCGCTCAGGTTGCCGAAGCGGCAGGTGAAGATCGCCTCGGTGAAGCCTTCCTTCATGTAGGCGGAAAGGCGCTCGGCCGCCTGCCCGGGCGAGCAGATGAGCGTGCGTTCGCGATAGGCGTCGATCAGGCTGCCGCCCGTCGCCCAGCCCTCGAGCACGCCTTCGTAGTTGTCGTAGTTGCGATCCCACTCGCGATGCTCGAGCACTTTCTTGAACGCGCTCGCATGCTCCTGCAACGCAGGACCGGCGATGCGGATCGCCTCCTCTTCGGTATCGGCGATGCAGGTCATCAGCGCCACGCCCGCCCGGCGCGCGGCCGGGTCGTGGCCTGCGGCTGCCCAGGCATTCCGGTACCAGCTGTGCTTTTCAATCAGCGAGGCAAAGGTCATCGGGTACTGGTTCATCATCAGCGAATAACCGCCCGCACCGGCGCGCTCGAAGCTCTGGCGATCGTTCGATGCCGCGATCCAGATCGGAACCTGCTTCTGCAGCGGCAGCGGCCAGGGATCGACTTTCGCGAAGCTGTGGAACTTGCCCTTGTACTCGAACGGCTCGCCCTTCCAGAACCTGCCGATGATGTCGAGCGCCTCGGTCACGCGATCCGCGGTCTCGGCACGGCTGGTGCCGAAGGCTTCGAATTCATGCGGCACGAATCCGCGCGAGATACCGAGATCGAACCGGCCGTTGGAGAGATGGTCGACCAGTGCGTAATCTTCTGCCACCTGCAGCGGATGGCGCAAGGGCACCAGCGACACGCCCGAGGCGAGCCGGATGCGCGTGGTCTCGCGCGCCCATGCGGCGAGGATCACCGCGGGATTGGGCACCGCGCCGCCGTAATAATGAAAGTGGTGCTCGGTGGTCATCGCGCGCGCCCAGCCGAGCTTGTCCGCAAGCTTCACCGAGTCGGTGAGTTCCTCGTAGAACTTCGTGAGGCTCGATGAAAAGCCGGCGCGGTAGGTCGGAAGATGAAACAGGGAGAAATCCATGATGCCTCGTGGTAAAAATGTGATCAGTTCGCGGCGAGCATGCGCAGCAGCGTCGCGTTGAAAGCATCGGCCCGCTCGAACTGCGCCCAGTGACCGGCCTCTGGGATGACTGCGATCTCGCGCAGGTCCTGCACGCGCGAGAGGATCTCGCGCAATGCATCGTGCTTGCCCTTGTACAAGGCATCCTCCGCACCGAGGATGCCGTAGAACGGGCAGCGCACGTCCGGCAATTCGCGCGCGAGCGCATCGGTATGCGCGACCTTGCGGTCCTTCAGGCGATCGGCAAGCGTGTTGACGATCTGCATCGCCACCGAAAGATCATTGAGCGACGCGGGATCATGAAGCATCAGTTGCAGCAGGTTGTGGCGGTGCGCGGCTTCGACCTCCGCGGGATCCGTGAGCTTGCGCCAGGAGCGCAGGTCGGCCACCTTGCGCGAGCTCAGGCCCATGCCGGGCGTGCCCACCAGCACCAGACGACGAACGCGCTCGGGCTGCCGTGCGGCGAGAAAGCCCGCCACCATGCCGCCGAATGAAAAACCGACGATATCAAACGGCACATCGCCGAATGCCATGCGCGCGCCCGCATCGACCGCGCCGGTAAGCGTGTCCGCATCGCCGCCCTCCGAGGGCAGGTCCGAATCGCCAAAGCCCGGCAGGTCGGGCGCCCACACCGCGTAGTGCGCGGACAGCGCATCGATGTTGCGAACCCAGTGATTCCAGGCGCCGCCGCCGCCGTGAAGCAGCACCAGCGGCCGACCTTCGCCCCAGCGCCGCCAGACCATGTTGCCATCACCGCAAGGGACTTCGAGCCGCTGCGCGCGGGCATCCAGCGCGGCGAGTTCGGGAAAACGTTGGTTGAGATTCATCGGCAGGGCGTGGGTTGGATAATCTGAAAGATCGTGCAGAGTTTAACGGCCCGGGCAGCGGAGCGCCCGCGGTGAACCAGCACGCGGGGACGCAGCCGGAAAGACGGAAAATGTCAGTATATCGCCCGCTTTGCCGCGCCAATGCTGGGGGATTTACGCAGATTGTCAGTATTGGAGGCCCCGTACCTGCGCGGTCGCGCCTCGCCCGGCTCAATCGCGTCCGAGATAGGCGCGCTGAATATGATCCTGGGCAAGCAGTTCTTCCGGCGTGCCTTCGGCGGCAATGCGGCCTTCCTCGAGCACATACGCGCGGCTGGCGACTTCCATCGCCATCACCACGTTCTGCTCCACCAGCAGCACCGCCACGCCGCTTGCATTGATCTCGGTGATCACGCGGAACATGTCGAGCACGATCGACGGTGCAAGCCCGAGCGAAGGTTCGTCGAGCAAGAGCAGCCGCGGCTGCGCCATCAGTGCGCGGCCGATCGCCACCATCTGCTGCTGACCGCCGGAGAGCGAGCCCGCGGGAAGATTCATCTTTTCGCGCACGATCGGAAAGATCTCGCAGATCCGCTCGATCGACGATTCGCGTTTCGCATGCGCCGCCTTGCGGTAGCTGCCGAGTTCCAGGTTCTCGCGCACGCTCATGCCGGTGAAAAGCCGCCTTCCCTCGGGCACGATCGCGATGCCCTCGTCGCAGAAGCGGTGCGGCGGAAGCTTGGAGATGTCGCGCCCGTCCAGGCGCAGCGCGCCGCCGCTCACCCGGTTGAGACCTGCGATCGCGTTGATCAGCGTGGTCTTCCCGGCGCCGTTCGGCCCGACGACGCACACCAGCTCACCTGCGTTGACGCGTATCGATGCGTCCCAGATCGCGGGCGCCGCGCCGTAGGCGACGCGTATCCGGTCGACTTCAAGCATTGCGGCCGTCTCCCCTGCCAGAAAAACGGTCAAGTTTCATACGGTCACGTGCCATGGGGTTTCCCGAGATAGGCGGTGACCACCTCTTCCCGGCGCATCACCTCGTGCGGATCGCCCTCGGCAATCACGCGGCCGTAGCTCAGCACGACGACCCGGTCGGTGAGTTCCATCACCGCGCGCATCACGTGCTCCACGAACACGATGCTGGTGCCCTGGTCGCGTATCGCCCGGATGAGGCGGATCGCGCCGTCGATCTCCGAAGGCGTCAGGCCGGAGAGCACTTCGTCGAGGAAAAGCAGGCTCGGTCGCGAGGCGAGCGCGCGTGCAAATTCGAGGAACTTGCGCTGGTGCAGATTCAGTTCCTCGGGCAATACATTGGCCCTGGATGCAAGGCCTGTGAATTCGAGCCAGCGGCGCGCCTCGCGCTCCGCATCCGGCCTGTGGCGCGCGTCGCGCCCGAACATGCCTGTGAGCGCCACGTTCTCGAGCACCGAGAGGTGCGCGAACGGCCGCGGTATCTGATAGGTGCGTGCGATGCCCGAGCGCGCGACACGGTGCGCGGGCAGGCCGACCAGGTCGCGCCCCTCGAACACGATGCGCCCGGCATTCGCCAGGTAATGCCCGCTGACGACGTTTATCATCGTCGACTTGCCCGAGCCGTTCGGGCCGACAAGTCCCAGTATCTCGCCGCGGCGCACCTGCATGTGCACGTCCGCGAGCGCATGCACACCGCTGAAGGACTTGCCCACGCCGATGACATCGAGGATGACCTCGCCCTTCGCGACAGTCGAATGGGCGTCCGCGGGGACGCGCACCGCATCCGATGCTGGATGGTCCGCATCGACGCGTTCCGAGCCCGCGAGCTTCTTGCGGTGCAGATAACCGAGAATCTGTCCGAGAATCCCCTCGGGCATGAACAGGATCACCGCGATCAGGATCACGCCCACCAGCGCGCGACCCAGCACCGCGTAATCTCCGGCGGTAAACGCATACAGAAGCCCGGTCACGACCACCGCACCGATCGCCGGGCCGAACCAGCGCCGCGAGCCGCCGAGCACGCTCATCAACACCACCGTCAGCGGCACAAGCACCGAAAACGTTTCACCCACCGTCACGTAGGACACGAACATCGCATGGATGCCGCCCGCGACCCCGGCAAGCGCGCATGAAATGCCGAACGCGGCAATCTTGTAGCGGAAGGTGGGCACACCCATCACTTCCGCCACGTCCTCGTCGTCGTGAATCGCGAACAGGCCGGTGCCGAGCTTGGAGCGGTGAACCTCCCAGGCAAGCCATATCGAGATCATCGCGAGCAGCATCGACAGGATGTAGAAGGTCGAGGACTGCGAGGACATGATCGCAGGCATCGGCACCGCGCTCAGATAAACGCCCGGACCGCCGTCGATCGGTGTATTGAGAATGATGGTCGCGATCACATAGGTCACCGCGAGCGTGAGCAACGCAAACAATTCTCCGCGCATGCTCCTCACCCGGAACACCACCGCCCCGAGCCCCATGCCGAACAGCGCCGACAGCAGACCGGCCGCCGGCAATGTCCAGAGGAAGGGCATATCCAGCTTTCCGGCGAGCACCGCGGTGGTGTACATGCCGATGCCGAAGAAAGCGCCATGCCCGAAGGAGAAATACCCCGAATAGCCCGACAGGATGTTCCACGAGGTCGCGAGCACCACCCAGTAGAAGCAAAGGTACATGAAGGATTCGTAGAACGCGGGCAGCTTGAGCAGCGGCACCAGACCGAGAATCACCGCCGCGATGATGAACCAGCCCCGCGTGGGGATGCGTGCGAGCGCGCCCATGTCAGACCTTTCCCGGCCGCAACAGCAGCACCAGGATCAGCAGTGAAAACGACACCAGCGGCGCCCACGCCGGAGCGGTGAGCGCCATGGTGAGCGCCTCCGACACGCCGATCACGATGCCCGCGATCAGCGGCCCGAGCGGATTGCCAAGGCCACCGATCATCACCGCAGCGAATACCACACCCACCCAGGTGTAGATCTGCGACGGCGCGAGGGTAAAGCTCAGAGCGAGGCACACGCCGGCGACGCCGGCAAATGCGGCCGACACGCCCGAGAGAAGCAGCGCCAGGCCGCGCTCATTGACGCCGAAGGCGGCCGCGATCGGTGCGTCTTCGGCGGCCGCGCGCATGGCTTTCCCGAGGTCGGTATAGCGAAGCGCAGCCCACGTCCCGATCGACAGGCCCGCCGCGATCAGCAGCGTAAGCAGCTCCGGCAGCGGGACGAACAGCGGACCGATCTTGAATTTCACCGCCGCGTACGAATACTCCAGCTTGCGGTAATCCGCGGTCCATATCCACTGGATCAGGCTTTCGATGATCACCGTCAGGCCAAAGGTGACCAGCAGCGAGTTGAAAGGGCTGATCGCGAATTTCGCGAATGCCCATTGCATTGCCACGCCAATGAGAAAGAACGCCGGCAGGATCACCACCAGCGTCAGAAGCGGGTCCATATGCCAGCTCGCCCCGAGCTGGTAGGTCAGGTAGGCGCCGAGGAAGGCGAGCGCGAAATGCGCCAGATTTATCTGGCGCAGCAAGCCCCAGGAAAGACTCAGGCCCAGACCTACCAGTCCATACAGGGCCCCGATGAATATCCCGGAAAGTATGGACTGGGCGACGAGATTGAAGCTCGGCAACGTTCAGCTCCTCTTCAAGGGATGATCATGCTCGCGCCGGGCGCGGCATAGTCTTTCGGCCAGAGCACGTTCCACTTGCCGTTCTGCAGCTGCTTCACGCGGTACATGTCCGGACCCTTGATGAAGTTATTCGGACCGTCCCAGCGCACCGCGCCGATGATCGTATTCACCCGGTTCGCCTTCAGCCATCCGGCGATCGCCTTGTCGTCGACACTCTTTGCACCCGAGACGGCCGCCTCGAGCACCTGCCAGGTCGCGAACTGGACAGCCGCCATCAGCTCGACGGCATTATCGGGCAGGCCGGCCTTCGCTCCACGCTCATGAAAGGTCTTGACGAACTCCGCCGCGACCGGATTGTTCAAAAAGGGCGCGTGCTCCTCGAACACGGTGAGAGCAAGCGCGTTCTTCGCATCGCCGTACTTGGCCATCGGACCGGGTGCCGGGAACATGTAGAAGTGCATCGCCGGCGAGTAGTCGATCTTTTTCATCGCCTCGATCAGCAGGTTGCCTTCGAGTCCGCCCGCGCCGACCCAGAGAAAGTCCGCCTTCGCCTCCTTGATCCTGCTGGCGATCGCGCCGAAGTCACGGCTGCCGAACTCCCAGTCGAGGTAGAGCACTTCCTTGATGCCGCGCTTTTTCGCAGCCTCGCGTGCTCCACCCGAGACGAAATGCAGCGACGGAAACTTGCTGGTGACGATCGCCACCGTCTTGGGCGGCTTCGACGACGCGCCGACGGCATCGAGCACCGTGTTCGGCCACACGTTTTCGATATCGAACGCCTGCCCGCCCACCGAGAACTGCATGTCGTACTTGGCGAGATTCGGCAGACCGAAGGTGTTGTGCAGCAGCACCTTGTTGTAGCGCTGCGCCACGCCCATCGCCGAGAGGATGTTCGGCGTGCCGTAAGGACCGATGATCAGGTCGACCTTCTCGACCGTGAGCAGTTGCTCGTAGATCGTCCTCGCCACATCCGGGCGCGACTGGTCGTCCTTCAGCACCCACTCGATCGGCCGACCTAGCAATCCACCGCGCTTGTTGATCTGTTCGATCGCGATTTCGGCGGCGAGCTTGTGCACCAGACCGGTGGCACCAAGCGGTCCGGTCAGCGCAAGCGAACTGCCGATGCGGATCGGCGCCCCGGAGGGGGCCTGGGCAAACGACAAGCCCACCACAATCGACAGGGCAAGGCCCGCGGCAAGCGCGGTACGTCGGCTGATGTTCATGAGCGGTTCCTCTTCGATCACATCAAGATGCGGGACGCATGCGGTGAGGCAAGCTCGCGCACGTCTGGTCAGGGGATGATCAGGTTCGCGCCCGGCGCGGCGAAGTCCTTCGGCCAGACCACGTTCCACTTGCCGTTCTGCAGCTGTTTCACGCGGTACATGTCCGGTCCCTTGATGAAATTGTTCGGGCCGTCCCAGCGCAAGGGGCCGATGATCGTGTTCACCCGGTTCGCTTTCAACCAGACGGCGATCGCCTTGTCGTCGATGCTCCTCGTACCGGCCACCGCGGCTTCGAGCACCTGCCAGATCGTGAACTGGATCGCCGCCATCAATTCGACCGAACTATCCGGCAGGCCGGCCTTGCTGCCGCGCTCATTGAAAGTCTTGACGAATTCCGCTGCCACTGCGTTGTTCAGGAACGGCGCATGTTCTTCAAACACCGTGAAGGCAAGCGCATTGCGCGCATCCGGGTATTTCGCCATCGGTCCCGGCGCGGGGAACATGTAGAAATGAATCGGCGGCGTGTAGTCGATCTTTTTCATCGCCTCGATCAGCAGATTGGCCTCCAGTCCGGTCGCCCCGACCCAGAGGAAGTCCGCCTTCGCCTCCTTGATCCGGCCGGCGATCGCGCCGAAGTCGCGGCTGCCGAACTCCCAGTCGAGGTAGAGCACTTCCTTGATGCCGCGCTTTTTCGCGACTTCACGCGCACCGCCCGACACAAAATGCTGCGAGGGAAACTTGCTGCTGACGATCGCCACCGTCTTCGGCGGCTTCGACGATGCCGCCACCGCATCGAACACGGTGTTTGGCCACACATTCTCGATGTCGAACGCCTGTCCGCCCACCGAGAACTGCATGTCGTACTTCGCCAGGGCCGGAAGGCCGAAGGTATTGTGCAGCAGCACCTTGTTGTAGCGTTGCGCGACACCCATCGCCGAGAGGATGTTCTGCGTTCCATAGGGCCCGACGATCAGATCCACCTTCTCGACCGTGAGCAACTGCTCGTAGATCGTCCTCGCCACATCCGGGCGCGACTGGTCATCCCTGAGTATCCACTCGATCGGCCGACCAAGCAATCCGCCGCGCTTGTTGATCTGTTCGATCGCGATTTCGGCGGCGAGCTTGTGCACCAGACCGGTGGCGCCAAGCGGTCCGGTCAGCGCGAGCGAACTGCCGATGCGCACCGGTGCCCCTGGGGGAGCCTGTGCAAAAGACAAACCCGTTGCAAGCGACAGTGCAAAACCTGCCGCGACAAGCACTCTGCGACGTCCGGTGTTCATGGATGCTCCTCCCTCAATCCACCTGTTTTCGATTCCCCGGCCGCGCGCCTGCGTCGACCGAAAATACCTGTTGCCCTGTCAGGGCGTGATCAGCTTGGCGCCGGGCGCCGCCCAGTCCTTCGGCCAGACCACGTTCCATTTGCCGTTCTGCAGTTGCTTAACCCGGTACAGGTCCGGGCCCTTGATGAAGTTGTTCGGACCATCCCAGCGTACCTGACCGATGATGGTGGTTACCCGGTTCGCCTTCAACCAGCCGGCGAGCGTCTTGTCATCGATGCTTTTGGTGGCGCCAACAGCCGCCTCGAGCACCTGCCAGGTCGCGAACTGCACCGAGGCCATCAGTTCGACCGAACTATCCGGAAGGCCGGCCTTGGCCCCCCGCTCGTGGAAGATCTTCACGAACTCGGCGGCGACCGCATTGTTCAGAAACGGCGCGTGTTCTTCGAACACGGTGATAGCGAGCGCATTCTTCGCGTCCGGATACTTGGCCATAGGTCCAGGCGCCGGAAGCATGTGGAACTGGATCGGCGGCGTGTAATCGATTTTCTTCATCGCCTCGATCAGGAGATTGCCTTCAAGCCCGAGCGTGCCGGCCCAGAGAAAATCGGGATTGGCATCCTTGATCCGGCTGGCGATCGCCCCGAAGTCGCGACTACCGAAATCCCAGTCGAGATAGAGAACTTCCTTGATGCCGCGCTTCTTTGCAACTTCGCGCGCACCCGCCGACACGAAATGCGCCGACGGGAACTTGCTGGTGACGATCGCCACCGTCTTGGGCGGCCGTGCCGATGCAAGCACCGCGTCGAATACCGTGTTCGGCCAGACGTTCTCCACGTCATAAGCCTGCCCGCCGACGGAGAACTGCATGTCGTACTTCGCCAGCGCCGGGAGGCCGAATGTGCTGTGCAAAAGCACCTTGTTGAAACGCTGCGCCACGCCCATCGCCGAGAGGATGTTCTGGGTGCCGTACGGCCCCATCAGCATGTCTACCTTGTCGACAGTGATCAGCTGTTCGTAGATCGTTCTTGCGAGATCCGGGCGCGACTGATCGTCCTTCAACACCCACTCGACCGGCCGGCCAAGCAGCCCGCCGCGCTTGTTGATCTGCTCGACCGCAATTTCGCCGGCGATCTTGTGCACCAGGCCAGTGGCGCCGAGCGGTCCGGTGAGCGAAAGAGTGCCCCCGATACGTATGGGCGCAACGGACGGCGCCTGTGCCACCGACATGCCCGACAACAGCGCGAGTGTCGCGCCTGCAAACGCAAGTACAAGACGACGTGAACTGTTCATGGGTGTCCTCCTCCATCGATGCCGCGGGGGGGGGCCGACCTGCCGGACGCAGGCAGGCCCGCGTCCGGTGACCGGCTTTTATATCGTGATCAGGGCGTGATCAGCTTGGCGCCAGGCGCCGCCCATTCCTTCGGCCAGACGGTGAGCCACTTGCCGTTCTGCACCTGCTTGACGCGCATCAGGTCATCGCCGTAGTTGTTCTGGCCGTTGAAGCGCAGCTTGCCCTGAATGGTGTCGACGGTGTTCTTCTTCAGCCACTGGCCGAGCAGCTTGTCATCCAGGCTCTTGTTCGCGGTCACCGCCGCTTCGAGCACCTGCCAGGCGGCATACGACGCCGCAGCCTGCGTTTCCACCGTCGTGTCCGGCAGGCCGGCCTTGGCCGCGCGCTCGTTGAAGGTCTTCACAAACTGCGCGATCGCCGGGTTGTTGGTGAACGGCGGGTGTTCCTCGAAGATCGTCGCGGCGAGCGCGTTCTTGCCCTCGGGCGCCTTCGCAAGCGGCCCCGGCGCGGGGTACAGGTGGAAATGCATCGGGGGTTCGTAGTCGATCTTCTTCGCGGCTTCGAGGAACAGGTTGCCCTCGAGTCCGATGTCACCCACCCAGAGAAAGTCGGGCTTGGCGTCCTTGACGCGGCTGGCGATCGGGCCGAAGTCACGGTTGCCGAATTCCCACTCGAGAAACAGCACTTCCTTCAGGCCGCGCTTTTTCGCGACTTCACGCGCGCCGAGCGACATGAAGTGCAGTGAGGGGAATTTACTGGTGATGATCGCGATCGTCTTGGGCGGTTTGGCGGAAGCCGCGAGCGCATCGAACACCGTGTTCGGGTAGGTCGTGCCCGGGTCCGCGCCGATCGCCCAGGTCGGGAAGTGCATGTCGTACTTGGCTAGGCTCGGGATACCGAAGGTGTGATGGATCAGGATCTTGTTGTAGCGCTGCGCCACGCCCATCGCCGAGAGAATGTTGCCGGTGGCATACGGTCCGAGCAGCAGGTCGACCTTCTCCACCGTCAGCAGCTGTTCGTACAGGGTGCGCGCCACGTCCGGCTTGGACTGGTCGTCCTTGACGATCCATTCCACCGGCCGACCGAGCAGACCGGTGGTTTTGTTCAGGTGCTCGACGTAGATCTCGCCCACCAGCTTGTGGATCAGTGCAGTCGCCGACAGCGGGCCGGTGAGGGCGAGCGTGCTGCCGACCTTGATCGGCTGCCCCGAGGTCTGCGCCGTGGCGGGCTGCGACAGCATGCCCAGGGAAAGAAGCGCGCCGGCGATCCCGGTCGCGATACGTTTTGAGAACCTCATCGTGTGCTCCTCCTCATTGTGTTCGCCGGGCGGATTGTCGTGCCCTGACGGAACCTGCTGGACGTGCCGAAATACGGAATAAGTCTGCGCGGCGATCATACATGCGAGTCGCTCATCGGAGCAAAGCGAAAAACTCTATACAAATGATGCCTCCGTCCGGCGAATACCATGAATTCACCGCGTGTGATCATCGCTTGTCCTGCCAGTAACGCGGCGCGCGTTCGCGCTCGGAATGCGTCTCGATCCCCTGCGATCCCACGCGAAGTTCGATCGCCCCTCCCCTGTCGGTGCGCAGTACCTGAGCGCCGGCGGTTTCATAGCGGCGCACCACCTCGGCGCGCGGATGTCCGAAGCGGTTCCGGTAACCGGCCGATACCAGCGCATAGCGCGGCGCCACCGCCTGCACGAACTCCGGCGACGAGGACCCCGCCGCGCCGTGATGCGGCACCAGCAGAACATCGGCACGAAGTTCCGACGCGCGCGCGAGGACGATTGCCTGCTCCGCCCGCCGCTCGATGTCCGCTGTAAAAAGCACGGTACCGCCGGGTGCGACCGCACGCAGCACGCAACTCCGGTTGTTGGTACTGACGAAGGGATTGTCGAGCGTCGCCGGATCGGGGTGCACGAACAGGAACTCCACCCCGTCCCACGACCAGCGCCGTCCGGCGAGACAGGGCAGCCGGTAGCGCGCGTCGCCCACCCGGTCGTCGGGAAGCGCGATCGCCGTCCACGCAATTCCCGTGGGCAGCGCACCAAGCACCGAACGGGCGCCGCCGGCGTGATCGCTGTCGTCGTGGGACACCACCGCCGCA
>CANIEV010000090.1 GCA_947466535.1 Betaproteobacteria bacterium
GATCCGGCGCGTGCCGGGGTGTTCCATCTCGGTGGCGATGCGCGCGAGCTCGCGCACGAGGCCGAAGCCGCGGGCCTGCTCGCGGTGCGTCTGGACATCGGACACGCGCACGACAAGGCGGACTTCATCGACCATGTGGCGAAGGGGCTCAAGTTCCCCGATTGGTTCGGCGCCAATTGGGATGCGTTTGCCGATTGCCTCACCGACCTCGAGTGGCTGCCCGCGAAGGGCTATGTGGTGATCCTCGAGAAGAGCAAGCATTTCTGCGCAGGGCACCGCCACGAGTTCGAGGAGGCGATGGAAGTGATGGCCGAGACCAGCGCCTTCTGGCGCGAGCAGGGCAAGCCCTTCTGGACCCTGATCGGCGGACCCGATGGCTGGAGTTCCGGCTGGCCAGTGCTCTCTGTCTGAGAAAAATATGCCGGATAGAGTATTGGAATTGACCGCTTTCAGGCGCAGTTGCTTGGGTTTAAAAATAAAAATTGAACTTTAATGACGATGCCTGAGGCGGATAGCACGCTGCGCTTCAAGATCCCGCGCTCGGTGCTGGTGGTCATTCACACCCCGGGATTCGATGTCCTGATGATGGAACGTGCCGCCTGGCCCGGCTTCTGGCAGTCGGTGACCGGCAGTCTGGATCACGAGGACGAGCCGCTTGCCGACACCGCGGTGCGCGAGGTGGGCGAGGAAACCGGCATTGATGCACGGGTGCACCGCCTCACCGACTGGGCGATCGAGAACAGTTTCGAGATTTTCGCCAAGCACCGCGGACGCTACGCGCCCGGCGTCACCCACAACCGCGAGCACATGTTCAGCCTCGAGGTTCCGGCGGGAACGCCCGTCAGGCTGGAGCCCCGCGAACACACCCGATTCGAGTGGCTGGCCTGGCGCGATGCCGCCGAGCGCACGCTCTCCTGGACCAACCGGGACGCGATTCTGATGATCGCACGCCGCGCCGGGCTGGCCTGACCCCGAACGCCGCCGGCTCCCGCGGCCTCGCCCGATCCGGAACCCCGCATGCTAAGGTCATGCGCATGATTCAGGTGTTCCTGCCTCTGCTCGTGGCCCTTGGCTCGGTATTTTTTGCCGCGAGGGGGGCGATCGCCCAGACCAGTGTGATCGACGTGATCCGCGAGGGCGAGTTCGTCACCGTCACCGCAAGCGTCGATCTCGCGGTCGATGCCAAGACGGTCTGGGCGGTGCTCACCGATTACGAGGGCTACCCGCGTTTCGTGTCCGATATGCACAGCTCGAAGATCCTTTCGCGCGGAGGGACCGGCGGCGAGGGGCCGGTGGTGGTGGAGCAGAAGGGCGAATTCGGCTTTCTCTTGTTTGTCCAGCCGATCGAGGTGCGCATGGTCGTATTCGAGAACCCGCCGCGAACCATCGTTGCGCGCGCGATCTCGGGCAGCTTTCAGGATTTCATCGGCCGCTACGAGATCTCGCAGCGCCCGGGCGGGGTGCACCTCGCCTACACCGGGCGCTTCGTGCCAGATTTCATGATGCCGCCGATCATCGGGCTCACTGCGGTGCGCTATTCGATGCACAGGCGATTCAATGAACTCGTCGCCGAGATCCAGCGTCGCGATGCTGACCTGCGGCGGCCTCCGCGCGAGATGCGGTCGACTCCACCGGCCTTGCCCTCGCCCTTCAGTTCGTCCGCGCCATGAGAGGCGGTACGCGCAGCCAGGTGCTGTTTGCGCTCATCGTGTTGTTCGCGCTCGCCGGATGCGCAAGCGTCAATCCTTATGCCGAGAGTCCCGCGTCGTCGCGGATGAGCGACGCTGCGGACGACGTGCTTGCGCAATGCGCGCGTCTGTTTGCCCGGGCCGATCGTCTTGTCGATGCAGCAGGCGTGCGGGATGCCCAGGAGCCGCGATTGCCCGGCTATCCGTACCTGCGAGCCGACCGGCTTGGCGAGGCGCTTGCCTCGCGTTCCGATGGCGATGCGGCGTTCGCCGCATGGACAGCGCGACTTGCAGCCCTGGATGACGCGGCGCGCCGGATCGAACTCGCGAATCTTTCCGCTCCGGCGGCGCCCTCCGGCGAAGCGCTGTCGGACGCGGATGCGCTGCGCGATTGTCGTACCCGCCTGCTCGCCGCCGACACCGCGGGCCCCGCGGCGCGCGATGCGCTGCGCACGGCGGCGCGGGTGCCGCCCGATTACATCGCCGCGCGACGCGCGCTTGGCCTGTATCCGCTCACCCGCCTGCCGTTCGCGCGGGGTGTAAAAAACTGGCAGGCGCAGACGCGCGCTATGTTTGCCACGTCGCCCGATGCGCTTCCGGTCAAGGGCAAGCCCGTGCACTACCGGCTCGGCGGCGGTCATCGCCGGCCGGAGGCGGAGGACGTGCGCGCGATCCTTGCGCGCAGCGCGCCCGATGCGCTCGGCGTGCCGCGCATCTCGCGCGAGGACAGCGACGCCCTGTTCACCGCCTTCGCCCCGGAGATACTCGTCGATGAGGCGAGCTACGACGACCGGATCGGCCGCGTTGAATATGCCGCAGATGGCGGGCTGTGGGTGAACTTCTTTCGTCCGACGGTGTACACCCGGTTGTCGCACGCGATCGTCGGCGGGCGCCTCGCGCTGCAACTCAACTACGTTTTCTGGTTCGCGGCACGGCCGCCGGAATCGCCGGGGGATCTGCTTGCCGGGAAGTTCGACGCGCTGATCTGGAGGGTGACGCTGGATCGCACGGGCATGCCGACGGTGTACGACACGATCCATCACTGCGGCTGCTACCACCTGTTCTTTCCCGTCTCCGGGATTCGCGTGAAGCCGCAGCCCGAGACGATCGACGAAGGCCTGTTCTCGCCTCAGTCTCTCGTCGCACATTCGGCGAGCGACAGGATAGGAATCCGCCTGTCCGCCGGGGCGCATTACATCGAGCGTGTGCTTGTCGATCCCGGTTTCGGCGGCGAGATCCGGCCGTATGCGTTCGCCGACGACAACGATCTGCGTTCGTTGCCAAGTCATGAGACAGCAAGCGGGGGCGACACGCCAAGGCGCCGCAGCGCCTTTGACAGTGCGGGCTTCGTGCCGGGCAGCGAGCGAGGCGAACGCTTTCTCTTCTGGCCGATGGGCATCGCCAACGCGGGCGCGATGCGCCAGTGGGGAAGGCACGCCACTGCCTTCGTCGGCATGCGCCATTTCGACGATCCGAACCTGATCGGCAACTATTTCGACCTTCCATGAAACTGCGTATCGCGACCTACAACATTCACAAGGGCTTCTCGCAATTCAACCGGCGCATGATGGTGCACGAACTTCGCGACCACCTGCGCCTGCTTGGCGCCGATATCGTGTTCCTGCAGGAAGTGCAGGGTCATCATCGGCGTCACGCGGCACGCTTCGACAACTGGCCTTCAGAGCCGCAGTACGAATTTCTTGCCGACGAGATATGGCCCGAGTTCGCCTACGGCCGCAATGCGGTGTATGACCACGGCCACCACGGAAACGCGATCCTCTCGCGCTATCCGATCGAAAGCGCGGAGAACCAGAACGTGTCCGCCCACGCCTTCGAACGGCGCGGCCTGCTTCACTGCGAGATCCGCATGCCCGGCAGCGAGCGGCTGCTGCACTGTCTTTGCGTGCACCTCGCGCTCAACGAGCATGGCCGGCGACACCAGGTCGGCGCGCTGATCGACCGCATCCACCGTATGGTCCCGGATGACGCGCCCCTGGTGGTCGCGGGCGATTTCAACGACTGGCGCAACCTGATCGGCAAGCGTCTTGCCGATGCTCTGCATCTGCGCGAGGCGTTTCGCGACCGCAACGGCAAGCCGGCGCGCAGCTTCCCGAGCCTGCTGCCGATGCTGCGCCTCGACCGGATTTATGTGCGCGGCTTCGATGTCGATCACGTGGAGGTGCATCATGGCCATCCTTGGTCGCGCATCTCCGACCATGCGCCGCTGTCGGCGCATCTGAGGCTGCTGCCGGCCTGATGCCGCGATGAGTGCACTGGTCGAGGGCAACCGGATCACTCTGCTGTGCTCGGGCGGGGAGTATTTCCCCGCGCTGGAGCAGGCGATCGACGAGGCGCGGGCGGAGGTGTACCTCGAGACCTACATCTATGTCGAGGATGAAAGCTCACGTCGCATCACCGATGCGCTTTGCCGTGCAGCGGGGCGCGGCGTGGCGGTACATGTGGTGGTCGACGGCTTCGGTGGCAAGGACATGCCACAGATTCTGCGCGAAGAGCTGCACGGTGCCGGGGTGCGGCTGCTTTTTTTTCGTCCGGACATTTCGCTTCGCTGGCGCAAGCACCGTCTGCGCCGGATGCACCGCAAACTCGTGGCGATTGACGGCAGGGTGGGATTTCTCGGCGGCATAAACCTGATCGACGACATGCACACGCCGGGTCATGTTCCGCCGCGCTACGACTACGCGGTGCGTTTCGAGGGTCCCGTCCTCGAGCCTGCGCAGGCGGCGGTCGAACGGCTCTGGACGCTCGTTGCCTGGGCGAACCTCAAGCGCCGCTGGCAGGTGGAGCGAAAGGCCGGCGTGGACGCGTCGCCCAAGGGTTACCAGCGCGCGCAACTGGTGTTGCGCGACAACCTGCGGCATCGCGCCGACATCGAGGAGGCGTATCTTGGCGCGATCGGGAGCGCGCGCGAGGAGATCATCATCGCCAATGCGTACTTCTTTCCCGGGACGCGTTTCCGGCGCGCGCTTGCGGCCGCTGCGCAGCGCGGTGTGCGCGTTATTCTGCTGCTGCAAGGGCGGGTGGAGTATGTGCTGCTGCATTACGCTTCGCGCGCGCTCTACGGGTCGCTGCTCGAATCGGGCGTCGAGATATTCGAGTACCAGAAGAGTTTCATGCACGCGAAGGTGGCGGTGGTCGATGGGCACTGGGCCACGGTGGGATCATCGAACATCGATCCCTTCAGTCTGATGCTTGCGCGCGAGGCGAACCTGGTCATCGAGGACCCGGGTTTCGCGGGCGAACTTCGCGCCTCGCTGCAGCAGGCCATCGAGGAGGGCGCGCAGTACCTGCCGAAACGGCGCTGGTTCCAGCGGCCGCTCTGGGAACGCGTGCCGGTGTGGATCGGCTACGGCCTGGTGCGCCTGATGATGGGCCTGGTGGGGTACGGGGGTCGGCACTAGAGGGATCGGGTTCGTTGGCAATCCCGGCGACCCACACCCGCCCCGGCCTGCCCGGTGATGGCTCGCCTGCGCTAAGCTTGGCGCATGCTCACCGCCGAAACCGCCGTCGTGTTTTTTTCAGCCAGCGTACTTCTTGCGCTTGCGCCCGGCCCGGACATCCTGTTCGTTCTTGCGCAGTCCGCGTTGCACGGACGCAACGCAGGTTTTCTGGTGACCCTCGGACTGTGCACCGGCCTGCTCGGTCACACAGCGGCGGTGGCGATCGGCGTAGCCGCGGTGTTTCAGGCATCGGCGGTCGCTTTCACCGTGCTCAAACTGGCGGGCGCGGCCTACCTTCTCTGGCTCGCGTGGCAGGTTTTGCGCACGCCGGTCGAGGAGCAGGGCGAAGTCGCCGCTCCCTCGGCGCCGCCCGGCGTGCTCTATCGCCGCGGCATCCTGATGAACCTCACCAATCCCAAGGTCTCGATTTTCTTTCTCGCGTTCCTGCCCCAGTTCGCCGACCCCGTGCGCGGCAGCATTCCCCTGCAGATGGTCGAGCTCGGCGCGCTGTTCATGCTGGCGACCGCGCTGGTGTTCGGCGCGATCGCGGCGCTCGCGGGTACGCTCGGTCAGGCGCTCGCACGCTCGGCACGCATACGAAAGGTGATGAACCGTGTCGCGGCCGCGGTGTTCGCCGGCCTTGCGCTGCGTCTGATCGCGTCGGGGCGATGAATTTGTCGACAGTCCGGTTTGCCGCAGGCATCGTTCTGGCGTGGCTGCTCGTCGCGGCATCCGCGTCGGCCCGCACGGATCCGGTGTTCATCGAGGACATGACGTCACCGGAGGTCCGTGCGGCGATCGCCTCGGGCCGGAATGTCGCGATTTACTATGCCGGAAGCACCGAACAGAACGGTCCGCACATGGCGACCGGGAAGCACAACGCGGTCGCGCGGCATGTGGCCGGGCGGATCGCGCGCACGCTTGGCAATGCGCTTGTGTATCCGGTGATGCCGTTCGCGCCGACCGGTGATGCGGCGGCGCGCACCGGGCACATGGCGTTCCCGGGCAGTGTGAGTGTATCGGAGGCGACCTTCGGCGCGGTCGCCCGGGAGGTGTCGCAGAGCGCGATCGCCGCCGGATTCCGCTGGGTGTTCCTGATGGGCGATCACGGCGGCGGGCAGGAGGCGCTTGCACGGGTGGCGGCGGAACTCGACCGCGAGTGGAAACCGAAGGGCGTGCGCGTGTTTCACGTGCCCGATCTCTATTTCGGTACCGAAAAATCGGTGGGTACGTATCTCGAAAGTCGCGGGCTTGTCGCGGGTGCGCACGCCGGCTTGCCCGACACCTCCGAACTGATGCACGTCGACCGCAGCGGGCGCATGCTGCGCCGCGACCGCACGGTGCCGGGCGACGGCAGCAACGGGGTCGATGGCGACCCGCGCAAATCCACCGCGTCGATGGGCAAGGCCTTTGTCCGGTTCAAGGTCGATAATGCGGTACGGCAGATCCGCGGGCTGATGTCGGCGCCGCATTAACCGGGGAGCGAAATCGGATGCGCAACCAGATAGGCCCGTACTTCGCGCTGCTGCAACTCTTCTTCACCCTGAGCTGGACGGTGTACGTGATCTTCCTGCCGCGTCTTGCGATGCAGGTGGGCATTTCGAAGCAGTGGATCGTGTGGATACTTCTCGCCGATCAGGTGATCTTTCTCGCGGTCGACTGGGCGATGGGGGTGTATGCCGATCGCGCCGCGAAAGTGGTCGGAAAACTCGGTCCGCAACTCGCGCTGATCACGCTCGCATCGGCGCTTGCCTTTCTTGCGCTGCCTTTCGTCGCACCGCTTGCGAGCCCGGTGTTGTTCCTCGTGCTTACCGCATTCTGGGCCGCGAGTTCATCCGCGCTTCGCGCGCCGCCGCTGGTGATGTTGGGCAAGTACGCCTCGGTGGGTGATCGTCGCTGGGTGAGCAGCCTCTGGCTGTTCGGCACGGGCGCGGCAGGCGCGGTCGCGCCGTTCCTGACGGTGGCACTGCGCGAAGCCGATCCTCGCCTGCCTTTCATTCTTTCCTCGGTGGCGGTGGTCGCGGCTGCCTGGGCGCTGACCTGGGCGGAGACGGCGCTCTCCGGCGTGGGGCGCGGCGCGCCCGCACCCGAGCCTGCGGTCCGTATTCCGATTCCCGCGTTCCTGCTCGTCGCCGCGCTCGCGGGGCTTGGCTACCAGGTGCATTTCTCGCTCAATGCCGCGCCGCAATTCCTGAAATTCGCGAAGCCTGCAGACCTCGAATACCTGATGCCGGTGTTCTGGGTGGGCTTCAACCTGTTCGTGCTGCCGCTCACACTCGTGATCCGTCGCTACGGCGATTTTCGCGTGCTCGCGGCGGGTGCGGCGCTTGGTGCGGCGGCCTCGATCATGGCGGTGATGGCGGGATCGCTTGGCATGCTGGTGGCCGCACAGTTCGCCTCGGGTGCGGCCTGGGGCGCGGTGATGTTTGGCGCCTTTGGCGCCGCGCTTGCGCTCGGCCACACCGGGCGCGAGGGATATGCTTCGGGCGGGATGTTCTCGATGTTCGCGCTCGCAGCGGTGGCGCGCATTGGCGTCATCGCTCTTGCGCTCAATCAGGATGCCGGGTTCCGCGCAGCACTCGCCTGGCTGCCGGCCGCGGCCTGGGCGCTTGCGGCATTCGTGCTGGTGTGGGCGCTGGCGGCAAGACAGACGCGCGTGGGTTGAACTCCGGGATTGCGTTGCTTCGCTCGCAATGACCCGCTCGGGCGGTCAGCGTGACGCGATATTCCGCAGTTCGCCGTCTTCCATCTTCGCCACCACGGGAAGAATCGACAGGCGCGCGCAGTAGCGCACTTCATCTTCCAGTCGCCGCGATGCGAACATCCGGCCGACACGCGAGGCGAGCAACAGCGCCTCGGGCGTGTCGCCCCTGAAGACTGCAAGCGCTGCGCGTGCGGCATCGGAAAAGTCGGCCTGCTCGCCAAGTTGCTGCGCGAGCAGATCCACGAGATAGCCCGCGCCGACGAAATCCTCGAGATTGAAATTCCCCATCGAGCCGGCGCAGATGATGAGCAGCGGGTCCTCCGGGTGTGCTTGAAGCAGGTGATCGACGAGTGCGCCGCCGTTGATCAGAGCGCCGGCATATACTGCCTTTGCAGCGGCGGCGAGGCCGAAGGCCACGGTGCCGTTGGTGGTCGAGTGCACCACCGTCCGGCCGGCGATGTCGCTGTTTGCAAGCGCGATCGGCGTGGGTGGCGCGAAGCCGGGGAGTGTCACCGCGTCGAGTTCGCCCGCGAGCCTCGTGCTTCCGGAGGGACGGGCGGCTGCTTCCGCGCGGGCGGAGGCTTCGTCGGGGACCGGAACGATCGCGCTTGCGCCGTGCGCAAGCGCATTCACCATCGAACTGGTGGCAAAGAGGATGTCCAGCACCACCGCGACGCGGCCCTCGGCGCGCGCCTGATCGAGTTCTTCCTTGCGGGTGAGAACGTGGATGCGGTGATTGAGGATCAACGTGCGCCCTTCATGTGGCGATAGTCATTGCACCGCCGGCCGTCGGCGGGCAATCGTGATGCCGGTCATCTCCATCACCTGTTCGTCCTTCTGGTTGAACACTTCCCAGAGGTGCGTGATCAGGCCACGATCGGGTTTGGACGCAGAGACGCGCGCCTGCAACACCGTCATGCGCACGCGAAGCGTGTCGCCTGCACGCACCGGGTTTTTCCAGAGCAGGTTCTCCACGCCGGGCGAACCCATGCCGGCGGTATCCTTGAGATAGCCGTCGTAGATCGCGCGCATGCACAGGCCGGCAGTCATCCAGCCGCTGGCGATCAGTCCGCCGAAGGGCGAGTGCTTCGCGGCTTCCGGATCGGCATGAAAGGATTGCGGGTCGTAGCGACGCGCGAAATCGAGCATCTCCTGTTCGTCCACGGTGGGACCGGGCATGTCGGCGACAAATCCGACCGGAAAGTCCTCGAAGTAGTACTTGGGTGTTTTTTCCGTCGTCATCGTGGTCTCTCTTTCGCAGCTGTGTATCGCGTCAGGTTGGCGGATATCAGCCCCTGGCGCGGTGAGGTTCAGCCCTTGGCACCGTTAGAAATCAGCCTGCGGCTTCTGGCCGCATCTGCAGCGACTTGTATTCGAGGAACTCTTCCAGCCCGAACTTGCCGAGTTCGCGGCCGTGCCCGGACTGCTTGAAGCCGCCGAAAGGCGCGAGCATGTTGAAGGTGCCGCCGTTGATATCCACCTGCCCGGTGCGAAGACGCTTTGCCACCGCGAGCGCATGCGCGTCGCTTGCAGACCAGACCGCACCTGCAAGGCCGTAGATCGTGTCATTGGCGATCCGCACTGCTTCGTCCTCGTCGCGATAGCTGATGATCGAGAGCACCGGGCCGAAGATTTCTTCCTGTGCGATGGTGGATTTCGGATCGACGCGGCCGAACACGGTCGGCTTCACGTACCAGCCCCTGGCAAGATCGTCCGGTGCCTCCGGGCCGCCGGTGAGAAGTTCGGCGCCTTCGGCAATGCCCTTGTCGATAAAACCGCGAACGCGGTCGCGCTGCGCCTTCGAGACGAGCGGGCCGAGCTTTGACGTTTCCGCAAAAGGGTCGCCAAGAGTGAATCCCTTTACTGCCTCGATCGCGAGCTTTGCCGCCGCGTCATATTTTCCGGCGGGAACCAGCATCCTGGTGTGCGCACTGCAGGTCTGGCCGGAATTGAGAAAGCAGGCATTGACGGTGCCCTTCACCGCGGCGGCGAGATCCGCGTCGTCAAGAATCACCGCGGCGCTCTTGCCGCCGAGTTCGAGCGCGACCCGCTTGACACTCTTCGCGGCGAGCTCGGAAATGCGTTTGCCGGCGCGCGTGGAACCGGTGAAGGAAATCATGTCGACGTCCGGATGATTCACCAGCGCTTCGCCAATGACCGGTCCGGTGCCGGTGACAAGATTGAACACGCCCTTCGGGACGCCCGCGGCCTCCATGATCTCGGCAAGGATGAAGGCATTGAGCGGAGCGATCTCGGTCGGTTTGAGCACCACGGTGCAGCCGGCTGCAAGTGCGGGTGCGACCTTGCAGGCGATCTGGTGCAGGGGATAGTTCCACGGGGTGATCGCGACGACGACGCCGACCGGTTCACGCAGCACGAGCGAGTTGCCGACCTTTTCCTCGAACGCGAAACTGCCGAGCAGCTTTGCGTACATGCCGAAGGTGAAGGTGGGCGATCCCGCCTGGATTCGGGTGGCGAGCTTGAGCGGCATACCGACTTCGCCTGCTATCGTGCGCCCGATTTCCTCGCTTCTTGCCTTCATGCCTTCGTGGATTTTCTGCAACAGGGCGGCCCGCTCTGCCGCGGGTGTCGCGGACCAGCCGTCGAAGGCGGCGCGTGCCGCGCGCACTGCGGCATCGGCGTCCTGCGCGGTGCCGTCGGGGATGCTTCCGATCCGTTCTTCGGTCGATGGGGAGATGACATCGAGGCGCGCGCTCCCGGTCGAGGCCACCCAGTATCCGTTGATGAACAGCTTGTCATGGTTTTTCATGGCGGGAAACTTCCAGGATGGGCTGAGCGGGAGGGGAATTATAGCGGTCCGGTCCGTCGCGGAATTCGCCATCCCGCTCGCCGATCGGGGACAATCGGCGGACAATGCACGTTCACGGAGGTGCCGCGGGAGTCGCAGTGCGCCGCAAGGAGTAATTAATGACATTCAGCAAGAGTTTGATCGTGGCAGTGGTTTCGGTTCTGCTGGTGGCGGGTTGCAGTTCTGCCGAGTTCAGCCGTCTCAATCCCTGGGCCGCGGTTGCAGAGCAGTCGCGCATCCCGAGCGATGCCACCGTTTATGCATGTGCATCCAACAAACAGCTCGTGGTGCGCCATCCCGAAGGCGGAAAATCGGTGGTGATCATTTATCCCGAGCGCGAATTCCGGCTCGACCTTGCACCGTCCCCGGGCGGTGGCTACACCAACGGCCGGGCGATCTTCAGTACCAAGGATGGCGAGATCACGCTCGTGGAAGGCAACGAGACGCTGTTTTCAGGCTGCAGGAAACCTGCGGGCTGAGGCCGGACCTCAGGCGGGAACGGCGAGTTCCGGCCGCAGTCGCTCGTAATCGAGGATGGCGCTCCTGAGCGAATCCGGCCAGGGCGCGCTCTTGCGTGTTGACGGATCGGCGTTCACATAGACCAGCTCTCCTGTGGTGAGGAGGTCTGCGCCGCGCCAGATGCCGAACCGGAAATTCATCGACGAGCGGCCGATGCGGCCCACGCGGCAGCCGATGTCGAGTTCCTCGTCGTAACGTGCCGAGCCGAGGTAATCCGCAGTCGCCCTGACCGCATAGATGTCGGTGCCGAACTTCTGGACGATGTCGTCCGGGTAGTTGAAGCCGATCGCTCGCCAGTAGTCGGCAATCGCCACGTCGAAGTACAGGAAGTAGTTGCCATTGAAGACAACATCCTGACGGTCGACCTCCGCCCAGCGAACGCGCAGGCGATGGAAGAAGGTGAATTCGTCGCGGTTCATCCCGGAGTACTCATGAGTCACGGATATACAAGGGGGCGTCGCCCCCTTGTTCGTCAACCTTCTGACGGTCGACCTCCGCCCAGCGTACGCGCAGGCGGTGGAAAGTGAAATCGTCGCAGTTCATGTCTTGACGTGGAGAGTACCGGGATTGCTTCGCTGCGCTCGTAAAGCCGGGATTGCGTCGCTTGGCTCGCAATGACGGCGTATGTTCCGTCGTTGCGAGGAGGGCGCAGCCCGACGCGGCAATCGGGATCGACTACTCGTGATCCACTTGATTCGCCTCGAGAAAACGCGACACGAGGTTGTACGCGGCGATTGTGGCGGTAAGTTCCACCATCTCGCGGTCATTGAAATGTTTTTTCGCCTCCGCGTACGTCGCATCGAGCACCTGCACGTTGCGGGTCATTTCGTCGGTGAGTGCAAGGACCGCGCGGTCGGCATCGGTGACACTCGCGGGCATCTTGTCGTGTTCGATTTCCTTGATCTCTGCATCGGTGAAGCCGCTATTTTTTGCGAACGGGATGTGCGCGGCGAACTCGTAGGGCGCCCGGTTGATCACTGCGACGCGAAGGATCGCCAGTTCGCGGTGGCGGTCCGACAGCGAGGCCTTCTGACGGATCGCGGTGAGAAAGGCGCGCCAGCCGTCGGCGACCACCGGGCTGTGCAGCAACATCTTGTAGAGATTGATGACCTTGCCGCGCTCGGAGGCGATGCGCTCGGCGACCGGCGCGGCTTCGGGGGTGGTGAGATCGGGGTAGGGAAGACGGGCCATGAAAAACTCTCGCTGTGAATGAATGTTCCGGAGTATAGCGAAGGCGCGTCATCAGCCGATGCCGAGCACCGCCTTTACGCCTCGAACGAGGATCTCCACGTCGAAGGGTTTGGTGATATAGCCGTCGGCGCCGCCCACCAGTCCGCGCATCACGCTCGCGCGTGTCGCCTGTCCGGTCAGCATGACGACCGGCACCGCGCGCAGTTTAGGGTGTTGTTTCATGCGCGTGAGCACATCGAAGCCGTTGGCGTCGGGCAGCAGTACATCAAGCAGCACCAGGTTGGGCAGGGGGAGGCTTCGCAGCGCGGCGAGAATCTGCTCGCGGTTGGCCGCCACCCGGACGGCGTAACCCTCCGAGGTAAATCGCTGATGAAGCAACTTGCCAAGTATCGGATCGTCCTCGATTACCAGCACTGCGAGCGTCTTGCCGTCGGCGGGGGCATGGGCAGAGCCTGAACGTCGCGCGATGCTGACGTAGTAGCCCTTGCTCTGCAACTCCGGCGTGCCGACGGCGGCTTCCTTGTCCGCGCTCGCGGACGCGCCGGCCGAGGGTTCTGCCGACGTCTTCTTCGGGCTGAAGAAATCGCTGAAATCGATGCCCTCGAGTTCGGCGATGGTTGCCGGGCGCAGCAGCCCTGCCCCGAGCAGTTTTCGGAGTGTTCCGCGAAGGCTTTCAGGCGCGATATGGGCGGCAAGCTGTTCGATATCGCCGACATTCGCCTTGCCGTCGACCAGGACCAGCAGTTCGATGGCTTCCGGAGAGAGTGTCGTCAATCCGCCTCGGATTTCCGCGCTGCCCTTGTCAGTCACGCAGAAAACGTCCAGCGGGTAGACGGGGATGCTTTCGCGATTTTCCGCCGAGTAGATAGGTATGTTTCCAGGGGCTGCCATATCGGGCTCCTTTTGCGCCGGACTTGCATTCTGGCCTTGCCGGCATGGCCGGATGCGTTTCTCCCGGGAAGAATGATATGCGTCATGCGGAGCAAGTACCAGCGCAGGACATGTGAAGATTCCTGCATTTCCGATAATCGCTTAAGCTAGCACCGGTTTAAAAAAGCCCCTTTTCGCCGCGATTAAAACAGCCGAGAGATGCCGATGAATCCTATCCCCCCCGTGCCGCTGATTGAAGGCGACATCTTCGTGCTGACCGACCAGGGGAAAAAGGAACTCCACGGTGCGTCCACAAAACTGTCGAGGCAGGCGCTCGAATTGCTCATACTGATCGACGGTTATGCGACGGTGGGTCAGGTGCTGCATCGCGCCGCGGGGGGCCCCGGGACATGGCGGAGAAGATGCTGCAGAAGATGTTGCAGGAGCGGTTGATCGGCCTTGCGCCCCCGCCATCCCCTGATGATCTGGATTTCACCGGGTTTCTGAACCCGACGCCTGCACCATCGCCCTCCGAGGGCGCGCTTGCCGCGGCGAGCCACGAAGCCATGGCGGGGGAGGCAGCGCTGAAGCGACAGGGTTATTACGTGCGAATTGCCCGCGAGGCCGCGGTCAAGCGCAAGCTGCGCGAAGGCGAGCATCTTTCGGCGGTGATCATCGAAGACGAACCGCATCTGGGCAAGCTGCTGCGGCAGTACCTCACGCTCGAGGGCTTCCATGCCGAGGTGGCGACCAATCGCGCGGAGATCGTGGCTGCGTTCCGGCGTCCACAGCACCCGGATATTGTGCTGCTCGACGTGGTTCTTCCCGATGCGGACGGCTTTGACGTGCTCGCGAAAGTGCGCCAGCATCCCGCACTCAAGCGCACGCCGGTGATCATGCTGACCGGCAAGACCACACGCGAATCGGTGCTGCGCGGACTAGCCGGCGGCGCCGACGGTTACATCACCAAGCCCTTCGAGGTCGATGTGCTGATCAAGGCGGTGCAGACGGTACTCGGCTTGTCGGCCTGATCCTGCCCGGGCATGAGCAACGACGCTTTCCGGAAGATGATGGAGGAACTTTCCGCGGAATACCGCGGTTCGCTTCCCGAAAAGCTGGCTGAAATCGAAGCGCTCTGGTCGGCCCTGAGTGGCGGGACCGAGCCGGTTGCGCGCCTTTTCGACCTGCGGCGCCTGCTGCATACGATCGCGGGGTCGGCGCGTACCTTCGGAATGGGCGAGGTCAGCACGACGGCCAAGGCTGCGGAGACTTTCCTCGACGCCTTCTGCGGCGATGACGCGGATCCGGCACCCGCATGCACGCTTCCCGCTGAGGCCGATGACGTGGCCTTCGATGCGCTGCTGGGGGCGCTGAGGCGTTCGGCGACCGCGACGTGAGCGGCCGTCTGCCGGAGTTCATGGCTCGGATGCGCCCGAGCTTCAGGATCCAGATTAATTTTCTGATTTGTCTTGGCTTGGCAATTCTTGTCGCGGTCGGCATTCTGGCGCAGCGAAGCATCGACGAGCTGGTCGAGACCGGGCGATTCGAAGGCGCAGCCCTGTCGGACCTCGGGATGATGGAGGCCACTGTGGGCTTGCTGCGGCGGGCGGAATCCGCACAGCGAAAATATCTCATCACGGGTGTGGAACCGGATCTCGCGGCCTATGGGGACGCAAGGCGCCGGGCGGGCGGGGCGGCTTCGGACCTGCGCAGCCTCGGCGGCGACGTTGACCAGATTCGTCGTCTCGCACGCCTGGTTCTCGGCATTAACGAGAGGCTCGACCTGCTCGACGCAGCGGTCGGTGTACGTCGGGAGCGTGGATTGCAGGCCGCGATGTCCCTCGTCCAGGGGGCGCGTGCAGTTCAGCTCGAACGGCGGATCGAGTCGTTGACGGAGGAATTCCGTCATTTCGCGGTGCGCTCGCTACGAATCCGTCGTGACGACACCGCGTTCAGCGCGGAAACAACCGCGTTCATGATCTTCTGGGGCACGGCGTTCGCGGTAGTGCTGCTCGTCTGGGCGATGCTGGTGATCAACCGCAACCAGGCCGCGCGGGCCGCGGCGCTGCGCGCACTGCGAGCGAGTGAGGCACAACTGCGCCTGATCACGGATACGGTGCCCGCGTTCATTGGCTATGTGGACCGTGCGGGGCGGCTGCAATTTCACAACCGGACAATCGAGCTCTGGCTGGGTCGCGACGCTTCGCGCATCCACGGCTTTTCGCTTCGTAACCTCCTCGACACCGAAACCTACGATAGCATCGAGTCGTATGTGGCGCGGGTGCTCGAGGGCGAGTCGGTGCAATTCGATTTCGTGTTGCCGAAGCGCGACGGGCGGCCGCGCGATATTTCGGCGCAGCTCGTTCCCGGGCGCAACGAATCGGAGGCGGTGAACGGCTTCTACGTGCTTGCGACCGATGTGTCGGCGCTGAAGGAGGTCGATCGGCTGAAGAGCGAGTTCGTCACCACGGTGAGCCATGAACTTCGCACGCCTCTTACGTCGATCCGCGGATCACTCGGCCTGGTCGCGGGCGGAGTGACAGGTGTGCTGCCGGACAAGGCACGCGCGCTGGTGAAGATCGCAATGGAAAACTGCGAGCGCCTGGTGCGTCTGGTCAACGACATTCTCGACAGCGAAAAAATGCTCGCGGGCAAGATCGACATGAACATCCGCAGCATCGACCTCGCGGCACCGGCGGAGCGTTCGGTGAAAGAGACTGAGGGCTTCGCCGCCTCGCACGGCGTGCGTGTGAGCTTTTCGACAGAGGCGGATGTGCCTCCGATCGACGGAGACAGCGATCGGCTCGTGCAGGTGATCACCAACCTGATTTCGAACGCATGCAAGTTCTCGCCTTCGGGTGGCGAGGTGGAGGTGCGCATTCAGCGCCGCGGCGGTGCGGTCGCGCTCAGCGTCAGCGATCGCGGGCCGGGGGTGCCGGTCGAGCTGCGCGCGCGCTTGTTCGAACGTTTTGCACAACTCGACTCGTCCGATTCTCGTCGACGCGCCGGGACCGGCCTCGGCCTCAACATCTGTCGCGGAATCATCGAGCGGCTGGGCGGTCGCATCGACTATCGCCCGCGCGAGGGCGGCGGCAGCGTGTTCGAATTCAGTCTGCCCGTGGCCAAACCC
>CANIEV010000091.1 GCA_947466535.1 Betaproteobacteria bacterium
AGGCTCATTTCCGCCGGGGTCAAACCGTGGATGTAGGGTGTGACCGGCGTGGAGATGATGCCGACCTGCACTTCCGGCGTGGAATACGACAGCGCCACCTTCTCGCGCCGGGTGCGCTCCTCCGACGGGTAATCACCGACAACGAATGCAATGCGTTTCATGTTCACTCCTCCTTGGATATGCGCAGTATAAGGCGTTCCGCTACGACCGATGGCGTTTCTCTGGGGTCGCCCTGACAGGCCTCTTGCCGTGAGTAAGAACCATTTTTGTTCGTCAATCGGCCGCTTTCAATCGCCGGTGCTTGGGTTTTAAAATAAATGTTCAACTTTTCTCAGTACGATTTCGGCAGACCGAGCTTCTTCTCGGCAATGTGGCACAGCACGAGTTGCTGGGTAACCGGCGCGATCATCGTGATCATCGACTCGCGGAAGTAGCGCTCCACGTGGTACTCCTTCGCATAACCGAAGCCACCGTGGGTCAGGACCGCGGTGCGCGCCGCCTTGTGGCCCGCCTCCGCCGCGAGGTACTTGGCCGCGTTGGCCTCGGCGCCGCAGTCACGGCCGTTGTCATACAACCACGCCGCCTTCATCACCATCAGGTTCGCCGCCTCGAGTTCCATCCAGCATTCGGCGAGCGGATGTTGGACGCCCTGGTTCCGACCGATCGGGCGGTCGAATACCACCCGCTCCTTCGCGTACGCCACCGCGCGCGCAAGCGCCGCACGGCCGATGCCGATCGACTCGGCCGCGCAGAGAATGCGCTCGGGGTTGAGACCGTGCAGCAGGTATTCGAAGCCGCGGCCTTCCTCGCCTATCCGGTCCTCCAGCGGCACCGGCAGCCCGTCGATGAATAGCTGATTGGAGTCCACCGCCTTGCGGCCCATCTTGTCGATCTCGCGCGCTTCGAGATACTTCCGGTCGAAGGCGGTGTAAAAGAGGGTCAGTCCGTCGGTCTTCTTTTTCACCTGCTCCGGCGGAGTGGTGCGGGCGATGACGAGAATCCGGTCGGCAACCTGCGCGGTCGAGGTCCAGACCTTCTGCCCGGTGAGAATGTAGTGATCGCCTTTGCGCTCTGCACGAGTGCGCAGTTTGGTGGTGTCGAGGCCGGTGTCCGGCTCGGTCACGCCGAAGCAGGCCTTGTGCTCGCCGCGGATCAGGGGCGGCAACATGCGTTGCTTCTGTTCCTCGGTGCCGTACACCACCACCGGCTGCAGGCCGAAGATGTTCAGGTGCACCGCCGACGCGCCCGCCATGCAGGCCCCGGATTCCGCGATCGCCTGCATCATGATGGCCGCCTCGGCGACGCCCAAGCCCGAGCCACCGTAGGCCTCGGGCATGCAGATGCCAAGCCAGCCATCGCGTGCAATTGCCTGGTGGAAATCGTGCGGGAAGCCGCCCTCGCGGTCCTTGTTCAGCCAGTACTCGTCATCAAACTTCGCGCAGATCCGCGCTATCCCATCGCGGATCGCCTGCTGCTCGTCGGTAAGCCCGAAATCCATCTGTGCCGACCCCGGAAAGTTCGTTCGCCGGCAAGGCCCCGGTCGAACCTGAATCAGTCGATCTTGATGCCTGCCTGCCGGATGACCCGCCCCCAACGCTCCGACTCGCTGCGGATGAACGCACCGAATTCGGCAGGTGTGTTGGTCGCAGGAATCAAGCCGACATTTGACAGTTTCTCACGCACGTCAGGCAGCGCGAGAATGCGAACCACTTCCTGATTCAGCCGCGCAATGATGTCGGGCGGCGTCCCCGCGGGCGCGACCAGCCCGAGCCAGACCGCCACGTCGAATTCCGCCAGTCCGAGTTCCGAGGCAAGCGACGGCAGATTGGGCAAATTCTCGATCGGCTGCGAACTCAGGCTCGCAAGCACCCGGAACTTGCCGTTGCGGATATGGGATATCCCGTTGGTGGCGCCGTCGATGATGAAGTCCACGTCCTTCGAAAGCAGGCCCTGGACGGTGCCGGCGCTGCTCTTGAAGGGCACGCTCACCATGTCGGTCCCGGTCAGGTTCTTCAGCAGCTCGCCCGCAAGACGCGTGGTCGGCGTTCCGGTGCCGAAGGTGAGCTTGCCCGGGTTTGCCTTCGCCTTCTGTATCAGGTCCTTGATCGAACTCGCACCCTTTTCCGCATCGACGACGAGGATCAGCGGCGACACGACGGTGCGGGTCACCGGCGCAAAATCCCTGATCGGGTCATAGCCGGTCTTGCCATAGAGACTCTGGTTCATGGTGAGCGTCGAATCCAGCGCCATCAGCAGCGTGTACCCGTCAGGCGCCGCCTTCGCCGCCACCTGTGCACCGATCATGGTGTTCGCACCGGGACGGTTGTCGGCGATCACCTGCTGCCCCCATGAGTCGAGCATCTTTTGCGCGATCACACGGGTCAGTACGTCGGTGGCCCCGCCGGCTGCAGACGGCACGATTACCCGGATGGGTTTCGAGGGATAGGACTGCGAGAGCGCCGCACCAGAGATGACGAGCGCAGCGGGCAGGACAAGACGACGCAGCAAGGTCTGCGCAAAAGCGATCATGTGAATCCTCCTCCGGACAATCGCCGCGGGCGCGGCGGCAGTTTTTCTATTTTTTGTCGAGCGAATGCGATTTCGGCCAGCGCGCCCGGCTCTGGGTGAGCCCGAGGTCGGCGAACATCGCGGCAAGCCGGATCGGCGCGCCTATTCCCTCGACCACCGGAACGCCGATCTGCTTCATCAGCCATTTCGGGTCGATATGCACCGGACACTGGCTGATGCCGGTGGGAATGATCACGTCCGCGCGATCTTCCTCGACCAGCCGGCGCGCGACCTTGACGAAGTTCTTCACCATCTCGTCGTGGTTCTGCGCGATGTCGGGCAGATCGAATCCCGAATTCGCCCAGCCAACGACCTTGTGCTCCATACCGTAGCGACGCACGATTGGCTCGAGGTTCGGGTACTGCACCTCGTGGTACGCGATCAGTCCGAGCCGGTCACCGAGAATCGAACCGAGAAACAGCGTCGCCTGGAAGGGACCGATCACCGGGATGTCCACCACCGAGCGCCCGCCGTCAACGCCCAGGTCGAGCATGCCGAGCGGCACCACCGCGTCGTAGCCCTGCCGCTCTGCTTCCTTGAACGCTTCCATCAGAGCCGGCGCGACCAGCGAGATTTCTGCGGGCGTCAGGTCGTGGACGTAAGGGGTGACGTGCGTATGCACGATTCCGACCTGCACTTCCGGCGTCGAGTACGACAACGCCACCTTTTCGCGCCTCGCCCGTTCTTCGGGCGAATAGGCACCAACCACGAATGCAATGCGTTTTGCCATGATTTCCTCCTCCGGAAGCCGCCATTGTACGGCGGCGCCCGGAACGAGGCGGGGCCGGCTGAGTGACCCGGCGACTACACCTTCATTTCTGCCAGCGCTTCCTCGGCGAAGATTTCCTCGGCGCGAAGCAGCCGGTGGCAGGAACCCTGTTCATAGGCGTACTGAAGGAAGGCATCCAGCGTGGTGCGGTTCTGCTTGATGCCGTAGGGCCACATGTCGCCGCCCTTGAACACGAAGTCGCGGCCGACACGGGCGGCGTGGTCCATCGCCCAGGGCACCGGCACGTGCGATGCGGTGAGATCGAGCATCCGCTCGACGCTGCGGTCACGCGCTTCCTCGAACGCGAGCAGCAGGTTACGCGCGATCCAGCGGTTGGCGTTGTAGAGCTCGCGCCGCATCACGATCGTGTGCATGATCGGGAAGATACCGGTGCTGGAGAAGAACTTCTCTTCCGCCGGACGATAGTCGGGAAACAGGCGCTGCATGCGCGGATCGCCGTCGACAAAGGGCTGCGGCGGGCGGGCACTGAAGAAGGCGTCGATCTCGCCCGAGAGCAGCATCTGCGACAGGCTCTTGTCCTGAACGGACGTCAGGCTGATGTCGGCGGGCAGGTTCAGCTGCGCATGCTCGTCGCGGCCCGGGTCATTTACGCCCGCCTGGATCCAGGTGATCTTCGAGAGCGGAATGCCCACGGTGGAGCTCACCCAGCCCTTGGCATAGATCGACGCCGTCTGCGACCACTGCGGCAAGCCGACCTTCTTGCCGGCGAGGTCTTCGGGCTTTTTCACCTTGCCGCCTTCGCGGACGTAGATCGCGGAGTGGCGGAACACGCGGGAGGGAAATACCGGGATCGCCAGCATGCGCATGTCGCCGCGCGAGAGCGAGGAGGTGTACATGCCCATGGACATTTCCGACGCATCGAACTCGAGGCGCTCGTACATCCGGAAGAAGATTTCCTCGACGTTGCGGTTCAGCACCGTGAGGTCGATGCCTTCGGCCCTGACCCGGCCAAGCGCGAGGTCGCGGGTGTGATCGTAGTCGCCCACGGCCAGTGTCAGTCTCAAATCGCTCATCACTCTCTCCTGATTGTTCTGGTTTGCTGAATTCAGCCCACGATCCGGCAAGCGGCAGCCTTTCGTCCGTAGTGCCATCACCGGGACGAGATCGTACATCACCCCGGGTTTGATCTTGCTCAAACATGATCGGATTCGTGCTGGTGCTACCCGTTACGTGCATGCGACGATGCAGCCATACCCCCAACGCCGGAGGAAGCGTCATGAGCTACAAAACCATACTCGTCCATGTCGATGTCGGAGCGAAGGCTGCCGATCGCGTGGAAATCGCCGCGCGACTCGCCGAGACCTACGACGCGCACCTCGTCGGCGTGCATGCGCTGACGCAGATCCGCCTGCAGGGTGCGGTCTACGCCCAGGCCGCGTCGATTATCGACGAGGCAATGAAACGCGCCGCTGTCGATTCCGCCAAGCGATCGGAGGCAGCGTTCAACGAAGGCGTGAAGCGTGTCGGCTGGTCCAAGGTCGAATGGCGCGCATCGGCGCGCGACGCCTCCCTGGTGCTGCCGCTTCACGCGCGCTACGCCGACATGGTGGTAATCGGACAGGCCGGGCGCGAGGACACCGGCGTCGCCGCCGACCTGCCCGACCAGATCGCGCTCACCGCGGGCCGGCCGATGCTGGTCGTGCCCTATGCCGGAAAGATCGAGTCGATCGGCCAGCGGGTCCTGGTGACCTGGAACGCAAGCCGCGAATCCACACGCGCGGTCACCGATGCATTGCCGCTGCTGCAACGGGCGAAGCATGTTCATGTGGTGTCGTTCAATCCGGATGACGGCGATCACGGCGACCAGCCGGGCGCGGACATCGGCCTCTGGCTTGCACGCCACGGCGTAAAAGTCGACGTATCCCGCCAGACGGTGCCAAACCACGATATCGGCGCGCAGATCCTGTCGCGCGCCGCCGATCTCGGGGTCGATCTGATCGTCTCAGGCGCCTACGGCCATTCGCGCGTGCGCGAGCTGATGCTCGGCGGTGTGACCAAGCTGCTGCTCGATTCGATGACTGTCCCGGTGATGATGTCGCACTGAGGTCACGCTGGGGTCACACCGAGATGCAGTGACCGAAGTGGCACCGGTTCGAGAAAGGCCCGCCTCGCGCGGGCCGTTTCATTTGCGCGGAATGCCGCCCCTGCGCGAAGAAGCCCGCACCGGCGGCCGCGGGTTTCGGAATCCGGGAGTGTCCTTCAGGACGGCTTGCGCGGTGCCGGCGCGCCGACTCCGTCGGCTCGTGTCTTGTCGAGCACCGTCATCGCGGTCGCGATGACCGAGGAAACATCGGCAAGATTCGAGGGAATGATCATCGTGTTGTTGGTCTTGGCAAGACCGGAGAACGCACGGATGTAGAGCTCGGCGATCTTCAGGTTCGCCGCCTGCTGGCCACCCTGCTTGCCCATCGCCTCGGCCACGACCTCCACCGCGTGCGCGGTTGCCTCGGCCACCAGCCGTACCGCAGTGGCCTCGCCCTGCGCCTTGTTCACCGCCGCGGTCTTGTCACCCTCGGACTTGAGCACCGCAGACTGCTTCGCGCCTTCGGCGAGGTTGATCTCCTCCTGCTTCTGGCCTTCGGACTTGGCAATCAGCGCACGCTTTTCGCGCTCGGCGGTGATCTGCTGCTGCATCGCGCGCAGGATGGATTCAGGCGGCGTGATGCTCTTGATCTCGTAGCGCATCACCTTGATGCCCCAGGTGCGGCCCGCTTCGTCCAGCACCGCGACGATCTGGCGGTTAATCTCCTCGCGGCTCTCGAAGCTCTTGTCGAGCTCCATCTTTCCGATCTCGCTGCGCAGCGTCGTCTGCGCGAGCTGGCTGATCGCGGCGATGTAGTTCTCCGACCCGTACGACGCAAGCCGCGGATCGGTGACCTGGAAGTAGAGAACGCCGTCGACCGCGAGCTGCGTGTTGTCACGCGTGATGCATACCTGCTCGGGCACATCCAGCGGCACCTCCTTCAGCGAATGCCGGTAGGCGACCCGGTCGATGAAGGGGATGATGATGTTCAGGCCCGGTTCGAGGACCTCGTGGAACTTGCCGAGGCGCTCGACGATCCAGGCGTACTGCTGCGGCACCACGCGCACGCCCTCGATCACGAACACCGCGGCGAGCGCGATGATGAAAAACGGCACCGCGAACGGCCGCGTCAAGTCGATCACCGCGATCACCACGGTCGCTATCACTACGCCAATCAGTTTTCCGAACATGGTTCCTCCCTGGAGGCCCGGTACCTGGACGATCGCCTTGACGACCGCTTCAAGCGGGGCGGGTTTTGGAAACTTTAAGGGTGTTGCCATCGACGGCCAGCACGTAGAGCACTTCGCCGGGCTGGCCGGAAACGTCACCTTCCACTACGGCTTCCCAGGACACGCCGCGATGCTTCACACGGGCGCGGCGGGCGTCCCGATCGATCCATGTCTCGAAGGGCGCGGGCTGCCCGTGGTCGGGCGAACGCATCACCTCGCCCTTGGTCCTGCTGCGGTATTTGCGCACCCAGCCCATGCCGGCGACGGCGACCACTGCGGCGGTGATCGCCTGCACCGCGATGCCGAGCTTGGCATAGGCAACCGCAGCGCCGGCGAATGCCGCAATGCCGAGCACGAGAAGGTAGAAGGAGCCGCTCACAAGCTCGACAATGACAAGCACAAAACCCGCGATCAGCCAGGCAAGGTAGTCGTCCATCTCCGATGCCGCCGGTTGCTGTAACGGATCCATCCTACCGCAAGCGCGGATTTTCCTGTCTGCGATCCTTCCGGTTCACACACCGCACGTCGGAACACTCAGGGCCTGCAGTACCTCGCCATCCGCATCACGTTGCACGAACGCAATCGCCCCCGGCTTGCCGGCGGACGAATCGAGTCGCGCCGATAGGCGCAGTTCGGCCCGGCCGGAGGCATCGAATCGCGTCGTCCTGACATAGGCACGGGCCACCCGGTCATGACGCAAGGTGGCACCGCGATTCTCGCCCGCGGCAACCGGTGTCGACAGGCCGCTTTCGAGCAGGGCGAAATGCAGCGTCGAACGCCCGCGTTCGCTCGTCTCACGCCCGCGTTCGCCCGCCTCCGGGATCTGCGCGATCGCGACCGCGTTGAACCTGCCGTCGGCATCCGGGGAGAGTGTGAGCTCGATCTTCGCCCGTGCGGGCTGCGCGTTCGCCTTGAGGACCGTGGATTCGAGACTTGCGGGGGACGACCACTTGCGGAAGTCACGACCCGCGAGCACGACCTGCGGCGTATAGATCGCGCGACTACGTTCGATCGCCGCCTGATTACGCTGCCTCACGGAATACCGCGGATCGGCGAAGCGGTCCTTCCAGCCGATGTAATCCCAGTAATCGACATGGAACGCGACCGGTGCTATCCGGTCGATTCCATAGCCCTGTTTTTCGAGCGAACTCAGCCATTCGTCGGCCGGTGGGCAACTGCTGCACCCCTCCGATGAATACAGTTCCACCAGGGCAAGCGTGTGCGCGGGGCTGCTTGCCTTGCATTGCGCCGCGAACGCCGAAACGACCGGCAGGAGCACTGCAACAAAAGCCAGGGCGAATCGAAGCAAGGTCCGTCTCCGTCAGTCAGCGCGATGGAACTTTGTCGTGGAGTGCCTCATTTCCTTACGGCAGGTTGATTTGCCGGTCAATCCGCATCGGCCGGATAATGCGGCCGATGCATACCGCCTTCTTCCTGAGCGCGTTCGCGTGGAACTTCGCGCTCTCCATGTCCTACCTGCTGGTCCCCCTGTACGCGCTTGACCTCGGCTACTCCGGGCTGCAGATCGGCAGCCTGATCGGACTGCCGATACTGTTCCAGGTCGCCTGCAATCTGGTCAGCGGCATACTCGTGGACCGGATGGGCGCGAAGAACATCACCCTGATCGCCTCCCTCGGAACGGCGGTCGCGGCGGCGGTATACGCGCTTTCGGGCAGTTTCATCGGCCTGCTCGCCGGCCAGTTGCTATTCATCATCTCGCGCGCCGCGTTCTGGCCCGCGAACTGGGCGCTCGCGAGCCAGTTGCCCGGCGAAGGCGGACGGAACATGGGACGCCTCAACACGTTCACCAACCTCGGCCAGATCGCCGGCATAGCGTCCTCGGGCGTATTCGTGCACCAGCTCGGTTACCGCGAGGGGTTCTGGGCGATGGGCGTGGTGTCGCTCTTCTCGCTCGTAATTGCCCTCTGCATCCGCTACAAGCGACCGGCCCAGCCCGCAACGCGGACAAGCGCTGTCGGCACCTACCGGATGCTTGCATCGATCCGCACGATGTACCTCGGCATCCTGTGCTCGTTCATCTCCTGCATCCCGTTCACCATGTCCTCCTCGTTCTACCCGGTGCTGCTCGTCGAACAGGGATTCGACTCGGACGCGGCGGGCTGGCTGCTGTCGCTGCGCGCGGTCGGTGCCATATTCTCCGCCATGCTGCTTGCGCGCCGGGTCAAATCGGCCACCTCCCGCGAAGTGCCGATCGCCTGCGGCCTCGCGATCGTCGCCTCGCTCGGCGTGATTCCGCTCACGGCCAACCCCTGGGTTATCGGCTTCCTGATGGTGTCGATCGGGCTCGCCTCGGGCGTGCTGACTATCTACTTCCAGATGCTGGTGTCGAACTCCAGCCCGCCGGAGCTGCGCGGATCGGCAATGTCCTACGGCGGGCTTGGCTGGCAGGTCTGCAATTTCTTCGTCCCGCCCCTGATGGGCGCGCTGCGCGATGGGTTCGGCATGCAGCAGGCGTTCTTCGCGATTGCCGGAGTGATGCTCGCCGCTACGCTGTTCATCATCCCGGTCCATGCCTGGGTATTCCGCGGGCACGCCCGCAAGGGCTGAGGGTTCACGCCGCACCTTCGCGGTAACATACCGCTTCGGTCCGGCACGGGAGTCTGCGACGCATGTTCAATAAATGGGGTGGCATCATTTTTGCGGTCGGCATCGTGCTGATCATTCTCGACATCCAGATCTCCAAGAAAAAGAAAGGCGGCATCACCGCCGCCGACAAGCAGCGCTTCTGGGGCGTCCTCTGGCTTTCAGTATTTCTCGCCGTCGGCGTGATGGCGCTGATCTGGCTGATGCCAAGCGACTGATCGGCGGTCCGGCTTGAACATTCCGCGCGATACGCGGGGTACGCCGCGCATCGGCGTTCTCGACCAGTCGCCGGTGATTCGCGGCAGTTCCCCCGTCGAGGCCATCCGCGAAACGGTGGAACTCGCCCGTCTCGCGGAAGACCTCGGCTACCACCGCTACTGGCTGGCCGAGCACCATGCGATCACCGCGCTCGCCGATCCCTGCCCGGAGATTCTCGTCTGCCGCGTTGCCTCGGCCACCAGCCGCATGCGGGTGGGCACCGGCGGCATTCTGCTGCCGTATTACAGCCCGATGAAAGTCGCGGAAGTCTTCCGCATGCTCGAAACACTGTTCCCCGGCCGTATCGACCTGGGGATCGGCCGCGCCCCCGGAGGCGACCGTCGCACCGCCCAGGCACTCGCCTGGGGCGACTACAGTGGTGCGGAACGCTTTCCGGAGCAGGTGGTTGATCTGGTCGGCTTTCTCGACGGCAACCTGCCGAAGGAGCATCCGTTCGCCGGCGTAAAGGTCCAGCCCGAGAATGCGCAAACCCAGGGCCAAGGCGCGCCGGAAGTCTGGCTTCTCGGATCGTCGGACTATTCCGCGGCGCTTGCCGCGCAACTCGGCCTGCGATTCGGATTCGCCCATTTCATCAACGGCCACGACGGTGACTCAGTGACTCGCGCTTTCCGCGCCCAATACCAGCCCTCGTCGCGTGAACCGTCCCCTTTCGCCATCGCGTGCGTGTTCGTAATCTGCGCCCCGACCATGGACGAAGCGGAAAAGCTGGCGAAATCCATCGACCTGCGCCGGCTGCACATGGCCAAGGGGATCGATGCCCCGGTGCCCACGCTCGAGGAAGCCGAAGCCCATCCCTACACCGAGCGCGAGCGGATCTACGTGCAGCAGCAACGCGCGCGGATGATCCACGGCGATCCGGCCACGGTGCGCGACAAGCTGCTCGCGCTCAGCGAGCGCTACCAGGCCGACGAGCTGATGCTGCTCACCATCACGCCCGATGCCGCCTCGCGGCGCCGTTCCTACGAGCTGGTGGCAGAAGCTTTCGATCTCGCCGGCCAGCAAGCCTGACCGGCGAACGCCGCAGGCGCGGTGTAAGGATTTCACCGCCGCTGCGACCAAGGCTCATCGGAACATACCGATGATCATCCGGCAATGCCGTTCACCGCCTTCGTGCAGCCGGCCTTGCCGGCCTGTCGCAAGCGGGAACGCAGCGATAGCGCCGTGTCTCCACTAACGAGGAGCCCCGATGATGAAAAAGGACGACATGAAGAAGCAAGCCATCGCCATCAGGCATCGCTCACTCGCCGGGCGCGTCGGCTCTCTAGTGCGCCGCGCCCGCGATTTCCTTCAGGCAGCGGTAGGCGATGAGCCAGCGGCCGTCGTCGCACAGCCTGTATTTGTCCGAACAATCCGCCACCGTGATTGGTGAAACGCCCTTCACCCCGCGCTGGTCTTCCAGATAGATCGCCACCACCGAGAGCGAATACGCGGTTCGCGCATCGGTCTGCCGGAAGAGAAAATTGGTCACCTGATGCCGGGTCTTTCTCGTGGTGTTCGCCTGGCGCTTCATGCAGCGCTCCACCCGGCCCGCGCGATCGATGCGTTTACCCTCGATATCCATCACGATGTCCTCGGTGTAGAGATCGATCGTTTCCGCAGCGCGCCCGAAGTCGGTGAGCGCGAACAGCGAATACGCGATGTCCATGCAGGCGAGCCGTGCTGCACCGGATGCGGCGGAGACTTCCCGCCCGATGTCGCCGGGCGCAAGCACAATGTTTTTCACTTCGTCGAAATCCACGTCCCCTCCTCCTGATCTGCTAACTGCTCAAGCCCTTCGAATCGATAGAGTTACGACCGATTCGACGCTCAAGCGCGTCGTATCGGATTGCTGAGCACGCCGATGCCCTCGACCTCGACCTCGACGACGTCGCCGTGCTTCATGAACACCTTCGGATTCCTCGCATAACCCACGCCATCGGGCGAACCGGTGGTGACGATGTCACCCGGCATGAAGCGGTACCAGCGCGAGAACCAGGCGATCGTCTCGCCGACGGAGAAGATCAGGTCACCGGTGCGCGCCGACTGCATCACCTTGCCATTGAGTCGCGTGGTGAGCTGCAGGTCCGGTGCGGCGGCATCGCCCTCGCGAACCAGCATCACCGGCCCCATCGGACTGAAGGTGGGGAACTGCTTGCCGAGGTGGTTCAGGCGCCAGCCGGCGGCCGCGGCCTGGGGTTCCTTGGGCGTGATCGCCGCCTCGACCCAGTCGCGCGCCGATACGTCGTTGATGATCGTGTAGCCCGCCACGCAGCGCATCGCCTCCTCGGGCGTGGCGTTGTGGCAGGGAGCGCCGATCACGCAGGAAAACTCGCCTTCGAAATCCACCATGTCCGCCGCCTGCGGCGGCAGGATGATCGGTGCACCGGGCCCGGTGATCGCCTCGCGAACCTTGATGAAGCCGCTCGGGTTCTTCGGCGCAGCAGTCTTCATCTCCGCGAGATGCGAGCGGTAGGCCATGCCGGTGGACACGATCATCCCGGGATCGGGAATCGGCGCAAGCAGCCGGGTGGACGCCGGAAGGAACGCTCCCGCCTCGACAAGCCGCTCGCGCTCAGTGCCGTTGCTCTGTTCCGCACGGTCGACCACGCGGCGCACCGCGTCCATGCCCGCCGCTCCGCCACACAACACCTCGCGCACCGACAGCGGAATCCAGGCCTCGATCGTCCCGGCATGGCGTGCCCGCGCGATATCGAGTATCTCGCCGCTCGCAAGCAGCGCACCAATGCGGCCCGAAGGCGGCGAATCGATTGTTACAAGTTTCATCGCTGCTCCCGCTCAGGCGCTGGGTTTGTAGACAGGATCCTTCTCGCCCGGCTCGTCCATCGAGAATCGATCGCCGAAATCGAAGAAGTCGTCATGGCGAAAATCCTCGGAAAAGGAGATTTCCCACCAGTTGTGGTCGAGGTCCTCAAGATAAAAAGCGTACACGCCGCGCTGGTTGCCCGCGTTGTGAATGCTGCGGATACCGTATTCGTCCTTCAGGCGCACCGCGTCCGCATGGGCCTTGTCGACTTCGTCCTTGCTGCGCACCTCGATGCCCCAGTGGTTGAGCATGCCGCAGGGTCTGAGCGTGTCGCCGACCTCGACGCAGACGATGTGCCATTTCATTCCACAGCGCATCATCATCGACGGCTTTGCGTGGCGAACCACTTCCAGCCCGAGGAATTCCTCGTAGAACCGGCGTGAATTCTTCAGGCTGTAGCACTCGAGCGTGCCGTGCGACAGCACGTAGGGCCTGACTACCGCGTTCTTGTTGGGCGGCTCGAACACCGCGTCATGAATTTCCATCTGAACTCCTCCTCGTTGCATAGATCCTCGCGCGGAAGTTTGGGCGCTGCCGGCGGGTTTGTCTAATTGTTCTGCGACGACGACAGGGCATTCAGCCGAACTTCGAGAAATCCGGTTTGCGTTTCTCGAAGAAGGCATCGAACGCTTCCTTCGCCTCGGGCGTGCCAAGGCGTTCGGCGAACACCTTGCCTTCGCCTGCAAGCGCAGCGGCAACACCTTCGCGCAAGCCGTCCTTCATCAGCCGTTTGGTCAGGCGCAGGGCTTCCGGTGGCTTTGCAGCGAGCTTGTGTGCGATTTCCATCGCGGTTGGCTCCAGCGCATCGGGATCAACCACCTTGTGCACGAAGCCGATGGCGTGCGCGCGTTCTGCCGATACCGGTGTGCCGAGCATCAGCATCTCCGCCGCCGCCTGCCAGCCGGCGAGGCGCGGAAGCAAATAACTCGATGCCGCCTCCGGCACGAGCGCGAGGTCAACGAAGGGCATGTGAAAGCGCGCGCCGTGCGCAGCAATCACGAAGTCGCAATGCAGGAGCATCGTGGTGCCGATGCCCACCGCCGGGCCGGGCACCGCCGCGACAAGCGGCTTTTCCGCCAGCGACAACGCACGCAGGAAACGAAACACCGGCGTATCTCCGCTGCGCGGCGGATTGCTGCGGAAATCGCCGAGGTCATTGCCCGCGGTGAAAATCGCCGATGTACTGCCGAACAGCACCACGCGTACCGAGCGGTCGGTCGCTGCACTTTCAAGCGCGTCGGCAAGCGACTGGTACATCGCGGCGGTGATTGCGTTCTTCTTCTCGGGGCGATTGAAGTCGATGCGCAGGATGCCGTCGGCACACGCGGTCCGGATTTCGCTCATTACAGATCCCCCCACTATTCGATGCCGCGGATTGTAGCCGCCGGGACGGGACCGGCGATGCGTGCCATGATCACGGCCTCATGTCGATCTACTCGCGTTACATCCTCCCCCGCGTCATCGACTGCGCCTGCGGCATGGGCAAGTTACGCCGGCTGCGCGCCGGGCTTTTCCCGCAGGCAAGCGGCGTGGTGCTCGAGCCCGGTTTCGGTTCCGGGCTGAACCTCGAGTTCTACGACGCAAAGCGCGTATCGAAGGTGATCGCGGTCGAACCCTCCGCCGAAATACTGGAACTCGGTCGTGCGCGAATCGCCGCCGCCGGATTTCCCGTCGAAGAGCGCGTTGCGGATGGCGAACAGCGGATGGGCGAGGATGCAAGCGCCGACACCGCGGTACTCAGCTTTACGCTCTGCACCGTCGCCGATCCGTCACGGGTGCTGGACAACATCCGCGCGGCGCTGAAGCCCGGCGGACGCCTTCTTTTCTGCGAACACGGCGCCGCGCCCGACCCCGACGTGCGCCGCTGGCAGGACCGGCTGAACGGGATATGGGGCCGTCTGGCCGGAGGCTGCCATCTCAACCGCGATCCGCGTGCGCTGATCGAGGCGGCCGGCTTTCGTATCGACAACGTGACGCAGGCCTATGTGCCGGACGCGCCGCGCTTTGCCGCTTACGTGACCAGTGGCGTCGCTCTGTCCTGTTAAAGCGGCTCCAGCGCATCCCAGTCCGGCATCGCGCCCGACGCGAAACCCGCGCCGTCGAGGGATCCGGTCGCCACCCGCCCGCCCTCGATGCGCAATCGAATCCGCCGACCATCGTCCACATAGATGTCCGGATGCACCGCGAGAAACGCCTGCGCTTCGCTGCGCTGCGCATGGTCAAAGCCCGCGGCGTAGTGATGGCCGTTTCGCTCGGTGTGAGGCAGCCCGAGAATCGACGCCATCGCGAGATCCTGCTGCATCGACAGCCCCGGCAGGTGATTGAGGTCCTCACCCGACATGAAACTGCCGTCCGCCCACGCGGCGCATCGAGCGGCATTGAGCAGCGCGCGATACACCCCCTTGCAGGTCTTGGCCGACACGCCGCGCCAACCGAGACGATGCGCACGTGCGAACGCATCGGGCGTGCCGTCGCCTTCGTCGAGGACGCAGTGAATCGCCTCGCCGAGTTCGCCAAGAGGCACGTCGATGCCTCGCATGATCGGTTGCTCGAGATACACCAGCCGCGAAGCGATGTCGGGCCGCGCCTCTCGCAGGCGCCGCAGCATCTCCAGCACGGGGCCTGGGGCGCGCCACTGCTCGTTGCCATCCAGCGTTGCCGCCCAATCCGGCACCCTTGCATCAAGCACCAACGCGATTAGCGACAGCCGTTCGATGGTCGCATCGGTATCGGTCCCGATCTTTATCTTGAAGTACCGGCAGCCGTAGGCATCCACCACCTCATCGAGGGATTCGGGCAGCCCGTCATTGAGGGGATCCACCATGTACGCAGGCGACAGCGCATCGGCGCCGCCGATGGTATGGCGTGCGAATACCCCCGAAGCCGGCGACGCCGGTCTTGATGCAAGCCAGCCGCCAAGATCGAATCCCGCAAGGTCGGCGGGCGCCACCTGCGCAAGCCCCATCCGGTCGGCGCGAACCGCGGCGAACACTGAAATTTCCTCGATCCGGCAACAGGCATCGAGCACGGCGCGGTCTATGAGCGCGGTCGCAAGCGACACGATGGTCGCCGGCATCGCCGAAAAACGAAGCCGCAGCACCGGGTCCGCATTCGTCCAGAACCCCGCCGGCGTATCGGCGGACATCGCCGTATACAGCAGTGCGGCGGCGCGCAGTGCCCTCACGATATCGGTTCGCACGACATCCGCCGCCCGCGTCTTGTCGAACCAGGTGGGCGCAGGCGACTCCGCCGCCGCGCCCCAAGCACTGCGGCCCTTACGATCCTCGACCCGCACCCGGGCGAACACCTCCTCGCCCCCGGTGATCGACACGCCGGCAACATGAAAAGGAAAGCGGTAATTGGCGAAGCGGCGGTACAGCCGCACTTCGCGCACCCGGATTTCGATCGGCAGATTCATTGCGGCAGTCTATCGTGCAACACGGCGCTGGCAACAGCCGTACAAGCTCCGTACCCGCAAGAAGTTCGAGGCGGGGAAACCCGGATAAAAGTCCAACATTTATTTTTATACGCCAGACCAGACGACTGAAAGCAGTCGATTGGCGACTATTTATGATACATCGTCGAGGTCGAATCAAAAGACGACGCGCGCGATCGCCCGCCAGCGCGGAGCGACCGTACGTCTCAGGCGCCGGGCAGCCGATGATCCTTGAACTGCGTGCGCAGCGCGGTCTTCAGCAGCTTTCCGGTGGCGGTGTGCGGCAACTGCTCGACAAACACCACGTCATCGGGCAGCCACCACTTCACCACCTTGCCTTCGTAGAACTTCAGCAGCTCCTCGCGCGAGACCGACGCGCCCGGCTTTTTCACCGCGATCACCAGCGGTCGTTCGTCCCATTTGGGATGCGTCACGCCGATCACCGCCGCCTCCGCGATCGCCGGGTGCGCGACCGCGATGTTCTCCAGATCGATCGAGCTGATCCACTCGCCGCCCGACTTGATCACGTCCTTCGAGCGATCGGTGATCTGCATGTAGCCGTCGGAATCGAGCGTTGCCACGTCACCGGTGGCGAACCAGCCGTCGCGCAAGGCACG
>CANIEV010000092.1 GCA_947466535.1 Betaproteobacteria bacterium
ACCCACGCAGGCCCAGGTGATCGTGCCGGTCGCGGCGCTGAACGTCGGCGTCACGGTGATGGTCACAGCCTGGCCGGTCGAGGTTGCGGTCGCGGAACCGGTGACCACGATCGTGCCGCCGTCGGCGACCGACGCGGTAGCGATCTTGCCAACCACGGGAATCGTCACGCCGCCGCCGGCGCACGCGGTGTTGCTCGGATCCGTCTGGTACTTCTCCGAGATACCGGTACGGGCACCTGAGGCTGCGAGAATCAGTTCGGACACTTTCGCGCGAACCGTGTAGTCCTGATACGCAGGCAGCGCAACCGCCGCCAGAATGCCGATAATCGCAACCACGATCATCAGCTCGATCAGGGTAAAGCCCTTCTGGATAGATTTCATATGTTCTCCTGTAGACCGAAGGCACGCGCCTCCCGCGTTAGATTGTGCAAGCTTCATGCCAATTGAATATTTCTGCAATGACCAATAAATACTGTTTTTTAACAAAGAGTTACTCGTTTTCTGGCATAAGGAAATACGATGACACACTCACGAAGTGACAAAAATTGTCAGTTATTGACAAGACCGGCGGCCCCTTTTCCGCACCCCGTGTTTTATTCATGAAACTCCCATGAAACCGCCCCTCCCCTTCCTTGCCGCCGCGCTGTGCATCCTCCTGATCGCGGGCGGTTGCGGCACGGTCCGCAGGACCATCGATGCTGTGCGTGCCCCGGCACCGCCTGCCGCGCCCCCGGTGCCGCCCGCGGCGAGTGTCGGCAGCCCGCAGGCCAACGCCTGTATCCGCGTGGCCTACACGACGCTCACCTGCGAACAGGGCAAGGGCTACCGCGCGGTCTACACCAACCTCTGCCCGATCCCGGTGCGCGTCACCGGGTGCGACCGGTCGAAGGACGGCGATGTCGCCTGCAACAACTACGAAGTCGAGGGCAACGGACGCAACACCGTATCCCTTGGCAGTTGCACCTACAGCGAACTCTCGCGCTGGGGCGCCTGCCGACGCCCGGATCGCGCCTGCGACCAGGGGCTGGACGACTTTTTCCGCACGCAGCATCGGCCGCGATAGTCCAGTAGTCTTTCGACTGCCGGACGCGAGGGCGTCCGGAACATCACAGGGATGCTCTGACCGAGCCTCCAATCGTGCGATGCGTCGAACAGGCGCTGCCCTCTGAAATGGGGGATATACAAAGGGGCAATGCCTCCTTGTTCAGACACTTAAATGGAGGAAACCCCATGCAAGACATCGTGAGCAGGTTCATCGCCCGAGGCTTCACCTCGCTCTCAATAGCGTCGTCGCTTGGAATCGCCGGCAACGCGCTCGCGCAGAGCTATCCCGCCAAGCCGGTGCGCATGGTCGTGCCCTTCGCCGCCGGCGGCCCCGCGGACATCTACGCGCGCTTTCTCGGCCAGCGCCTGCAGGAATCGCTCGGCCAGACCTTCGTGATCGAGGATCGCCCGGGCGGCGGCTCGGTGATCGGCACCGATGCGGTGGCGAAATCCCCCGCCGACGGCTACACGCTGCTGATGATGTCCAACACCCACACGGTGAACGAGTCGCTGATCCCGAACAAGCCCTTCACTTTGATGCGCGACTTCGTCGGCATCGCACCGGTGAATTATTCGGATCTCGTGCTGGTGGTGCACCCCTCGGTAGGCGCGAACTCGCTCAAGGAACTGATCGACCTCGCGAAGGCGAAACCGAAAGCAATGAACTACGCCTCCTCCGGCCCGGGCACGCCGTATCACATGGCGGGCGAGCTCTTCAAGGCGATGGCGGGCATCGACGTGGTCCACGTGCCCTACAAGGGCAGCTCGGGCGCGCGCACCGACATCCTTGGCGGACAGGTTCAGATGATGTTCGATGCGATCCCCACGATGGCGCCGAACATCCGCTCGGGCAAGCTGAAGGGACTCGCCACCTCGGGCACGCGCCGCTCCCCGGTGCTGCCGGAGGTGCCGACCGTCGCCGAAGCCGGTGTGCCGGGTTACGAAGCAACGATCTGGCTCGGCGTGATGGCGCCCGTGTCCACGCCGCGGGCGGTTGTCGACCGCCTGAACGCGGAAATCCAGAAAATTGTCGGCCGTCCCGACGTGCGCGAGGCCTGGGCCAAGCAGGGCGCGGAACCGATGCAGATGTCGCCCGCGGAATTCGACAAGTACCTGCGCGAGGACATCGTGAAATGGGAGCGCGTCGTCAAGCTCTCCGGCGCGAAGGTCGACTGAGCAGGACCGCATGAGCATGCACACGCTGTCGGTCAATGGCGTCCAGTGCAAAGTCGATGCCCCCGAAGACACGCCGCTGCTGCACGTCCTGCGAGATCGTCTCGGACTGAAAGGCACGCGCTTTGGCTGCGGCCTCAACCAGTGCGGCTCCTGCCATGTGCTGATCGAGGGCAAGTCGGTGCCGGCCTGCGACACGCCGCTCTGGGCGACCGCCGGCAAGCGCGTCGTGACGATCGAAGGTCTGGGTACGCCGGATAGACCGCATGCCCTGCAACAGGCCTTCATCGACGAGCAGGCCGCGCAGTGCGGCTACTGCCTCTCGGGCATTCTCGTCACCGCTGCCGCGCTGCTTGATGCGGTGAAATCCCCCACGGAAGCACAAGTGCGCGAAGCACTCGACCGCCACCTGTGCCGTTGCGGCAGCCATAACCGCATCGTTCGCGCGGTGCTGCGCGCGTCACGTACCCTTCACAACGCGGAGGCGGCATGAATCTCGCGTTCCGCCTCGCCGGCGGCGACGAGGGCAAAGCCAAACTACCCGGCAGCCTGCATGTGAACCGCAGGCTTTCACAGTGGATATCGATCAATGCGGACGGCACGGTGGACATCCGCTCGGGCAAGGTGGAAATCGGCCAGGGAATCCTCACCGCGCTCGCGCAGATTGCGGCGGAAGAACTCGATGTGTCGCTCACGCGCATCCGCATGCAGCCCGCCGCCACCGGCGGCAGTCCCGACGAGGCGGTGACCTCAGGCAGCCTGTCGGTGCAGGAATCCGGTGCGGCCCTGCGCCATGCCTGCGCCGAGGCACGTGCGATCTATCTCGCCCTCGCGGCGCAAAAGCTCGGCGCGGCGCCTGGTGAACTGTCGGTAACCGACGGCACGGTGCACCACGCGAACGGAAAATCGGTCACCTGGTGGGAACTCGCCGATCCGGACCTCCTCGATCGCGAAGCAAGCCCCGGCATCACCGCCAAACCGGTGGACCGGCACTACGTGGTCGGCACCGCCGCGGCGCGTCGCGACCTGCCAGACAAGGTATTCGGCGCGCCGCGCTATGTGCAGGATCTGTCGCTGCCGGGCATGCTCCATGCGCGCGTGGCGCGTCCGCCCTCGCCCGCGGCCATGCTCGTGGCATTCGATGACCGCGCCGCCCTCGCGATGCCGGGCGTAGTCGCCGTCGCGCGCGACGGCCGGTTCATCGCGGTGATCGCCGAGCACGAGGATTCGGCGATAAAGGGCGCGAAGAAACTCGCAGCCGCCCTCACGTGGGATGAATGCGGGAACGACACCGATACGCTGCCCGACGAGAACAATCTCGGCACATTCCTGAAGTCGCAGCCGGTGGAGACCAGGGTCATCGCGGAACACGCCGCCACGGACGCGGCGAGCGTGAGCAGGCGATTCAAGGCGAACTACAGCCGCCCGTTCATCGCGCATGCGTCGATCGGCCCCTCGTGTGCGGTGGCGCAATGGCACGGCGCGGGCGAGGACTCGACACTCGACGTCTGGACGCACAGCCAGGGCATCTACAACCTGCGCGCCGACCTGTCGATCGCCTTTGCAATGCCGAAGGAACGGATCACCGTGCGTCATGTGGAAGGCGCGGGATGCTACGGCCACAACGGCGCGGACGATGTGGCGTACGACGCGGCGCTTGCAGCGCGTTCCGCGGGCGGACGGCCGGTGCAGGTCCAGTGGTCGCGCGAGGAGGAACTCGGCTGGGCGCCCTTCGGCCCGGCAATGCAGGTCGAACTCGAAGCCGGCGTCGATGCGGAGGGCCGGATCGTCGAATGGCGGCACGAGGTCTGGTCCAACGGACACGGCACGCGCCCCGGCCGCGCAAAAATTCCCACACTGCTGTCCGCGGTGCATCTGGAAAAGCCCTTCGAGCGCTTTGTCGCGATCAACGCTGTGCTCGCCGCAGGTGGCGGCTCGGAGCGCAATGCGATTCCGGGTTATCGCTTCGCATCGCAGAAAATCGTCAATCACCGGCTGCTCACCATGCCGGTACGGACCTCCGCGCTGCGCTCGCTTGGTGCGCATGCGAACGTGTTCGCGGCGGAATCCTTCATGGATGAAATCGCGCGCGAGCTTGGCATCGGCGCGGTGGAATTCCGCCTGCGGCATCTCGAGGATCCGCGCGGCAGGGCGGTGATCGAGGCGGCGGTGGCGCGCGCAGGTATCGCGCCGTCAGGCGAAGGCTACGGCCGGGGGCTCGGCTACGCACGCTACAAGGGCACTGGCGCCTGGTGCGCGGTGATCGCGGACGTGCAGGTTACGCAGGCGGTGCGCGTGACGCGACTGGTGGTCGCGGTGGACGTGGGCCTGGTGATCAATCCGGACGGCGTGGTGAACCAGATCGAGGGCGGCGCGATCCAGGCGGTGAGCTGGACTCTGAAAGAGGCGGTGAAGTTCAACCGCAACCGCATCACCAGCACCGAATGGGAGCAGTACCCGATCCTGCGGTTCTCGGAAGTCCCCGCGGTGGATGTGGAAATCGTCTCGCGACCGGACCAGCCGGCGGTGGGTGCGGGCGAGGCTGCACAAGGCCCGACGGCCGCTGCGATCGGCAACGCCCTCTTCGATGCACTCGGGGTGCGTGTGAGGGATCTGCCGCTGACGCCGGAGCGGATTTCGAAAGCGATTCTCGGCTGACCGACTCCAGTATCTACGGTCATTGCGAGCGCAGCGAAGCAATCCCGCCGTTGTCAGTACGGAGATTGCTTCGCTACGCTCGCAATGACGTGTTCGGTCCATTCCCCCAGCGGCTTGGACAAGCCCCCCGCGCCCTGCGTAGAATGTCCCGAGCGACTTTCAACCTCTCCCGGGAGCTGTTCATGAACAAGGTTTCTATCCTCGCCGCCGCGCTCGTTTCGGCCTTCGCCCTCTCGAGTCAGGCGAACGCGCAGGAACTCAACGGCACGCTGAAGAAAATCAAGGACACCAACACGATCTCGATCGGGTTCCGCGAATCGTCGATTCCCTTTTCCTACCTCGATGACAAGCAGCAGCCGGTCGGCTACGCGATGGACCTGTGCCTGAAGATCGTCGATGCGGTACGTGCCGAACTCAAGGTGCCCGGCATCAAGGTCAACCTGCAGCCGGTGACATCGGGCAACCGGATTCCGCTGATGCAGAACGGCACGATCGACCTCGAGTGCGGATCGACCACCAATTCGGTGGCACGCCAGCAGCAGGTGTCGTTCGGCCCGACCTATTTCGTCATCAACGTGACCGCCGCGGTGAAGAAGAGCTCGGGCATCAAATCGCTTGCCGAGCTCAACGGCAAGACCATCTCCACCACCTCGGGCACGACCTCGGTGCCGCTGCTCAAGCAGTATGAAAAGACCAAGGGCGTGGATGTGAAGGAAATCTACGGCAAGGACCACGCCGAATCCTTCCAGCTGATAGCCAGCGACCGGGCGGTTGCCTTCGTGATGGATGACATCCTGCTCGCCGGCCAGATCGCGAATTCGCGCGCGCCGGCGGACTACACCATCCTGTCGGAATCACTTCGCCAGGAGCCCTACAGCATGATGCTGCGCAAGGACGATCCCCAGTTCAAGGCGCTGGTGGACCGCACGATCAGCGGGGTGATGCGCTCGGGCGAGATCGAGAAGATCTACGCCAGGTGGTTCACCAGCGCAATTCCGCCGCGCAACGTGAACATGAACTTCCCGATGACCCCGCCGATCCGCGAGGCGTTTGCCAGTCCGAATGACAAGGGCGTGCAGTAACAGCCCCTTGCCACGCCACCGACAGCCCGGCGGGGCCGGAATGACGGAACGTTCCAGCCCCTCTGTTTTTGATTCGAAGCCCGGGGAGCCGCATTGAAATACAACTGGAACTGGAGCGTGTTCCTGCAGGAGAGCCCTGAAGGCGGGGTGTTCTTCTGGCAGATGCTGGTCTCGGGTGTGGGCTGGACGCTCGCGGTATCGGCCTGCGCGTGGATCATCGCGATGGCATTCGGCGCGGTGATCGGCACACTGCGCACCGTGCCCAATGTATGGCTCGCGCGCCTGGGCAACGCATGGGTGGAATTGTTTCGCAACGTGCCTCTGCTTGTACAGATGTTCCTCTGGTACTTCGTGGTGCCGGAGATGATCCCGCCGCTCAAGCGCTGGGTGGTGGATGCCGATCCAGGCACGACGCAGTTCCTCGCCGCGGTGGTGTGTCTCGGCCTGTTCACTTCGGCGCGGATCGCCGAGCAGGTGCGCGCCGGCATCCAGTCGCTGCCGCGCGGCCAGCAGAACGCCGCGCGAGCGCTCGGACTCACCGCGCCCCAGGCCTACCGCTATGTGCTGCTGCCGATGGCCTTTCGCATCATCATCCCGCCGCTCACCAGCGAGACGATGAACCTGATCAAGAACTCCTCGATCGCGCTCACCATAGGACTGGCGGAACTCACCTTTCGCACCCGTGAGATCGGCGAATACACCTTCAGCTACTTCGAGGTCTTCACTGCGGCGACCGTGATCTACATCGTGCTTTCGATGAGCGCCAACAGGGTGATGAATTTCATCGAAAAGCGCGTCGCGGTGCCGGGCTATATCGCGGGCGGCGGCAAATGAACTTCGACTTCGAGGTCATCAGCAATTCGTTGCCCTACCTCTGGAAGGGCTTCCAGTACACGGTGCAACTCACCGTGATCGCGGGCATCGGCGGCCTGGTATTCGGCACCCTGCTCGCGCTTGCGCGGCTGTCCTCGCTTCGCGGACTGTCGTGGATCGCCTCGGGCTACGTGAACCTGATGCGCTCGATCCCGTTGGTCCTGGTGATCTTCTGGTTCTTCTTTCTGGTTCCGTTCATCCTGCAATGGGTGACCGGTGCGGAGCGGCCGCCGCAGGTGGGGGCGGAGCGCACCGCGATCATCACCTTCATCATGTTCGAGGCGGCGTTCTTCTGCGAGATCATGCGCGCCGGCATCCAGTCGATCCCGCGCGGCCAGGTGTCGGCGGCCTACGCGCTCGGCCTGTCGTATTCGCAGGCAATGCGCCTGGTGGTGCTGCCGCAGGCCTTCCGCAACATGATCCCGGTGCTGCTGACGCAGACCATCATCCTGTTCCAGGACACGTCGCTCGTGTACGTTATCTCGGCCACCGATTTTCTCGGCGCCGCCTCCAAGGTGGCGCAGCGCGATGGCCGATTGATCGAGATGTACAGCTTCGTTGCCGTCACCTATTTCATCCTCTGTTTTTCGCTGTCGGTGCTGGTCAAGCGCCTGCAGAAAAAATTTGCGGTCATCCGCTGAGCACCGGACAAGGGCACGCCATGGAACAGCCAATGATCTCCATCCAGAACATCAGCAAGTGGTACGGCAGCTTCAAGGTGCTCACCAATTGCACGACCGAAGTGAAAAAGAGCGAGGTCGTGGTGGTGTGCGGCCCCTCGGGTTCGGGCAAGTCCACGCTGATCAAGTGCGTGAACGCGCTCGAGCCGTTTCAGGAAGGCTCGATCCTCGTCAACGGCGTGTCGGTAGGCGATCCCGCGACCGACCTGCCAAAGCTGCGCGCGAAGGTGGGCATGGTGTTCCAGAACTTCGAGCTTTTCCCGCACCTGTCGATCATCGAGAACCTGACGCTTGCGCAGGTGAAGGTGCTCGGTCGCGGCACGGACGAAGCGAACGAACGAGGACGCAAACTGCTCGACCGAGTGGGGCTTGCTGCGCAGGCGCCGAAATTTCCCGGCCAGCTCTCCGGCGGGCAGCAGCAGCGGGTGGCGATCGCACGGGCGCTTGCGATTGACCCGATCGCGATGCTCTTCGACGAGCCGACCTCCGCGCTCGACCCGGAGATGATAAACGAGGTGCTCGACGTGATGGTGGAACTCGCGCAGGAAGGCATGACCATGATGTGCGTGACCCACGAGATGGGATTTGCGCGCAAGGTCGCCAACCGCGTGATCTTCATGGATCGCGGCGAGATCGTCGAAGATGCGACCAAGGACGACTTCTTCGGCAAGCCGCGCTCGGAGCGCGCGCAGCAGTTTCTCTCCAAGATCCTCCAGCACTGAATTCCGCTCCGCCCGGGGTGCAATTCCTCCCGGATTCCCTTCAGTTCCCCTTCTACGTTCGCGGATGTGGAAAAATCCGCTACTTGCCGCGGGAATCCTCTTCCGCGCGCATTCGGGGGAGTGCACGACCGGTCCGGTCGGCTGGTACAACAAGCATGGAGAGAGCAATGCCGCAGTCAGGATTCACGCAGTCGGGAACTAAGCCATGAGCGCCGCCACGAAACCGCTCGAAGGCGTCACCGTCCTCGAGATAGGACAGTTCATCACCGGCCCGTACGCGAGCCTTCTGCTGGCAGACCTGGGCGCGAACGTGATCAAGATCGAGAAGCCGGGCTCGGGCGACCCGTTCCGCCAGTTCCGCTCGGGCACCTACAGCCACACCTTCATCGCGTTCAACCGCAACAAGCGCAGCCTCACGCTCGACCTCACCAAGCCCAAGGCCCGCGAGGTCTTTCTCACCGCCGCGGCGCGCGCCGACGTGGTGATCGACAACTTCCGCCCGGGCGTGATGGACAAGCTCGGCCTCGGTTACAAGGTGCTCGAGGCGGCGAACCCGAGGCTGGTGGTGTGCTCGATTGCCGGGTTCGCGAGCGACGGCCCGTACCGCGACCGCCCCTCGTACGACACCGTCGGACAGGCGCTCTCCGGGATGCTCAGCACGCTGGTCGATCCGAAGGATCCGAAGATCAGCGGGCCGACGATTTCAGACAATGTCACCGGCTTCTACGCAAGCCACGCGGTGCTCGGCGCGCTCTACGGCCGGCAGAAGACAGGCCGGGGCGCGTACCTGGAGATCGCGATGCTCGAGGCCTCGATGGCCTTCATGCCCGACATGTTCACAACCTACACGCAGGCCGGGTCGGTGAGCGGCCCGCAGACGCGTGCGTCGTTCTCGCATTCGTTCGCCTTCCCGTGCGCAAGCGGCGGAATGCTCGCGGTGCACCTGTCGTCGCTGGAGAAGTTCTGGACCGGCTTGCTCGATGTGGTGGGGCGCCCGGACCTGGCGACCGATCCGCGCTTTATCAGCCGGCCGGCGCGGATTGACAACTTCGAGGCATTGATACGCACGCTTCGCCCACTCTTCGCGGCGAAGTCGCGTGATCACTGGATGGAGGAACTTCGCAAGAAGGACGTGCCACACGCCCCGGTGCATACCATTCCCGAGGCGATGCAGGATCCGGAGGTGAAGCACCTCGGCCTGTTCCACACGATGAAACACCCGGAGCACGGCGATGTGACCATCCAGCACCGCCCCGTGCGGATCAACGGCGAGCGGGAGGAAAACCCGATCCTGCCGCCGACGCTGGGCGAGCACACCGACTCGATACTCGCGAGCCTGGGTTACAACGCAACCGACATTGCCGCGATGCATGCGGAGAAGATCGTCTGATCGTCTGTCGAGCTGAACGCCAAAAAACAACGGCCACCCGAGGGTGGCCGCTGTTTTTGTTGAATGAAAGAAGTCGAAACGAAGAACCGGAGGAGGAGGAGGAGGAACCGACCCGCCGTCTCGACCCTTTCAACCTGTAGGAACCAGCAGTAGTACTCGCTTACTTCCAGCGCGACTTATGCGCTTATTTGTCACGCATTTTTGTCAAATAGCGAGCGAAACCACTGATTCACATGTTCCCGGCGCAATGCCCGCGCCTGCATCTGCAATTCAAAAACCCCAAGAGCGGGTTCCCAGGCACCGGCTTCGATTTCCACCGGCGCTTCCTGCTTTGCCACCACCGTCACCGGTTTCGTCGCCGGCACGTCGGACAGACCGCGACGAATGAAACCGTCGCCCTCGTAAAACACACCCGTCAGCGTTGTCATGATCGTTCTGCCTTTGTCGTATCGCCATTGCTGCATCGCAGCAATAACAAGATACAAGCACTATCATGACAAATCCAATTGTTTAATTGGATGAAGGCTATAGGCTTCTTCTATCGCCTTCCGAAGGCTTGCTGCATTACAACATTTTCATTCTATTCCGGGTACCGGGGGGCGTGTCAAGCCGCGATCGGATCGAATCGCGAAAAACGTGAAAAAAGCCCGGGAGTGCCGGCCAAAAGCGCATCGCCGGGCGGGGGGCAGACCGCCCCCCTCTCCGGTTCGGACCAAGCGAGTTACTTCCGGGATGCCGCCGCGATGCGGTCCTGCGCCGCCTTGCGGATCGCATCGATCGTGGTGGCGGTGGTGATCGCCTGCGGGTCGATGCGCACTTCGATCAACGCGGGACCGTGCGAAGCCTTGGTTGCCGCGAGTGCGCGTGCTAGCGCAGGTGCGAACTGAGCGGTCTCCTCCACCGTCTCGCCGTGCGCGCCATAGGCGCGCGCAAGCGCGGCGAAATCGGGATTGCGAAGCGCGGTGCCGTGCACGCGCGCCGGATACTCGCGTTCCTGATGCATGCGTATCGTTCCGTACATGCCGTTGTTCACCACGATGAACAGCACCGGCAACTGATACTGGACCGCGGTCGCGAGTTCCTGTCCGTTCATCATGTAGTCGCCATCGCCGTTGGCAGACACGACCACACGATCGGGATAGGCGAGTTGCGCGGCACAGCCCGCGGGCACGCCATACCCCATCGAACCGTTGGTCGGCGCAATCTGCGTGCGGATGAACGGGAAGCGCCAGAAGCGCTGGAACCAGCCGCTGAAGTTTCCTGCTCCAGTGCAGATGATCGTGTCCTTCGGAAGGGTCGAGCGCAGCGTCGAAACCACGTCCGCCATCTGAACGCGACCCGGGTTCGGTCCCTTGGGAATTTGCCACGCTTCGTAATCGGCGCGTGCCGATTCGCGCCATGCACCCCAGCGCTTGCCGTCCAGCTTGAGCGACTTCACCGCACCCGCGAACTGCGCAGCACCCGCATTGATCAGCAACTCGCCCTGATACACGCGGCCGAGTTCCTCCGCGCCGGGAAACACATGGATCAGCTTCTGCTTGGGCACCGGCGAGTCGAGCAGCGTGTAGGCCTGCGTCGTCATCTCGTCCAGCCGCGCGCCCACCACCAGCAGCACATCCGCATCGCGCACGCGTTGCGCGAGCTTCGGATTCACGCCGATGCCGATGTCGCCTGCATAGTGTTCGTCGTTGTTGTCGAACAGATCCTGATAACGGAACGCCGCCGCCACCGGCAGACCCGCAGCGCGGGCGAATGCCTGGAAGTCCGCGCAGGACTCGCGCGTCCACACCGTGCCGCCAATGATCGCGAGCGGCCGCTCGGCCGCAGCAAGCAAAGCCTGCATGCGTGAAAGATCGCTCTCCGCGGGGGATGCCTGCACCACCTTGTAGGGCGCGGCATCCATCACCTTCGCGACCTCGATCAGCATGTCCTCAGGGAGCGCGAGCACCACCGGACCCGGGCGGCCCGACATCGCCACATGGAAAGCGCGGCTCACGTACTCGGCCACGCGGTCGGCACGGTCGATTGATGCCACCCACTTCGCCATCTGCCCGTACATGCGCCGGTAGTCGATTTCCTGGAACGCCTCGCGCTCGGCGAATTCGCCCGGCACCTGTCCGATGAAAAGAATCATCGGCGTGGAGTCCTGGAAGGCGGTGTGCACGCCGATGGACGCATTGGTGGCGCCCGGCCCGCGGGTGACAAAACAGATGCCCGGCTTGCCGGTGGCCTTGCCATACGCTTCCGCCATGTAGGAAGCGCCGCCGTCCTGGCGGCAGACGATCAGGCGTATCGCATCGCGCACGTCGTGAAGCGCATCCAGCACCTCGAGATAACTCTCGCCGGGGACGCAGAACACGGTCTCCACGCCGTGGGTGCGAAGCGCGTCGACAAGAATGCGTCCACCCGAACGCGGTGCAAGAGCTGAACTCATTAACAACCTCCGGAATATCGGGATCAATGCAATTGACGCGCGCCTGAGGCGCCGGCGCGAACCTCGCATGCTACCAAAGGAGGTCGGGTGCGCCCGCTCAGTCCGATAGGCTGCGACGCCTAGGGCAAGCCCTGCAGTTCACCAGCCAGCGAATTCACGTGCATCACGCCCACGCGAAACAGGCCTCCGGTCTTGCCGACCTTGCGCTGATACCTGCGACCTTCGTGATGCAGCACGAGGCTGATCTCTTCGCCAGGGTCCGCGGCCAGATTGAAGCGAAAATCTCCCAGCTCGTCCGTGACCGAACGCGCGAGGACCGCATCGCCGCTGCACAGCTCCACCGGCGTGTCGACCAGCGGTTCCTGCCGACCGTCCACGGTGATTGCCGCGCTGCCACCGATCAGCGCCGAGGTCAGCCGAAGCGCCCCCTTGAAATAGAGCCTCGACCCCAGCGCCAGCGCCTGCGGCGTCTGCTCGAGCGACTCGTTGCGCTTAATCACCGAGAGTGCCTCGTCGCCGAGCTTAAGCACTCTGAGCGCCCCCGTCGGGCAGGCCTGTGCCGCGCGCGGCTCTTTCCACCCCGCATCGAGCAGGTGCGCATCCAGGTTCCAGTTCTGCGGCACCTGCTTTTCCTCGTTCCAGTGGATGGCACCCACAGGGCAGGCATCGACGATCCCGCGTATTCCCTTGGCACGAACAGGATCGATCATCACGATGCCATCGCCGCGGCGACTGATCGCATCGGGAAATTTCTGCATGCAGGGCGCGTTGTCGCAATGCAGGCAGGTCTGCGGTGCATACGCCACATCCACCACCGGGTAAGCACCGCGCTCAACCGCGCGGATGTTCATCCAGGGACTTCCATGCCGCGGCATCGCCTCCGAGTAGCCGGTGTGCGTGTTCCCGACGTACTCGTCCATCGTGGCCAGCACACAATTGCAGCAACCGTTGCAGCGGTCCACATCGAAGATCAGGGTCCATTTGCTCATGCGCTCACCCCGCCGCTTCCGAGGCCGCCGTCTTTTCAGACGCGGTCGCCTCATCCGCAAGGCCTTCCGACGCAGGCCGCAGGCCGCCCTGTCCGTCCCAGAGTCCGACCTGTACCAGGCAGGCGCTTGCCGCAAGCGAATGCACGGTGCTCGTCTGGTTGCGCTTGGAGGTGAGCTGATTCAGCGAACCACCGCGGTCAGCGCTCTTGCCAGGCACGCCGATCGGATCGTAACGCGCGGACGATTCGTAGCCGTGCACCACGCCGCGACGCAGCCGCTCGGTGGGCCGGGCCGCGCAGATGACAGAACCCCGGTCGTTGTACACGCGCACCAGAGCATCGCGCGTGATGCCGCGCGCCGCCGCGTCCTCGGCATTGATGCGCAGGATGAGGTAGTAGAAGCCATCCACCAGCACCCGGTGCTCGGCAAGATCGTTGAGAAAACTGTCCTTGCCATCGCCCTGGGTGTGGAAGCTGTAGCGCGGATGCGGCGAGATCAGCTGCAGCGGATGTTTGCCTGCGCCTTCGGAGCGATGCCCCTCCCAGGACGGGTTGTACTTCAGGATGGGCGGGCGCTCCTGGTCATCCGGTGCAAAGCGCCGCAGCGTCTCGCAGGCGAATTCGAATTTTCCGGTGGGTGTCTGCAGTCCGTTGAGGTATTCCTGCCGGTACTCCGAGGGCAGCGGAATAGGTTCCGGTACGTCCTTTTTCCGGCCTTCGTAGTACCAGCGATTCGCCACCGCGGTTCGCTCGGCATCTTCGGGCGCCGGCACCACGTAATAACCCTTGCGCAGGAACTTTCGCCAGGAGATTTTCGATGGCAGGTCCGAGGCATCGAACATGCGACGGACCCAGTCCAGTTCGCTCATGCCTTCGGAGTAATACAGCGACAGACCGAGCTTCTTCGACAGCTCAAGGAAAATGTTGTAGTCCGACTTCGATTCGCCCAGCGGCTCGATGCACTTGTGCTGCAGCGTGATCACCCGGTGGTTGAGCTGCGTCTGGCAATGCGGCAGATATCCGCCGGAGGCGGCCCATTCGCTGATATCCCATCGTTCCATGCTCGTACACGCCGGGAGGATGACGTCCGCGAATTTCGCGTCGCCCTCCATCCAGATCGACTGGTTGACGACGAACTCCAGGTTATCGCTGCGGTACATGTCCGCGTAGCGGTTGCTGTCCGGGCCGGTGCCGAAATTGCTACCGCCGTATTTGTACATGAGGTGCACGCCCGAATGCCCCGGCGCGGGATAGCGCATCCGGTTGAACTGTCCTTCTATCGAACGCCCGTCGCGCGGACGGCCCTCGACTTCCTCGCCCATGATCGCCTCGGGCAAGAGCAATCGCGGTATCTGCGGCGCGGCCACCGAATTCAGGGACACCAGATGCGGCATGCGCTGGTACAGCATCAGCGGCTGCGCGGTGTTGACCAGGTCGCCGGAGATGCCGCCTTCCGCATACCCCGGAAACCAGAAGGTGTGATCGACCGGCGTGCTCCACTGAAGATTGCCCAGGTTGACGCCGGGACGCCCGAGTCCCTGCATCGCGATCAGGCACACCATTGACCGTGCCCATTGCTGGCCGGTCGGGCTGCGGCATGCGCCGCCCAGGACATTGCCCAGGCCGCCCGCGCCAAGATAGGTTTTCTTTTTTCCCCACTTGCGCGCCAGCCCGCGCACGGTGTGCGCAGGCACGCCGGTCTCGCCGGCCTGCCATTCGGGTGTCTTGGGCACGCCGTCGGTCTCGCCCATTACATAGGCGCGCCACTCGTCGAAACCGTGGGTCTTGGTCTCAACGAACTTCTTGTCGTACAGGCCTTCGGTCATCCAGACCTGTGCGATCGCCAGCGCCATGGCGGTATCGGTGCCCGGCCGGGGTGCGATCCATGTCCCGCCGACGAATCCGGCGGTGTGATTGAAAAACGGATCGATATGCACCACCGGAATGCCGAGTTCCTTGAGCCACAGGCGACGTACGCTGCCTTCCTGCCCGCCATAGATGCCGCCCGTCGCCTCCGGATCGCTCGACCAGAAGACCACCATCTCGGCTTCCTTGAGCAGATCCTCGACGGTTCCATAAGGCTCGCCGCCACCCAGCCTGAGCGTATTGCCCCAATGGTGCGTGGCGCCCCAGTACCAGCCTTCCCAGCTGTCCGGATTGTGATTGACCTTGGTATGGCCAATCGCGTTGGCAAAACGGAACATGGCGCTCAGCCAGTAGCCGACATTGCCCCAGGTATGGTGCGAGGGATGATTGAAGGTAATGGCCGCAGGGCCGTACTTGAGTTTCACCCGCTTGATTTCATCGGTGACGATCTGCGTCGCTTCGTCCCAGCTGATGCGCACATATCCCGCCGTGCCGCGCGTCTGCGGATTGCGCTCGCCATGCGGATCGAAATCCACCCGCTTCATCGGATACAGGATGCGCTCGGGCGAATACACGATCGACTTCCAGTTGAGCGCATGCGGCGACACGGTCGCCTTTCGCGGCGGCGTGAAGGTCTTGCCGCGGGCCTCGATCGACCATGTGCTGCCATCCTCCGGCGCAAGATCGATCGGCGTGACCCGGATGATCTTGTCGTCCTTCACGAACACGAAGCACGGGCCGCCATTGGTCATGGTGGTGAATCGCCGCGTGCCGTCGGGCATCTGCGTTCCGGCCGTCCACCCGATGCGGTTGACGGCGGCTAGCAGCTGCATGAAGTGATAGGCCTCCTCGTCGGGACCTGTCACCACCACCTGGAAATTCTTCCCCGCGCTGATGCGCGCAAGCCAGTCCGCCGGCGGCTTCATGAACGCCACCGCGCGCTCGACATTGTCGAACTCGATGGTGACATCCGGCTTCACCGAAAGATCCGCACTCCCCCTGATGCGACCGTCAGACACGCGGAACGTCCGCCCCGCCTTGCGATTGCGCGTGACGATCTGAGCGACGTAGGAGCGCTCTTTTATGTATGCCGCGACCTTGGAATCAAGCTTTGCTGCCAGACGGACGGCTACAGGCAGCGCCGCGAGCATTGCCTTGAACTGCAGTTTCAGCGTCATGCATCGCCTCCCGCGAAGCAGCGTCGTTCGTCAGCAACCGCGCGCCGCCCGCTTCGCAGTAACGGGTCAGTCAAGG
>CANIEV010000093.1 GCA_947466535.1 Betaproteobacteria bacterium
GTGTTTTTTTGCGCAGGAAGCCGCGCGCGAGTTGCGTGGGAACGGGATGGATTTTTGCCGCTTCCAGGGTTCCGGTCAGCATTCGTGCCTCGTCAATTGTCTGCCATGCACCGCTACGCCGTCGGCCTGAAGTTCTTCTTCAGGCCTTGCCAGCAGTCGGCATAGTCCTGCTGCAATTCTGCCGCACCCGAGGCGACTTCGGTCAACTGCAGCGGGTACCGGGTTTCGAGCATGAACGCATACGAACTGTCGAACCATTGCGGCTTGAGTTCGACGCTGCTCGCGCGCTCGAAACTCGCCGTATCCGGTCCGTGGGGAACGCCGGAGTTGTGCAGGCTGGAGCCGCCGGGCACGAATCCGCCCGCTTTCGCCTCGTGCGCGCCGGTGATCAGGCCCATGAACTCGCTCATGATGTTGCGATGGAAAAACGGCGGGCGGAACGAGTGCTCCGCCACCATCCAGCGCGGCGCAAGCGCGACGAAATCGAGGTTCGCGGTGCCCGGCGTATCGGAGGGCGAGGTCAGCAGGGTGTAGATCGACGGATCGGGATGATCGACGCTCACCGAGCCGATGGTCATGAAGTTCGCGAGATCGTACTTGCAGGCGGACAGATTGCCGTACCAGGCCACCACATCGAAGGGCGAATGGTCCTGCGTGGCCGTCCAGAGATTCCCCCCGGTCTTGGAGATGATCTCGTACGCGCCGTCCTTGTCCTCGAAGGCGGCAACCGGGTAGAGGAAGTCACGTGCATTGGCAAGCCCGTTGGAGCCGATCGGCCCGAGTTCGGGCAGGCGGAACGGGGCGCCGTAGTTCTCGCCCACATAGCCGCGCGCCGCGCCGTCGGGCAACTCGACGCGAAAACGCAGGCCGCGCGGTATCAGCACCACTTCGCGCGGCATCGCCTCGAGTATTCCAAGCTCGGTGACAACCCGCAGCCGCCCCTGTTCCGGGATGACGAGAAAATCCCCGTCGGCGTTCACAAAGGCCCGGTCGGTCATCGGCCGATTGGCGCGATAGACATGAATCGCGAGTCCCGACTGGTTGACCGGGTCACCGTTGGCGCACAGCGTGGCCATGCCCTCGATGAAGTCGGTCGCCGCATCCGGCATCGAAAACGGATTCCAGCGCAGGGGATTGGGACTCCAGTCGCCGGTAAGCGGCGCGGTGCGGATCAACCCGTTGTCGCGGCGTTTGTAGAGGCTGGAGACCACCGAGGGCCGGATCCGGTACACCCAGGTGCGGCGGTTCTGCGCCCGCGGTGCGGTGAACGAGGTGCCGGTGATGGCTTCGGCGTACAGGCCGTAGGCGGCGCGCTGCGGGCTGCTCTGCCCCTGCGGCAAGGCGCCGGGCAGTGCTTCGCTCGAGAACTCGTTGCCAAAGCCTGATTGGTAGCCAAGCGCCGAATGCGCCTCGGCCACCGCGCGCTTTTCCGTTGCTGTCACCTGGTTCATGCTGCCCCTCCTCGAACGACGGCACCCCCGGAGATCCGGCGCGCGATTGTCATGCCCCGAATGTTCTGCGTCGGCACGCCGACCTGTCCATCATTGATCGATTGCCGGATCGACCACGGTATCATCTCACGCAAGCGCTCCGGGACTGTATCCCGCTGCGTGGTCGATTGGCCGATCGAGCAAACATGGACAAGCGCCATGCCATTCCGTAAAACGATTCCGGAGCCTGCGTCGGGCTCCGCCAGACGCAACACCCGGGCAGGACCCGCTGCGGCGACACCATCAAAACCCTGGAACTCAAATGATCCTCAATGACATCCGACTCTACGTGGACGACCGGCCCGACGAAGAAATCTTCCGGGTCCATCACGGCGTGTTCACCGACCCGGAACTCTTCGAGCTCGAGATCAAGTACATCTTCGGGCGCACCTGGGTGTTTCTCGGGCTGGAGTCGCAGATCCGCAAGCCCAATGATTTCATCACCACCTGGATCGCCCGCACACCCATCCTGCTCACCCGCGATGCGGGAGGCAAGGTCAACGCCTTCGTGAACGCATGCCGCCACAAGGGTTCCACCGTCTGCCGCAGCGACCAGGGCAACTCCAAGTTCCATACCTGTGCTTACCACGGCTGGGCCTACGACGCCGCGGGCAGGATCGTCGACATCAAGGACCGGCCGATGGGCCGCTACGGCAGGAACTTCGATTCGCTCGATCACAACCTGCTTCCGCTCGCCAGGGTACAGAGCTACAAGGGCATGATCTTCGGCAGCCTCTCCCCCGATGTGCCCGAACTCGGCGAATTCCTCGGCGACCTGCGCTTCTACATCGACTGCGCGATGGAACAGGGCCCCGAAGGCATGGAATTCGTCCCCGGCCGCACCCGTTACACCTACGAGGCGAACTGGAAACTGCAGATGGACAACGGGCTGGACTTCTACCACCTGACCTCCACCCACACCAGTTTCCTCGACGTACAGGCCCGCCGCCGCTTGGGCGAAGGCAACCTCGAGGCGCGCCAGTTCGACTGGCAGCGCCGCATGGCGCAGGAAGCGGGCACCTTCCAGTTCGCCAACGGCCACAGCGCCACCTGGATGCGGCAGGCGGAGCCGACCAAACGCCCGATCTATCCGCTGATCGACGAGATCCGCGCCCGCGTGGGCGAGCTCAAGGCCGACTGGATGCTCAACATGATGCGCAACGCCACCGTGTTCCCGAACATGCAGATGGCCGATTCGACCTCGCTGCTGATTCGCACCTTCCGCCCGATCACGGTGGACCGCACCGAGATGAGCGTGCACTGCCTCGCGCCGATCGGCGAATCGGTCGAGCGCCGCGCCTGGCGACTGCGCCAGTTCGAGGACTTCTTCAACCCGTCCGGCCTTGCAACACCGGACGACACCGTCGTGTACGAGGACTGCCAGCGCTCGCTCAAGTCGCAGCCACTGGGCTGGCTGCAGGGCTATGAGCGAGGCCTGGACGCCATCACCCCGGGTTCGGATGCGATGGCGAAGTCGGCCGGGCTGTCCACCGTGAACTGCGTCGCGGGCACCTTCGAGATGCAGAACGAGGTCTGCTTCCATCCGCCGCATCGGGAATGGGTGCGCCTGATGGCCGCAGGCATCGAGGGTAGAAAGGCCTACCCATGAGTTCGAACGATACCGCGGCCCTGCTCGCCGCAGGCAACGAAGTGCTGCAGCGCGAAGGCGTCCTGCTCGACGACCAGCGCTGGGACGACTGGCTCGCGCTGTTCGCGCCGGACTGCGAATTCTGGATGCCGACCTGGCGCTCGGACGAGGTGCTGGGCAGCGATCCGCGCACCGAGGTATCGCACATGTACTACTCGAGCCGTGCCGGCCTGGAGGACCGGATCCTGCGAATCCGATCGCGCCGCTCGCCCGCCTCGATGCCAATGGCGCGCACCGCGCATCTGGTGACTGCGGTGCTTCCGCTTGAGGCGCCCGCCGATGACCGGATGAAGCTGCGATCCACATGGAGTTGCCACGTGTTTGCGCCCCGAACCCAGACGCAGCACGTGTTCTTTGGCTGCTCCGAACACGAACTCGAACGCCGCGACGGCAACTGGCTGATTCGCAGGAAAAAGATAACACTGAAGAACGACTACATCCCGACGATGCTGGACATCCACTGCGTCTAGCCGGACGATTCCGAAAAAAAAGAGGGGGCGTTGCCCCCTCTTTTCATTGTCGCGACGGACGTGACGCGCGAGGCCGAACGAGATCGTTTCAGCGCTGCGCGCTGATCTTCGCGATCTCCGCGCGCAGGTCCTTCATCACCAGCGCGCCATCCACGCCCCGCTGCTTCGCTTCCTTGATCCAGGCGTCCTCGAATACCCGGGTGCGCTCGAGCAGACTGTTGACGAAGGTCTGATCGGCGGTAACCGACACGATCGGCCCCTTTTGCACGATCTCGATCGCCTGCTTGTCCTTGTTGTCCCAGGAGCGGCCCGAGTGACGCGCCAGACGCTCGCCCGACCAGGAGTCGATCACCTCCTGATCCTGCTTCGGCAGGGACTTGTACTTGTCCTCGTTCATGATCACCGCCCAGGTGAGGTTGTACAGTCCGCCCGGAACGATGGTCAGGTTGCGGATGACGCGATCCAGGTTGAAGGTCACGATCGACTCGTAGGGAAGCGCGGTTGCATCCACGATCCCGCTGGAGAGCAGCTCGAAGGACTCGCTGCCCGAGCGGACGATGGGCACCGCGCCGACGGACTTGAGCAGATCGCCAAGAAAGCCTCCGCCGACGCGGAATTTCAGTCCCGCCATGTCCTCGAGTCGATGGATCGGCTTCTTGATGGTCAGGATGTTGCCCGGGCCGTGGGTATATACGGCCAGCACGCGCACGCCCTTGTGCTCGTCGGCTTTCGCGAAGTACTTCTCGTGAATCCGTTGATAGGCGGCGGAATTGATTTCACCGGTTCGCCCAAGCTGCGGAAACTCGGCCGACTTGGGCAGGATGAAACGCGCCGGCTGCATGCCGTGCAGAATGATCGACACGTCCGCCAGCCCGTCGCGAACCGCGTCGAAGGTGCCGGAGGGCGCGGCCACTGCCTTGGGAAGCATCTTTGGCGCCAGCCGGCCGTTCGAGCCTTTTTCGATTTCCTTCATCCAGCCGCCAAGCAGGTCCACGGTCGTGAGGTGGGTCGGGCCGACCCAGCTGCTGACCGCGATCGATGTCTGCGCATGGGCAGCCGTAACCGTGCAGAGCCCGATCGCCGAGAACGCGACCGCAATGCCGCGAGCGATGTGTTTCCTCATTTGTTCTCCTCCTTGATAAGCGTGGAATGGCTTTTTTGTGTCGCTTTGCCGGCGACGATCATCGCATACCTTCCGGCCGACCGCGACAGGCACGCCTTGCCGCCGCAATCCGCTACACCGCGCACCAAAGTCGATCGACCAGTCGACCATCATCGGCTTAAACTAGCGCGTCGAAAATCACCTCACCCGCCTCATGTCCCGATCCGCCAAGGCCTCCGGCCTCCTCCGTCCCCGCCAACCCGATGGTGTGCCCGACCAGCGCGACTACGTACCGCGAGAGGAGGCGATGCGCCTGCTCGGGGTGAAACGCCCGACCCTGTACACCTACGTCAGCCGGGGCTGGATACGCAGCCTGCCGCTGAACGAAGGCCGCAAGCATGTGTTCTCCCGGGAGGACATCGAACGCATGCACACCCGCAGCATGGCGCGCGCGGGCGCCGCGGCACGCGCGGAAGGCGCGATGCGCTACGGTGAGCCGGTGATCACCACACGCATCACCGAAATCACGCCCGAAGGACCGCGTTACCGCAACCGGCTCGCGCTGGATCTCGCACGCGAAGGCAGTTCCTTCGAATCCGTGGCTGTCCTGCTCTGGACCGGCGCATGGCCGGATGAGCAACTGCGCTGGCTTGCCGACCAGCCTGACTTTCACCCGGATGATCTGGTCAAGGCGGTAGGCAGCGGCAAGGCCTTCGACGAAGTGCTCAAGTTCCTCGCGTGCACCGTGCTCGCGCTGGGTGTTCGCTCCGGCAGCGCCGCGGAACTGCAGCGAGGCGACACCCTGGACTCGGCGCGTAAGATACTTCAGGTGATGACCGGTGTGCTCGGCATCCTGTCACCGCGCAGGCGCTATACGCCGGTTCGGCCGGGCGAATCGATCGCGATGAGCGTCGCGCGCGCCCTCGGCATCCCGCCCACCGAGGAAACCTGCTACGCAATCAACGCGATGATGGTGCTCTGTGCCGACTACGAACTCACACCGGCCAATTTCACGGCAAGGGTGGTCGCCTCTTCGGGAAGCGACCTGCACGCCTGTGTGGCGGCAGGCTTGTGCGCGCATGCGGGCAGCCAGACCGGGCAGATCTGCGACAAGCTCGAAGAACTGCTGCTCGACAACACCAGCCGGCAGAGCCTCGGACGGCGGCTCGAGACGGTGCGCAAGTTCGGCGTCAAGGTGTACGGGTTCAATCATCCGCTTTACCCCAAGGGCGATCCGCGTGCCTACTGGATGATAGAACTCGCCAAGAAGCTCAAGCCGAAGTCCCGCGCCGGACAGAACGCGATCTGGTTCCTCGACCGGGTGCAGGAGGACTGTCACATGTACCCCGGCCTGCCGGCGGGACTGATGGCGCTCGCGATCGCGCTGGAACTCCCGCGCCGCAGCGCCCCCGCAATCTGGGGTATCGCACGAACCGCGGGACAGATCGCCCACGTCATGGAGCAACGCAACGCGGGATTCGTGCTGCGGCCGCGTGCCCGCTTCGTCGCTTCCTGAATATTTCCAGGCGAAACCTCTCAGGACGCGGACTGTGCCGCCCTGCTGCGCTCCGCGGCGATCCTGGCCTCCATTATCTTCCATACGCGAATCGTGCCCAGGTCCGTCTCAAGCGGCATGAATTTCGTCTTGCCGCCACGGTAATCGACGTTGCGCTGCTGGCCCTCGATGATGCCCTTGTCCTGCACCTCGAAGGCGTAGCGGCGCAATTCGGCGATCTGCTTCATGTTCTCCGAATCGATCGGCTCGCCCCAGACGATCGGGTTCTGGCGCACGCCCGCAAAGTGATACCAGGTGCTGGTATCGGTCTCCGGCGTGAGGAAATGCGTGCCAAAGATGCCGGTGCCCTCTTCCTTCGGCGCCCCCGGACGGGTGATGCCGGTGTCGTTGATCAGGCAACCCGGCGGACTCCAGTGGATATTCGACCAGTAATCGACGCTCTTGCCGTCGCGCATGAACAGGATGTCGTGAAAGCTCGGCGGCGGAACGTTGCGCATCACACGGTTCACGATCACCTTGTCCCCGACTTCCTCCATCTTGAGGTCAGCCTTGATCGTTTCCTTGCTGCCGAGGATGCCTTCGTGAAGGAACGCGGTGTGGCTCAGGTCGAGCAGGTTGTCGACGATGAACTGGTAGTTCGCCTCCATCTTCATCCAGTCGCGCTTGCTCACCGGAAGATCACCTTCGAGGAGGCTGAAATCCGGAATTTTCGATGCATCGGGCTGCTCATCGCCCATCCAGATCCATATCAGGGAGTGCTTCTCCACCACCGGATAGGAACGCACGCTCGAATTCTTCGGAATGCGTCCCGACGCATGCGGGTTCACCACGCACTGCCCGCTTCCGTCGAACTCGAGCCCGTGATAGGCGCAGCGGATGTGCTTTCCCTCGCACACCAGCTTGCCCATGGACAGCGGCGCGAGCCTGTGCGGACAGACATCCTCCATAGCATTCACCCGACCGTCCGGATCGCGAAACATCACCACCGGTTCGTTGAGGTAGGTCCGCCCGACGAGCTCGCCTGCCTTGAGGTCCTGCGACCACATCGCGACGTACCAGGTGTTGCGTAGAAATTCCATCATGGTCGTTCTTCCTGCGGACAAAACCATTTCTGCCTGACTTGGCACATCCGGCCCGCGACGGCTATGTCACGGACCGGCGCATAGGCGTCAGCGCTTCGCTGCCGCCATCTTGCGGGTCTCTTCGCGGAATTCCGCGAGCACCTTCTCGCCGTCCACGCCCTTGGCTTTCGCTTCCTTGTACCACGCGTCCTCGATCGGCTTGGCCTTCTCGCGGATCGCGTTCACCAGCGCGGCATCGGCCGTCGTCAGTTGCACGCCGGCCTTCTTCAGCGCAGCGATTCCGTCATCGTCCTCGACGTCCCATGCCTGGCCACTGCGCGCCGCGAAACGCTCACCGCTCCACGCATTGATGACGTCCTGATCCTGCTTGGGCATTGCGTTGAAGGTCTTCTCGCTCATGATCAACGCGAAACTGAGGGTGTACAGTCCGCCAGGCAGGCTGGTGCCGTAACGGATGATTTTCTCCGTCTTGAACGTCACCACCGGCGAGAATGGAACAAGGGTTCCGTCAACCACTCCGTTGGAGAGCAGTTCATACATCTCCGGTGCGCCCCGTACCACAGGCGCAGCACCCAGGCCCTGCATCAACTGACTAAGAACCGGACCGCCAACACGCATCTTCAGGCCCTCGAAATCGGACGCCTTGAGAATCTGCTTCTTGGTCGTGAATACGTGCCCCGGCCCGTGCGTGAACAGATTGATCAGCTTGATGCCCTTGTGCTCACCGGCCTGCGCGAGGTATTTCTCGTGCAGGCGCTGGTAGACCACCGAATTGATCTCGGCTGTCGCACCGCCCTGGGGAAATTCCACCAGCTTGGTCAGCGAAAAGCGCCCCGGGTGCAGGCCGTGCGAGATGTAGGACACATCGCACAGACCGTTGATAACCGCGTCGACCGTGCCCGAAGGTGCCGCCGGTGCCTTGGGCAGCAGCGAATACTTGATGCGCCCGTTCGAGGCTTTCTCAAGCTCTTTCGCCCAGCCAACCAGAATATCCTTGGTGAGTTGCTGCGTCGGTCCCGCCCAGCCGTTGAGCAGGAGTGTCGTGTCAGCGTGAGTCGCTGGCGACAGCATGACACTGGCGACCAGCGCCCCGGCGACAGACAATTTACGCAAAGCCGAACCTGCAGTATTTTTCGTTTTCAATTTCAATGCTCCTGATTTTTCATAATCTAACATTCGCTCGCACCGGCGCGATCTGCACCGGTACCGGTCAACGGTCTACTTCTGCGCGCCAGCCATCTTGCGCGTTTCCTCGCGGAATTCGTTCAGAACCTTCGCGCCGTCGACGCCCTTCTCCTTCGCCAGCTTGAAGAAGGCTTCTTCGATCGGCTTGGCCTTGTCGCGAATCGCGGCCACCAGCGTTGCATCGGCATTTGCAAGCTGGACTCCCGCCTTTTGCATGCCGTCCAGCCCGACCTTGTCCATGCTGTCCCAGGACTTGCCCGACAGCCGCGCGTAGCGCTCACCCGAGAGCGAAGTAATGACCTCCTGGTCCTGCTTGGGCAGGCTGTTGAAGGTCTTCTCGTTCATGATCACCGCGAAGCTCAGCGTATACAGACCGCCCGGGACACGGGTGCCGTAACGGATGATCTTCTCGGTCTTGTAGGACACGATGGTCTCGTCCGGGGTCAGCGTGCCATCGACCACGCCGTTGGACAGGAGTTCATAGTTTTCGCTTGCAGAGCGCACCACGGGTGTTGCACCCAGTGCCGTCATCAGTTCGCTGAGCGCGCCCCCGCCGACCCTTAGTTTCAGTCCTGCGAGGTCCGTCGGTTTCAGAACCTGCTTCTTCGAGGTGAAGATGTTTCCGGGCCCGTGGGTGAACATGGTCAGGACCTTGACCCCCTTGTGCTCCCCGGCTTGCGCAAGGTACTTCTCGTGCAGACGCTCATACACCACCGAGTTGATTTCACCGCTGGAGCCCATCTGCGGGAACTCGACGAGCTTGGTCAGGGTGAAGCGTCCCGGATGCAGGCCATGGGAAATATACGAGACGTCGCAAAGACCGTTCATCACCGCGTCGACCGTGCCCGAGGGCGCCGCCGGCGCCTTGGGCAGCAGCGAATACTTGATGCGCCCGTTCGACGCCTTCTCGACTTCCTTCGCCCATCCGACGAGGATGTCGTTGGTCAGCAGGTGGGTCGGCCCCGCCCAGCCATTCAGCGTCAGGGTTGTCTGCGCCTGTGCCGGCGCCCCGGCCAGAAGACCTGCGGCGAATACGCCTCCGGTAACTGCCGCTCGCCAGCTTGAAATTACGCTCTTTGTCGTTTGCATTCTCATGCTCCTTTGGAATTTGGACCGCATCGGGTAATGCATCACGTCACGCCCGACCTCCTGTCGGGCACGACGGACCACGGCTCAGGACTCAACCGCTGTTTTTTCCTTCTTCTCCGCATCAATCAGATCCTGCAAATGTCTGCGGATGCTCACCGTGCCGAGGTCTGTCTCGAGCGGCACAAAAGGCTCGTCCTTGAAGCGCGGCATGTCCAATATGCGTTGCTGCCCCTCGATGATTCCCTTGTCCTGGACCTCGAAGGCATAACGGCGAAGCTCGGCGATCTGCTTCATTGTTTCCGAATCGCCGGGTTCGCCGAGTGAAATCGGGTTCTGGCGCACAGCCGCAAAGTGGTACCAGCTGCTGCGGTCGGTCTCCGGTGTGATGAAATGCATGCCGAAAATGCCGGTGCCCTCGCCCCGCGGCTTGCCCGGGCTCGTCACGCCGGTGTCGTTGGTGAGACACGCCGGCATCTGCCAGGTCATGTTCATCCAGTTGTCCACCCGCTGTCCGTCGCGCTTGAACAGCAGGTCGAAGAATTTCGGCACCGGAATGTTGTCGATCCAGCGTTCGATCAGCAGCGCGTTCTTGGTCTCCTTCGGGACCACCTTCATGTTGCCCTTGATCGTGTCCGGTCCACCGAGCAAACCCTCGTGCAGGAAGGCGGTGTGGCTGACATCGAGCAGGTTATCCACGACCAGCTGGTAGTTGGCCTGCATCTTCAACCAGTCGCGCTTGCTGACCTGGTGCGCGCCGTCGAGCAGCGGGAAGTACGGGATGATCGCAGGATCGGCCGCGCGCTCGCCCATCCAGATCCAGATCAGGGAATGTTTCTCGACCACGGAATAGGCGCGCACATCGGAGTTCTTCGGTATGCGTCCGGAGGCGTGCGGGTTATGCGCGCACTTGCCGGCACCGTCGAATTCAAGCCCGTGGTAGGCGCAGCGGATGTGCTTCCCCTCGTTCACCAGCTTGCCCATCGACAACGGCGCGAGGCGATGCGGGCAAATGTCCTCCATCGCGTTCACCCTGCCGTCGGGATCACGGAAGATCACCACCGGATCATTCAGAAGCGTGCGGCCAACGAGCTCCCCCGCCTTGAGGTCCTGCGACCACATGACCACGTACCACGCGTTACGAACGAAATCCATGACTCCTCCTTTGACTGATCAAAACAACTGCGGCAAATCGATACAGCTCGCTCAACCGACACGACCGACTGCCTGAGCGCTTGTTCCGGCAATCGCTCCGCATTCCACTCCTCCCGGACTGTCCCGTCCTTCCTATTTCATCAGCAGATTCGGCAGATAAAGACTGATCGATGGAAATATCACCAGCACTGCCAGGCGGATCACGTCCGCCCACAGGAAAGGCATCACTCCCTTGAACACCGTACCGGTCGGAACTTCCGGCAACAGGGTCTTGAGCACGAAGATGTTCATGCCGACCGGCGGACTGATCAGGCCGATCTCCACGACCACCACGATGATGATCCCGAACCAGACCGGATCGAAGCCGAGGTGCACCACCAGCGGGAAGAACACGGGCACCGTCAGCAGGATCATGGATAGTTCCTCCATCGCCGTGCCGAGGATGACGTAGATGACGCAGATCGCTGCCATCACCATCATCGGATGCAGATTGAAGCGCTCGACGAATCCCTTGAGGTCGTTCGGCATCGAGGTGTAGTTCACGAAGTTCGCGAACACCAGGGCGCCGACTATGATCGTAAACAGCATCGCGGTCGTGGTCGCGCTTTCGGAGAGAACCTCCACCAGCACCTTGCGATTGAGCCGCCCGCGGGCAAGTGCGATCACGAAGCCGCCGAACGCACCGATCGAGGCGCCTTCGGTTGCGGTGAACACTCCGCCGTAGATTCCGCCCATAACGATCACGAACAAAAGGGCCACCGCCCAGATGTCGCGCAGTGCCTTGAATTTTTCGCGCCAGCTCGCCCGCGCACCGGGTGGTCCCGCCGAAGGATCACGCCAGACGGTGTATTTCACCGCAGCACAGAGCAGCAGCGTCGCGAGAGCTCCGGGGATGATGCCGGCGGCAAACAGCTTGCCAATGCTGGTGCCGGTCATCAGGCCATAGATCACCATGATGGTCGACGGCGGAATCAGGATACCCAGCGTGCCCCCGGCAGCGATCGCGCCGGTGGCCAGCGCCGGCGAATAGCCGTACTGGCGCATCGACGGAAATGCCACCCTCGCAAACGTCGCCGCGGTTGCTATCGACGATCCGCATATCGCGCCGAACCCTGCGCAACCAACGATCGTCGACATCGCAAGCCCGCCGCGGAAACGCCCGATGAAAGCGTGCGCCGCGCGGAACAACTCCTCTGACATCCCGGCCCGGGTAACAAAATTGCCCATCAGAATGAACAGCGGCAGCACCGAGAACTGATACGAAAACCCGGTCTCGTATACAACCGTCGCAAGCGATGCAGCCGACATATCCCAGCTGCGCAGCAATCCCAGACCTGCAAATCCGACGATGCCCATGGCCCACGCAATAGGGACGCGCAGAAACATCAATACCAGCATCGCAAACATACCCAGCAAAAACGCCTGCATTCACATCTCCAGAAAACGGGGAATACCCCGCAACAGCACGGTTGCGCTAGATAACGCTTTCACCGCCAAGTTCGGCATCCCCGCGGAACGCCTTCTCAAGGTGGATGACCGCGGTGATGAACACCATGATCGATATCGCATACACAAAGGGCGCCAGCACGATGCCACGCACCAGCGTGGTATCCCCGGCCGCGCCAAGCGCCATTGCCTTGGTCCACACCACCCAGCCCACGCCGATCAGTCCCAGCCCGCAGACGCTATTGATCAGTACCGCCGCGATCTTCTGCCCCCGCGGCCCTAGATACTGGTCGAGGAAATCGGTGGTCACATGCAGATTCCGCAGTGACACAAGGGGAAGACCGGCATAGATGAGCATCGCGAGCGACAACTCTGTCAGTTCATAGGCGCCTCTCAGCGGCGCATTGAACAGATACCGCAGCGCTACATCGGAGATCGTGAGCAGCATCATGACGAACAGGATCACCGAGCAGAGGTAGGTCAGCCCCTGCACCGAGATCCGGCCGGCCTTCTTCCAAAGGGTTTCTTCAGACACTTGTGTTCTCCGCACCGGGTTGGTTCATCACTGCCGACTCACTGGTAGATGATCGCCGGCTTGATTTCGCGATAGCTCGCCTGTGCTTCCATCGCCTCGGTCGCCTGCTCGAGCTTGTAGCGGTTGGAGATCAGGTCGTGGAAGGAGAAGCGCTTGTGGTTGTTCTGAAGAAAACGCATTGCCTTGTAGTAATGGCGGGCAGTCGCGGAGAACGAACCCGAGACGCTCACCTGGCGCAGGTTGATGCGGCTGGCGGAAATCGCGCTGGGCGCGGAATCGGTCTGACCGATAACGAGGTAACGCGCACCGTCGCGCGACAGGTTGAAGCCGTCCTCGAAGGCCTGCTTCGGTCCGGCGCATTCGATCACCACGTCCGGGCCGCGGCCGTTGGTCCATTGCCAGACCATCTCCTTGCGTTCGGCCATGCTCTTGACCTTGTCCATGTCGATCACATGGTCCGCGCCCCACTTCGTCGCGAGGTCAAGCCGTGCTTTCGGGGCGCCGATCACGATCGTCTGCGCCGCGCCGGACACGATGGCCATCGCCAGTGCATAAAGGCCGATTGGCCCGCTTCCGAGTATCAGGACGTTTTCCTGAATTCCTAGGCCCCCGAGACGATCGTAGGCATGCACAACCGTACGCAAGGCACAGGTGGCCGAGGCGATCACCGCCGGGTCAACCTCCTCCGGCGCCTTCACCGCACGGCACTCGGGATATACATAGACGTACTCACCAAAGCCGCCAGTCAGGCCGGGGCCCTTGTTGGCCGGCCCGAAGCCGTAGAGGGAACGCACCCGTTTGCAAAGCGTGGGCTGCAGGTCGATCGTGCAGGAATAGCAATTGCCACACCAGGCTTGCGGCCAGACGATGCGGTCGCCCTCGCGCAGCGGTTGCTCGGAGGCATCGTGCGTCACGCCCTTGCCCATTTTCACGATACGGCCGGTCATCTCATGACTCGGGATTGCGGGAAGCTGCACATACGCTCCCATGCGCCCGTGCCACAGGTGCACATCGGTTCCGCACACCGTGGTCGCCTCGGTCTTGACCAACATCGCGCCCGGTTCGGGATCGGGAACGGGCAACTCCCAGATCTCAAGGGGCTTGTGAAATTCGGTTATGACCGCAGCGCGGCAGGTCTTGGGGATGCTCATTGGGTATTCTCCTCGCTTGAGTGCTGGTATTTCTTGTGAATCCGATTTGTTTTTTTGTGCAACGTATCAAGGGCGCAATAATCCTCTTCGCGTCGATCTCTTGACCATTCTATGTCGATTATTTGATCGACCTATCATGCATGCGTCGACCAAAATGCAACGGACCGCGATCCATGACAAGCGGGCGGGAAAAACCGTCACTCTCCCTTGATCCCGGCCGCACGTACAACCTTGCCCCATTTGTCGTAGTCGCTTTTCATGATCGCGCGCATTTCCGCCGGGCTTCCCGGATTGATCGTGAGTCCCGCCTTGGTCAGGCGCTCGTTTGTATCCGGCAGAGCGAGGACGGCCTTGATTTCGACAGCCAGCTTTTGCGCGATCGCATCCGGTGTTCCGGGCGGCGCGACAAACCCCAACCAGAAATACACCTCGAAATCCGGTACCGTCTCCGCAATCGCCGGCATATCCGGCAATTGCGCAAGGCGTTTGCGCTCGGCAATCGCGATCGCACGGATCTTGCCCGCGATGATATGCGGCCGCATCGTGTCGAGCGCGCTGAAGAGCACATTCACCCGACCTGCAATCAGATCCAGCGCGATCGCGGCGGTACCCTTGTACGGGACCATCACCATCTTCGTGCCCGTCATATTCATGAAAAGTTCTGTTGCAAGGTGATGCGGCGTTCCCACCCCGGGCGTGGCATAGGAAAGCTTTTCAGGGTTTGCCTTAGCGTAGGAGATCAGATCGCCGATCGACCTCACCGGCAGATCGGTATTCACCGTCACCACCATCGGAAGGGTGATCGCGATCATCACCGGCGCGAACTGCATCGGATCGAAGCCCAGGTTCTGCGTCAGCCAGGGCACCATGGTGATGCCGTTCTGCGTCTGCAGCAGCGTGTAGCCGTCCGCCGGACTGCGAGCCACGAATTCCGCGCCGATGTTGCCTGCCGCACCCGGCTTGTTGTCCACGATGAAGGGCTGACCAAGACGCGATTGCAGCCCCGGCGCCACCGCGCGTGCGAGCACGTCGTTGGAGCCTCCCGGCGGAAACGGGACAACGATCTTGACCGGGCGATCCGGGTACGTACCCTGCGCAACCGCCGGGAACGCGGCGGCCGACAGCAACACCGCGAAAGCAAACGAAACCAGACTGTTAGAAAGTTTCATGCAATCAGTCTAATGGCGATATGCCAGCGGCCTAGCGCAACAGGTCCGGCTGCTCTTCGAACATCTTCTCGAACAGCGGCCAGCCACCGAAGGTCCCGAGTTTGGATGAGCCCACCTGCTTCGCGGCCAGCGTCGCGGTCGCGTCGTCGATTTCCACAGGCGTGCCGGCCGCACGCGCCATCAGCGTCTGGTCGCAGGCGCGCTCCATGCGGAGGAACCAGAACACCGCCTCCTCGATCGTCTTGCCCACCGTGAACAGGCCGTGGTTGCGGCAGATCACCGCCTTGTGCGGACCGAGCGCACGCCCGATCGCCGCCCCCTCGTTCGCTTCCGCAACGCCGCCATAACCGTCGTACAGGCCGTGGTCCTTGTAGAACGAAACCGCTTCCTGCGATATCGGCGGAAGCAGCTTGCCGAGCGTGGCGTAGGTCGTACCGAAACGAGAGTGTGCATGCGCCGCGGCGTTCACATCCGGACGCATCTTGTGGACGGTCGAATGGATAGCGTAGCCGGCGGAGTTGATCATGCGTCGCCCCTCCACCACCGTACCGTCGTCGCGCACCAGCACAAGGTCCGACACGCAAATGCGGCTGAAGTCAACGCCGAGCGGATTGAGCCAGAAATGGTCGCCGAGGATCGGATCGCGGTAGGTGATATGCCCGCCGGCACCGTAGGCAAGGCCATAGTGCGCGAAGATGCGGTAAGCGGCGGCAAGTTTTCTCTTGCCCGCGGCGCGCTCGTCTTCCTTGTTCGCAAACGGCTGCGCCGAGGGCACGCTCAGGCCATCGGCTTCGACGCGGAATTCCAGTTCGGCTGACATCTGTTTCATGTTGTTCTCCGTCTCAGTCCTCGAGCTTGA
>CANIEV010000094.1 GCA_947466535.1 Betaproteobacteria bacterium
AGTTCGTGCTGCGGATGCGATTCGAGGAAGGGGTAGTACACCCGCTCGATCTTCGGATGCGCCTCCAGCCAGCGCGCGAGGTCCAGCGCGCTCGCCGACTGCGCTTCCATGCGGATGCGCAGTGTCTCCATGCCTTTCAGGATCACCCAGGCGTTGAAGGCCGACAGCGTCGGCCCGGCCGAGCGCATGTAGGGCAGCATGAATTCCTTTAGCCAATCCTTGCGGCCGCACACCGCGCCGCCGAGCACCCGCCCCTGCCCGTCGAGGTACTTGGTCGCCGAATGGATCACCAGGTCCGCGCCGAGATCGATCGGTCGCTGCAGCACCGGCGTGCAGAAGCAGTTGTCCACCGCGAGCAGCGCGCCCGCCTTTTTCGCCACCTGCGCCAGTGCGGCGATGTCGAACACCTCGGTGAGCGGATTGGAGGGCGTCTCCACGAACAGCAGCTTCGTATCCGGCTTCACCGCCTTCTGCCAGGCGCCCGCGCCCGGGTCGCTCACATAGGTCGTCTCGACGCCGAAGCGGCCGAGGATGTTGCTGAAGAGCTGGATGGTCGAGCCGAACACGCTCGCCGAACACAGCACATGGTCGCCCGCCTTGAGGAAGGCCATCGCGGTGCCGAGAATCGCCGACATGCCCGAAGCGGTGGCAAAGCAACCCTCCGCGCCCTCGAGCGCGGCAAGGCGTTCCTGGAACACCTGCACCGTGGGGTTGGTGAAGCGCGAGTAGACCAGGCCCTCCTTGCGGCCCTGGAAGCGGTCGGCTGCTTCGGACGCGCTCTGGAATACATAGCTCGAGGTCAGGTACATCGCCTCGGAATGCTCGTTGAACTGGCTGCGTTCGATGCCTGCACGAACCGCGAGCGTGTCGAGACTCAATTTGCCGTCGTTGATGATCTTGTCGTTAGCCATGTTCCTGAACCCTGAAAACAAAAACCCGTCCAGCTTTCGCTAAGACGGGTCCGTGGGCCGCGCTTTAGCCGTATTTGTTTGTCGCCGGGGTGGTGTTGCTGCCTTCGGCGGCGCCCGCAAGCTGTTCGTCAAATCGGCGCAGTCCCGCAAAGTAACCGACGCGGGCGCGCCATGTCAAACCGGGCTAGAGCATAAAACCGGTGATCGGACCCGCAGTCATGCGCGGCGCCCGATCGGTGCGATCACGCGCTACGACGTCACCAGTCAGGTGCACCGCTCAGCGCGTGCCGCCCATGCCTTGAAACGGATTTCATCGGGGATCCGTGGCAAGCTACTTACAATCCCCTCATGCGTGAAGTGTTAAGCGCTATAGTCACGTTGATCCGTGATTCAAGCCTTCGTTCCACGACTCGTCCTGCCGTACCGGAAACCGCCTTGACCCAGACGCCTCCGCCCTGCCCCGCGTTCACACCCCGCATGCCTGCACACCCATGAAATCGGGCGCGACACGCATCGCCAAGGGCACCGCCGGCTTCGCCGGCGCGGTGCTTGTTTGGGAATTGCTTCGGCGTTTGAGCAGCGTGGATGCGCGCGACTTCCCCTCCGCGCTCGACATCGCAAACGTCGCGGCAGCCAGCCTTGCGCAACAGGCGACGCTCGATGCGATAGGCGCTACGCTGCAGGCTTGGGCGATGGGCGTCGGCCTTGCAATCCTCATCGGTATTCCGCTGGGCATCTGGCTCGGGCGCTCGCGCGCAGCCGAGCACGCCACCCGGCCTATCGTGGAATTCATCCGTCCGATTCCCTCGGTGGCGCTGATACCGCTCGCGGTGATCTGGTTCGGGCTCGGCGTCGGCATGAAGATCTTCATCATCGCCTTCGCCTGCACCTGGCCGATCCTGTTCAACGCCAAGGCGGGCGTCGAAGGCGTCGACCCGCGCTTCATCGAGACCGGCCGCGCCTACGGGCTGAGTCGCCTGAGCGTGCTCCTGCGCATCGTGCTACCCGCCGCATTGCCCTCGATGGCCACCGGCGTGCGCATCGCCGCCGCGATCGGGCTTGCGCTCGGCATCACCGCCGAGATGATCGCCGGGCGCAGCGGCCTCGGCTTCCTGCTCGAATCCTCGCGCATCGCCGGTCGCGCGACGGAGGTCTTCGCCACGGTGCTCGTCGCAGGCTGCCTCGGCGCATTGCTCAACAGCAGCCTGCTCGCGCTGGAGAAGCGCGTGCTGCTCTGGAGCCCCGACCACAGGCCGGCGTCATGAGCGTTGTTCCGTTCCTGCGTCGGCACAGCGGCCTGCTGTTCGTCGCGCTGCTGCTCCTGCTGTGGGAAATCGCGGCGGACTATTTCAAGGTGCGCAGCCTCCCGCCCTTCAGCCGCGTGGCGCTCGCCTACTGGAAGATCGTAACCGGCAGTGCGCTCGGTGAACATGTGCTGCCCAGCCTCGGCCGCGCGCTTGCGGGTTTTGCGATCGGCACGGTCGCGGGTGCTGCGATCGGGCTTGCGATCGGCATCACCCGCGCCGCCGAACCGTGGGTGCGGCCGGTGCTTGAATTCGGCCGCTCGTTGCCAGCGCCGGTGATCCTGCCCGCGGCGTTGCTGCTGCTCGGGGCGACGCCCTCGATGCGGATCGCGATCATCGCGCTCGGCTGCACCTTCCCTGTGATCCTGAATGCAATCGATGGCGCGCGCCGCGTCGATCCGCTGATGATCGACACCGCACGCGCCTTCGGACTGGACACGATGGCAGTGCTGCGCAGGGTGATCTTCCCCGCGGCGCTGCCGCAGATGCTCGCCGGCGCGCGCATCTCGGTGAGCATTGCATTGATCATGATGGTGATTTCGGAACTCATCGCCGCCTCGAGCGGCATCGGCGTGCTGCTGTTCCAGAGCCAGCGCCTGTTCCGCGTTGCCGACACTTACGCGGTGGTACTGCTGCTTGGCACCCTCGGATGGCTGTTGACCCTGCTCTTCGTGCGCATCGAGCGCCGCGCGGTGGGCTGGCAGGCGGGATGGAGCGGACGCGGCAATGACTGACACAACAAACACTTCACCCATCCTCGCGGCGGACGATCTGCGCAAGAGCTACCGCGCCGCCGGCAGCACGCTGCCGGTGATCGACGGCATGAGCTTCCAACAGTGCCCGGGCGAATTCCTCGCGATCGTCGGCCCCTCGGGCTGCGGCAAGACCACGCTGCTGCGCCTGCTCTCCGGCCTCATGCCGCCCGACAGCGGCCGCGTGTTGCATCGCGCGAGCACCGCCACCCGGCCGTCGGACTGGATCAGCCTCGTGTTCCAGGACTATCACCGCAGCCTCTTCCCCTGGCTCACGGTGGCGAAAAACACCGGCTTCGGCATCACATCGTTGCCGCGCGATGAGCAGGACGAGCGCATCCGCACCGCGCTCAAGTCGGTCGGGCTCGATGGCTACGCGGAGCACTATCCCTGGCAACTCTCCGGCGGCATGCAGCAGCGCGTGGCGCTTGCCCGTGCGCTTGCCTGCCGTCCCGAGTTGCTGATGCTCGACGAACCCTTCGCCTCGGTGGACGCGCAGACCCGGCTCAACCTGCAGGACCTGCTGCTCGAGATCTGGGGCTCGCTTGGCATCTCGGCGCTGCTGGTGACGCACGATATCGAGGAAGCGGTGCTGATGGCCGATCGGGTGCTGGTGCTGTCCTCGCGTCCCACGCGCATCGCCGCCGAAATCACCGTCGACCTGCCGCGCCCGCGCGACCAACTCACCACGCGCGAGGACCCACGCTTCCTGCAACTTCGCCACCGCATCTTCGAACTTGTGCGTCACTCGGTGGGTGGAACCCAGTAATCCCTTCCTCATGATTCAATAGGTAATAGATTCGGTTTGTTTTTCAATCGGCATCGCTCAAATGGAGACTTCAATGAACCCGAAACGCAGCAATCCCCTCAATGCCGGCCGGCGCGTGCTGTTGCGCGCCGCCGCCACGCTCGCGGCCGCGGCATCGTTGTTTGCCGCGGCGCCGGCCTTCGCGCAGGCACCGGTGAAGATTCGCATCGGCTACATCCCGGTGGGCGTGTACGCCTACTTCTGGCGCGCGCAGGAAGCGGGCTACTTCAAGCAGGCGGGCTTCGAGGTCGAACTCGTGCCGCTCGCCGGCGGCGGGCAGATCATCCCGGCGCTCGAATCGGGCGACCTGCAGTTCGGTATCTCCGATATTTCGTCGGCGCTGAATGCGCGCAACGGCGGCGTCAAGGTGAAGTTCGTGACGGTCAACTTCTACCAGACCAAGGAAAACCCGGTGCACGCGGTGGTCTCCAACGACCCGTCGGTGAAGACGCCCAAGGACCTCGAGGGCAAGACGGTGGTGACCAACCTCAAGTTCAACACCGACTGGACGGTGATGCGCGCCTGGCTGCGCCAGAACGGCGTGGACCTCAACAAGGTGACCTTCCAGGAACTCGGCTTCCCCGACATGCTCGCCGCGCTCGGCGCGAACACGGTAGCGGCGGCCGGCGTGATCGAGCCCTTCTACACGATCGCCGAAGGCCGCGGCTACAAGGTGCTCGGGCGTTACTTCGCCGACGTGCGCTCGCCAATCGCAGTCTCGGGTGTGATGGCGACCGAAGCCTACCTCGCCAAGAACGGCCCGCTGGTGCAGCGCTTCGTCGGTGCGCTGGACAAGGCAGTCGCCGATCTCTCCAAGGATCCCGCAGCCGCGCGCGCATTGATCGCGAAGAACACCAAGACGCCGCCCGACCTGATCCCGAAGATCCGCCTCGGCGTGTGGGACTCCAAGGCCGACCCGGCGCAGATCCAGTTCTGGATCGACCGTGCCAACGGCGAGAAGCTGCTCACCGAGAAGATCACGGTGCAGGACGTGCTATGGACTGCGCCTCGCTGATCCGTTAGTAACGACGGTGGCCGCGCCGTCCGGTGCGGCCACCGTTCCACACCTCGGGTACGATCCGGAGAAAGCACACCGGACCGTCAACGTAGATGAAATCTTTCCTGCCTTTCCTGCTGCACGCCGTGCTGCTTGCCGGCTTCGGTTCGCCCTGCGCATTCGCCGATTACCCCGAACGTCCGCTGCGCTTCATCGTGCCGCAGGCCGCCGGCAGCGCCACCGACTCGGTCGCGCGGCTGCTCAGCCCCGCGCTCAGCCAGCAGTTCGGACAACAGGTCGTGATCGACAACCGCCCGGGCGGTGCGCTGACGATTGGCATCGAACTCGTCGCGTGCGCCGCGCCCGACGGCTACACGATCGCACTCGGTCCGGTGGGTGCGCTTGCGATCAACCGCACACTGGTAAAAACCGGCTACGACGTGGACCGCGATCTCGTGCCGGTCGCGCAGGTCACCTCCAGCCAGATCCTGCTCGCGGTCGCGCCCTCGCTGCCGGTCACCTCCGTTCGCGAACTCGTCGCCTACGCGAAAGCGAACCCGGGCAAGCTGACCAACGCCTCGTCGAGCAACGGTTCGCCCGGCCATGTGAGCGGTGAACTCTTCAAATTCATGACCGGCACCGAGATCGTCCATGTGCCCTACAAGGGTGGCGCGCAGGCGATCAACGACCTGATCGCGGGCCATGTGCAACTGATGTTCGAGAGCCTGAACTCGATCGCGCCGCACGCACGCGGTGGCAAGATCCGAGCACTCGCGGTAAGCGGCGCGAATCGCTCGGTGGCGCTGCCGGAGATTCCAACGCTGTCGGAAGCAGGCGTCCCGGGCTACGAAGTCACCACCTGGACCGGCGTGATCGGCCCCGCCGGCCTTCCGCGCGCGATCGTCACCCGCCTCAATTCGGAGGTGAACCGCGCGCTCACCGCACCCGGCATGAAAGAAAAATTCGCCGCGATCGGCAGCGAGTTCGCAGGCGGCACGCCCGAGCAGTTCGGCGAACTGATACGCCGCGACGCGGCGAAATGGGCGGAGGTGGTCAGGCGCTCGGGAACGAAGATCGACTAGCAGAAATCCTGACGATTTATCAGGAAAAACCCAGCACCGGCGCCTGAGAGCAGGCGATTCCTATAAAACCACTGATATAAGTCAGACGATGCTGTAACGCTTGACCGCGTCCTCGTCCAGCGTGATGCCGAGCCCCGGCTTGTCGCTCACCGCGATCATGCCCTCGCGCAGCGCAAGCGGCTCCTGCAAGATCGTGTCGCGCAGCGGGTTGTCGCCGACGTCGTATTCAACGTACGCCGGCACCGGTGCGAACTCCGAATGCGGGTTGGGCGCGATCGAGGCGGCGAAGTGCACCGCCGCCGCCAGCCCCACGCCGCTGCCCCACACCGCCGGCACGATCCGCCGGTTGTGCAGGCGGCAGAGGTCCGCGATACGCCGCGCCTCGTCGAGGCCGCCGCAGGAGGCGACGGTGGGCTGCGCCACATCGATGCAGCCGCCTTCCAGCAGCCTCTGAAAATCGAATACGGTGTAATGCGCCTCGCCCGCCGACACTGCGATCGGCGCACGCGAACGAAGATGCGTGTAGCCGCGGTAATCCTGCGGTGGTATCGGCTCCTCGTACCAGTGGATGCCGTAGGGCGCGATCCGCTCCATGCTGCGGAGCGCGAGGTCGGGCGTGTAGTTGCCGTTGGCATCCACCATGATCACGGTGTCATCGCCAAGCGCCTGCCGTGCAGCGGCGACGCGCTGCTCATCCGAATCAAGGCCAAGACCGATCTTGATCTTCGCCGCGAGAAAGCCGCCCTTGCGGATGACCTCCAGTTGCGGCTCGAGGTCCGCCTCCGGCCGGCGCGTGTTGTAGGCGCCGGTCGCGTACGCAGTGACCTTGTCTCGCGCCTTGCCGCCAATCAGCTTGCACACTGGCAAGCCGAGCCCCTTGCCGAGCGCATCCAGCATCGCGATGTTGAGGCCGCTGTAGGCGGCGATCATCACGCCCTGCAGACCCATGTGGTACAGGCGATTATTGAATCGTGTCCACGTCACATCGCGGTCGTGGATGTCGGTGCCGATGAACACCGGCTTGAGCACCTCCAGATTCGCCCGCACCAGCCCCGGCAGCGCCTGCGCCTCGCCGATGCCTTCGATGCCGTCCTCGGTCATAACCCGCACCAGCGTGGTCATGCGCGCCGGCGCGAGACCGCGCGCGGAACCGTAGGCCTTGTCACCGAGGGGATAGCTCAGCCCTACCGCCTCGATGGATCGAATTTTCATCAGCTACACCCGATCGCCGACATCGTCCACTGACGTGGGGAATATACAAGGGGGCGTCGCCCCCTTGTACTTTTCGATCCCGAGGGGATAGCTCAGCCCAACCGCTTCGATGGATCGAATCTTCATGTGCGCGCTTTTTCTTTAATGATTGCTAGTCCAACTGGACGTCAAGGCCCTTCATGCGCTCGACCATGCTCGCGCGTTCGTTGCGCAGGTACTCGGCGAAGTTCTCCGGGCCGAGGAAGAGGGGTTCGAGCCCGACACCGGTAATGTATTTGGTGCGGAAATCGGCCATGTCAATCACGCGGCCCATGTCGGCGCCGAACTTGCCGACGACCGCCGCAGGCGTGGCCGAAGGGACGAAGAAACCGGTCCACGACTCCGAGAGCAGCCCGGGGAAACCCGCCTCGGTCGAGGTCGGCGTGTCGGGCAGCAGACGCGAACGCGGCGCACCGGCGAGCGCGACGGTGCGCAGCGCCCCCGAGCGAATCAGCGTGAGTGCCGGCGGAATGCCCGCGAGCGCGATCTGGATCTGTCCGCTCGCCAGCGCCGGCAACACATCGGCGATGCCCTTGTAGGGGATGTGGACCAGCTTGATGCCGACCTTGGCGGCAAACGCCTCCATGTCCACATGGGTGACCGTACCCTTGCCGAAGCTGCCGTAGTTGATCGTGCCCGGCTTGTCCTTGGCGGCCGCGACGAGTTCCTGCAACGTGCGCGGCGCGAAGCCGGGATGCGCGAGCAGCACGCTGGTGATCAGAATCATGTTGGCGACCGGCGTGAGGTCCTTCGACGCGTCGTAGGGCAGCTTCTTGTAGAGGAAGGGATTGGCGGACATCGCGCGGTCGGTCATGAGCACCGTGTAGCCGTCGGAGGGCGACTTGACCACGAACTCGGTGGCGATGATGTGGCCGGCGCCGGGCTTGTTCTCCACCACGACCGTCTGCCCCCAGATCTTGGAGAGTTCGGCCGACATCGCTCGCGCGATCACGTCAGACAGTCCGCCCGCGGTCACCGGCACGATCACCCGCACCGGCTTGCTCGGCCAGGCCTGCGCCTGCGCAAGCGCGGGAGAAAACAGGGTCACCAATCCGGCGATCGAGCCAAGCAGCTTCGTCTTCAGGTTCTTCATGGTCCAGCCTCCTTTGGAATGCAACGGTGTCCCGCTCCCCGGCTGTGCCGCCGGTTCGGTGCGGGAAAGATGCGAAAAAACGCCAGGGAAGCTCTGATCAAGTTCCAATCGCCCCACCCGTTGAACAGAGCTTCCCTCTGAATTGGGGGATATACAAGGGGGCATCGCCCCCTTGTTCAGACACTCCCTAGAACGGATACAGCTTCATCGGGTTGTCGACCAGGATCTTCTTCAACGTCACCGGGTCGGGCGCGAAGTCATAGAGCAGGTTGAGCAGGTCAGCCTCGTCCGGCGGCGGCTCGCCGCCCAGCAGCGGGCGCTTGTACATCACATGCGGCCAGTCGGTGCCCCATATCAGCCGGTCCGGCACATTCGCCACCAGCGCACGCCCGAAGGGAATGGCATCGGCATAGGCAGGCGCACCGGTGATCGACCAGCGGTCGCTGTTGGCGATCTTCACCCAGACGTGATCGCGCTTGTGCAGTTCGAGCAGGGTCTTGAACGCCGGCTGCCCGATGCCGAGGGCCACATCGACGTGCGCGATGTGATCGATGATCACCGGGATCTTCAGGGATACAAACAGCGACTGCAGCTCGATCAGGTCCACGCCCTCGACATGCACCAGCACATGCCAGCCCATCGGCGCGATCCGGTCCACCGCGCGTTTGAAGGTTTCGAGCGTCGGGCGCTTTTTCAGGAAGGCCGCGAAATGAAACCGCACGCCGCGCACGCCCGCATCGTGCAACTGCTTCAGCTCCGCGTCGGTGGTGGCGTCGTTGACGACCGCCACGCCGCGCAGCCGCGCATTGCCCTTCAGCTCCGCGATGAAGGACGCGTAATTCACCTGCGCCGCGGTGTTCTGGATCAGCACGCCGCGGTCGATGCCGAGCGCCTTGTGCATTTTCTCCAGTGCCGACTCGGGTGCATCCACCGTCTTGTAGGCGGCGCTCGGGTCGTCCTTTCGCCCCGCTCCCGGTCCGAAGATATGAAAGTGCGTGTCGCAGGACCCTGCGGGCGGCATGAAGCGCGGCCGCCCGGGATTGGGGTTGAACGGGGGATGTGATCCCGGGCTGCTTGCCATATGTGTCTGCTGCCTTCCTGTCTTGAAAGATTGAAGCCTGATGCCTTACTGGACCTTGATGCCAGCCGCGCGGATCAGCGGTCCGAGCTTGGCGGTATCACGCGCCTGGCGCGCGGCGAGTTCCGCCGGCGTGCTGCTCATCGGCAGTATCGCCATGCCGCGAACTTTCTCGACGTAATCGGGCGCAGCAACCGCCTTCACCACCTCGCGGTTGAGCCGGTCGATGATCGCCTGCGGTGTCTTAGCCGGCGCATAAAGCGCCCACCAGTTGCCCATGTCGACGTTCGTGAATCCCTGTTCCGCCATCGTCGGCACATCCGGCAGGCTCGGATCGCGCTGCGTGCCGGTCACCCCGATCGCCTTGATCTTGCCCGCGCGAATCGGCGCGAGGAAGGAAAAGAAATCCGCGATCGCGACATCGATGTCGCCCGCCATCAGCGCCTGAACCGTCGGTGCCGCGCCCTTGAACGGGATGAACACCATGTTCACGCCCGGGTGCGTCTGCTTGACCATCTCGACCACCGTCTGCACGATGATTGCGCCCGAGCCGTAATTGAGCTTGCCCGGGTTGGCCCGTGCATAGGCAATCAGTTCCTGCGCATTGTTCGCCGGCAGCGCGGACTTTGCTACAACCAGCAGCGCGGTGTACCCGACCATCGACACCGGCGCGAAATCCTTCACCGGATCGTAGGGCAAGGTTGAATAGGTGAACGGGTTGGTCGTAAACGCCATGTCGAGCGCCATGAACAGCGTGTAGCCGTCCGGTGGCGCTTTGGCAAGCATTTCCGCCGCGATGATGGTGTCGCTGCCTGGCTTGTTGTCGACGATCACCTGCTGCCCGATGTTCTCGGTCATTTTCTGGGCGAGCAGCCTCGACATCACGTCGGTGCCTCCACCCGCGGCAAACGGCACGAGTATCCGGATCGGCTTGTTCGGGAATGCCTGCGCGGACGCGCCTGTCGCGCCGAACGCAAGCGCGGCACCGCTGACCAGCATGACTGCAAATTTCGACAGCATCTTCATATCGACTCCTCCTGTTGGACCACCTGAACCTGATACGGGACCGCTCATTCAAGACTGCGGCAGTACCGCAGCGGTGCAATCAATCAAATCCCGCTCGCCGTACAGCAACTCTGAAAACTTCCGTGCCTCACCCCACCCTGAAGCGGCTCACAGCCTTCGGATCCAGCCGGTATCCCCAGCCCGGACGCAGGGGCACCACCGCCCTGCCCTCGGCATCGAGTTCGATCCGGTCCTGATACAGCGGCTCGAACCAGGGCATCCACTCGAGATAGATCGCGTTCGGCAGCGTTGCCAGCAGCGCGTGGTTCATCTCGGGAAAGAGGTGGGATGACACCGGAACGTTGAAGGCCTCCGCCACATGCGCCGCGCAAAGGAATTCGGTCGGCCCGCCCATGCGCTGCAAGTCGGGCATGAGGATATCGGCCGACCGCTTGCGCAGCATCTCCAGCATGCCGCGACGGGTGTATTCGGTCTCGCCGCTGGCCACCGGCATGTCGAGCGCCGCAGAAATTGCCGCCTCACCCTCGTGGTCGTGATACGGAATCGGTTCCTCGAACCAGGCGAGATTGAATTCTTCCAGCATGCGGCCGAGCCGGATGGCGGACGCCACGGTAAGTTGCTGGTTGGAATCCACCATCAGCGCGATGTCCGGGCCAATCGCCTCACGCACCGCGCGCACCCGCGCGACGTCTTCCAGCGGGTCCGGCTTGCCGAGGCGAAGCTTCATCGCGCGCCAGCCCTGCTTCACGAAACTATCGGCCTCGCGCTGCAGTTCGTCGATCGTGCGGGTGTACCAGAGCGCACTGCTGTTGTAGGCCGGCACCGCGGTGGCGCACGCACCGATCAGCCGCGAGACGTTGAGCCCCGCCGCCTTGCCGCGCAGATCCCAGAGTGCCTCGTCGACGCCGGCGAGACCCATGATCGATACGCCCGCATGGCCGATGAATCCGATGTCGCCCTTCGCGCGCGCGGCGAGCGTGCCGCCGAGTTCCGGATCGAGACCGACCACCAGATGCTCGAAGCTGCACACCATCTCGTGCAGCACCTTGATTCGGGTGTTGTTAAGCGCGAACACAAGGCCCTCGCCCACCAGGCCGGCGTCAGTCTCGAGATAAACGATGACGCAGTCCGCCGACGTCAGGTCGTGCAGTCGGCTGCCTATCGGCGGCGTGAACGGAATATGCACCACCTCCGTCCGAAGGCGTGTGATCTTCATGCTTCCCCCTGATGACCCCGGGCCGGGACCGGCTCCGGATTGACTCACCACTGCATTGCCGCGGCGTGACTTTTCCTCTTCGAGCGATGCCAATTCGCCGCGCGCTGGATTCTACGCCGTACTCCCGGGAAAACCATCCGTCCGGGAGTCCGCACTGCCTGAATCAGGCCGGCAGGAGTCCCACAATCTTGGCCGGATTGGTGCAGCACACCGTCTCGAGTTCCTTCTCGTTCAGACCGAACGCCGCCATGTAGCCGCGGATCAGGCGCATGCATTCCACCGAATGCGGGAACAGCGGCTCGCCCGCGTCGCTCGAGAGAATCACCTTGTCCACGCCGATCGCGCGAATCGCCTCGTACATCTTCTTCGGGTCCACGCCGAGCAGCGGCGAGATCTCGTCGAAGGTGAAGTTCATGTAGATGCCATGCGCGACCAGCTGCTTCATTTTCTCTATCGTCAGGTTCAGGAAGGGGCTGAACGGATGATCGATCACCGCGCGCTTGAAGCCGAGCTTCACCACCAGGTCGACGAGCGCGTCTATTTCGGCATAGGTCGGGTGGCCGAAGAACAGCGGCACGTTGCGATCCGCCACCATGCGCACAACGTCTTCGTAGAAGGGTTTGAGCTTGCCGTTGTCGCCAAGCATGTAGTGGCCGTACTTGAGCGAATCGGCCCAGGACAGCGGCGCGGTGTGCTCACCCAGCGGCGCATTCGGGTCGATCCAGCGCGCAAGCCCGCCAACCTTGCTGAAAGTGTGCGCATGGTTGAACACCGGCAGCCAGACACAGCCGACGCCGTCGTCGAGGTTCTTTTTCATTTTCTCGAGCGAAGGCTGCTTGTTGTCCATCGTGACACCGTAGCCCGCCCAGCACTGGATCGGCGTGATTCCCGTCTCGTCGCCCCACTTGGCGAGCTCAACGCGGACTTCCTGCATTGCCTTTTCCGGCTCGTAGTCGCCGGAAATCGCGCCGATCGTCTTGTAGAGGATGCCCTTCATCCCGCTCTCGGAGGCGAGCTTGCCAAGCGCAAGTGCATCCTGCTGTCCTTCGTGTGCATGGCAATGGATATCGATCGCGTTCTTCACGCCCGGCACCGCCGGCGGATACACCACGCCCGGCTTGTAGGCGCGACGCGCGGGGTAGGAGGTGACGCAGCGCTCCGACGTCGGAGTGGCCTGGTTGTTGTCGTCGATGACTGAGCTCATGGCAGGATTCCCGGTGTGATTTGAAAACGGAGCGTGCAGACGACGCTTCCGCAGGAAGCTTGAAACGCGGAGCGCACGACACGAAGGCGCGCCAACATACCTTCCCGACCGAATGTATGTCAATGCCGCAAAGCAGCATTCTTCTCTGGGAACCCGCTACGATTCCGTCGCCATCCGGACAGGATCGATCTACAATTCGTAACACTCGATTCCATATCGCCGGCCCTCGCCATGACCAATGCAAAAGGATTACTGCTCAGCGCAGAAGAACGCCGCCATCTAGGCGCGCTCTCCCGCTCGCCGCATGCGGCCGATGCCCGTCGGGCGCGCCTTGTGCTGCTGCTCGCCCGCGGCATGAGCTGGAAGGTGATCTGCGCAGAACTCCCCTGCACACCGGACTACATCCGCCGCTGGAAGACCCGCTTCGCGATGGAGCGGCTCGAGGGACTACGACCGAAACACCGCGGGCGCCCGGCAAGCCTCGCCGAACGGCAGACCGAAGCGCAGGTCATCGCGGCCACCCGCCTGCCGCCGCCCGACGGCGCCGCCCGCTGGACCACGCGCAGCCTCGGCACCGCGCTCGGCATTTCTCACATGCGGGTGCAACGCATCTGGGAACGACGCGGACTCGGCCACGCCGGCGCCCTGCCCGATCCTGCCCTGCCAGGCGCTATGCTTTCTTCCGTTACAGCATTAACCGGAACCCGGGCGCCGCTTCCGAAGCCCCGGCTGCCCGCTCCCGCGGCGGTCCCGGCACCTACGCGTCGTACTCAGCGCGAGCGCCGCGAATCGACCCGAAGGCACCTCGTCGCGGCAGCGATCGACTGCATCTGCGAATACGGCTTTGCCGGTGCCAGTTCGGCCGCGGTCGCCGATCGCGCTGGCGTGTCGCGCGGAGCAGTGCAGCACCACTTCGGTACCCGCGACCGGCTGCTGCTTGCGATCCTCGAGGACTTGCGTGGCAAACTCGTCGCGCGGGCACCGCGCGCCGCAACTGCGGGCACGCCGGTCGCCGACCGGCTGGATGCCCTGCTCGAGCAGTACTGGGACATCATCAACAGCCGGCATTTCATCGCGACGGTGCAGATCCAGCTGGGCACGGTGAACGATCGCGAGCTTTATCCCGACGTGTTCAAGCTGATGCACAAGTCGGTGACCGAGCTTGACCGTGACTGGGTGGCCATCTTTGCCGAGCACGACGTTCCGCCCGAGCGCGTAAAGGCGGCGCGTCACCTTGCGCTGGCCAGCTTTCGCGGACTGGCGGTGCGGCAGGTCTACCGCAGCAGCCGTGACGGCTGGGCCGCCGAGCGAAGCCTGCTCAAGGAGATGATGCGAAACGCCCTCACCCCCGCGTCGGCCCCCCGCTAAAAAGCACCCGCACACGTGCGAGAATCCGCCTTCGGAAAACCAGGAGGAGAAAAACGATGAATCATCACGCCCTGCGCGATCTTGGCGCCGCGCTTGCCCTCGGCCTCACTACCCTGCTCCCGATCGGCCAGGCTTGCGCACAGACATCCGCCGCCCCCTACCCATCGAAGCCGGTTCGCGTCGTGGTTCCGGTGACCTCGGGCGGCCTGCAGGACACACTTGCGCGCGCGATCACCCTGGAACTCGCCAAAGTCTGGAACCAGAGCGTCGTGGTGGAAAGCCGCCCCGGCGCGAACGGCATCATCGCAGCGGATTTTGTCGCGAAGGCACCCGCGGATGGCTATACCCTCCTGATGTCCGACTCCGGGCCGATCACCATTAACCCGTTTCTGTATCGCAAGCTTCCCTTCGACCCGGTGAAAGATTTTCAGCCGGTGCTTGCGATCGCGCAGGTTGCCTACTTGATGGTGGCGAACCCGCAGTTCGCTCCGAACACCCTGCAGGAAGTATTCGCCCTCGCGCGCGCGAAGCCGGCCGAGATCAATTACGCGAGCTACGGCATCGGCAGCTCCAATCACCTTGAAACCGAGGCGCTCGCCAACCACGCCGGCGTGAAGTTCACCCACGTGCCCTACAAGGGCGGCGCCGAGCTGATGCCGGCGCTGCTCAGCGGGCAAATCCAGTTCGCGCTGCTCGGCGTGGCACCCGCGCTCGCGGGCGTGAAGCAGGGCCGGCTGAAGGCGATCGTCTACGGCGGAGGACGCCGCTCCGCCCTGCTGCCCGAGACGCAGACCATGATCGAAGCCGGTCTAGTGGGTTATGAATCCCGCTCCTGGTTCGGCTGGTTCCTGCCCGCCGGTGTGCCGCGCGCGATCGCCGAGAAGATCGCCGCCGACGCGGGCAAAGTCATCGCTACACCGGAACTCGCCAACAAGTACCTGGTGAACGCAGGACTGGAACTGCTCAACCTGCAGACCGACGCGTTCGCAGAGTTCCTCAAGGCCGACCGCTCGAAGAACGAGGGCAGGCTGAAGAACATCCCGCTAAAGATGGACTGAAACTGCAGGAATCGCCTGCGCTCAGTAGCGTCGTTGAACCGAGCGCGCTTGCGCTCAGTAGCATCGTCGAACCGAGCGCAAGTGCGCTCAGTAGTGCGGCGGCCGCTCGTCCCCGGGGCTGCCCGGCGCCGCTGGCTGTGACGCCTGCACCTGCCGTCGCAGCGCCGCGAGTTCCAGTTGCAGTTGATCGATCTGCTGTTGCTGCCGATACACTGTGAGATTGAGTTCTTCGACCAGGTCTTCGGAAAATGCCGACTTGATCTCGAGTTCGGTGACGCGTGACTCGATCTCCTGAAGTTCCGTGCCCTGCGCCCTCGTCATACCCGGTTCGCTCAAGGGATGCCCTTCAGCGCAGTCCGGCGGCGGCCCGCGCGGTGTAGAGATAGTCGTCCATGCCGTGGCGCTGCTCGGTGAAACCGGGCGGGAAGCCGGCCGCGGTGCTCATCGCCTCGGAGACAATGTCCCCGAACACGATCCGGCGATGCGCGACCTTCCACGCGCCTCCGCGCTGCTCGAATCGATCCACATAACGGGCCGTGGCGAGCTTGCGGATGCCGACG
>CANIEV010000095.1 GCA_947466535.1 Betaproteobacteria bacterium
AAGCCGCTGCAGGTGGTCGTTGAAAAGGGCGCGGTGATGTACCCGAGCCTCGTCACCGAGGATTCGCAGGTGGTGCGCCTGCTCAAGTCCGGATGCGAGGCGATGCTGGGTGAGGCGCCCGAGACCTTCTACGGACAGTCGGCGCATGACCAGGGCTATCTCAATGCGGTCGGCATCCAGACTGCGAACTTCGGCTCGGGCGAACAGGCGTTCGCGCATACCGATCTCGACATGGCCTCGGTGGACAAGACCTTCGATGCCGCCCGGGTCTATGCGTGGATGATTGCCGCTTACCTGGGCGGCGATTCTCCGGGGGCTGCACCAGGCGCCAACCAAGGGAGCGGCAAGTGACTCTTCGCGACACCAATCTTGGCTATTTCTTTTCCCGGTCGGTGGCACGCTTTCCGGACAAGGTGGCGGTGATCGATCTCTACGGCGGCCGCGAGCGGCTTATCACCTATGCCGAGCTCGACGAGCGCGCCGACCGCGTCGCGGGACTGCTTGTCCGGCTGGGTGTGGGCGCGGGCGAGCGGGTCGGCATGATCGTCGGCAACCGCGTGGAATTCCTGGAGATCTTTTTCGGCGCGATGCGAGCCGGCGCGATTCCGGTGGCGATCAACACCCGCTTGGCACGCGACACGCTCAAGTTCATTCTCGAGGATGCCGAGTGCAAGCTGGTCTTCGTCGAGCCGGCGGTGCATGTCGATGCGATCGCGGTTGCACAGGCCGCGCCGCTCGCGCATCGCATCGCCCTGGAAAGCCCGCCGCCGGGCTGGCTGTCCTACGCCGAAGAACGCGACGGTAGCGCGCGACTTGCCGCGCCACCGGAACTGCCCCCAGACGCGCAGGCCTTCCAGCCCTATACCTCGGGCTCCACCGGCGTGCCCAAGGGGGCGATCATGACCCATGCGGGCATGCTCTGGTATGTCGACTACAACCAGCGCTACTGGCCCTCGCAACCGGAGGATCGGGGCCTGATCGCATTGCCGCTGTTTCACAAGAATGCCATGCGCGGCACGGTAAAGCCGATCCTGTACGCGGGCGGCTCGTTCGTGCTCATGCCGGGTTACGAGCCGCGCGCGTATCTCGATGCGCTTGCGAAATATCGCTGCACTTATTCGCGCGGCGTGGCGGCGGTGTTCACCATGTTCCTGCAGCACCGGGACGCGCTCGCTGCGGTGGACCTTTCGGCACTCCGGGAACTCACCATCGGATCGGCGGTGGTGACGCACGAGCTGATGGACGAGGTCGAGCGCGCGATTCCCGGCGTGAAGGTGGGCGAAAGTTATGGACTCACCGAGGGCGGCAGTCCGTTCCGCAAGCCGCTCGACGGGCGTCCCGTCCCGCGCGGTTCGCCCGGGGTGCTTGCGCCCGAGATCCAGGTACGGCTGGTCGGCGCCGAGGGCAAGGATGCCAACGACGAGGGCGAGTTGTGGCTCAAGTCGCCGTACAACTGCCTCGGCTATCACAAGCGTCCGGATGTCACGCGCGACAAGCTGGTCGATGGGTGGCTTCGCACCGGGGACGTCTTCCGGCGGGATGCGGACGGTTTTTACTACTTCAAGACACGCGTGGACGACATGTTCTCGTGCGGCGGCGAGAACATCTATCCCAAGGAAGTCGAGGATCTGCTGTTCCGCCATCCGGCGGTGGCCAATGCGGTGGTCGCGCCGGTGTCGCATGCGGTCAAGGGCTGGGTGCCCGCGGCGATCGTCGTGCTCAAGCGCGGCAATGACGCATCGGCGGATGACATCAAGGCGTGGTGCCTGGTGAACGGGCCGAAGTACGCACACCCGCGCTTCGTCCAGATCGTGGACGAAAAGGACATGCCGCTCAACGGTGCCGGCAAGATCGACCGCAACATCGCGCGTAATCGGCTTGCCCTGCTGGCGGCCGGCCGCAGCGCTTCAGACTAGCGGGCGGAGACTCAGCAGGGTGTCGGTCCCGCAGGCCCGGCGTAACTCAGGTCACTACGCGGACCCGCTATTCAGGACCGCTTATTCCGGCCGGATGCCTGCAGCCTTGATGGTCTTGGTGATCTGCTCAAGCGAGTTGCGCGTGTAACCGGCAAGTTCCTGCGGCGTGATGGGCAGCGGGTCCGCCCCGAGTGCTGCGAACCGCTCACGCAATTCCGGCGAAGCGAGCGCCTTGTTCAGCGCGTCGTTCAGCTTCTGCACCACCGCAGGCGGCATCCCCGCCGGACCGTGCAGTCCGATCCAGAACCGCAGCGTCGCCTCCGGATAGCCGGCTTCCGCGAACGTCGGCACATCGGGCAGCAACGGCGAGCGCTTGTCCGACATCAGTGCAATCGGCCGGGCCTTGCCGGAATTGACGTGCTGGATCGCCGAGGGCAGCGTATCGAACACCATGGAAACCGCACCCGAGAACATATCCGGATAAGCCGCCCCGGCGCTCTTGTAGGGGATGTGCAGCATGTCCGCCCCGGTCGACACGCGCAAAATTTCGCCCGAGAGATGGCCAACGCTGCCCTGCCCGGAAGAACCGAAACTGAGCTTGCCGGGGTTCGACTTGGCATGGGCCACCAGTTCCCTGAGCGAGCGGATCGGCAATGACATGTTTATCGTCAGGATGTTCGGGGTCATGGCGATTCCGCCGATCGCGCTGAAGTCATTTATCGGATCGTACGGAATGCTCTTCTGCAGGTTCGGCGCGATGGCAAGCTGCGTAGGACTGGTCAACACAAAAACATAGCCGTCGGGCGGCGACTTCGCCACAAAGTTTGTGCCGATCACCCCTCCCGCGCCGGGGCGGTTCTCGACAATGACGGTCTGGCCGAGAACCTCCGTCATCTTCTGCGCCACCAGTCGGCCGACGATGTCCGACACCCCGCCTGCGGCGAAGGACACCACCAGATGCAAGGCTTTCGACGGGAACGATTCGGCCTGCGCGAATGCAGAAACCGGCAGGATCGCAAACGCGAGACCGGCCAATACTTCTCGAACAATCTTCATTCCGTGGAACTCCTTTGGATCGGTGTATGGATTGGGTCACACAACGTCGGCTGCTCCACCTGCCCCCGCGTTCAATGGTGCAGTAATGGTCGCTTCGTGTCCACCTGCCAGGCGCCGCCCGTCCAGGCACCGATCAAACCCGACAGGTGGATTGCAGCACGCCACCGGGCGGCAATCCGTCGAAAATCTCGCGAGACACGATGAAATTCTGAACATTTTATAAAGAAGTGCCCGACCGGCGCGTGAAGGCGGGCGATTCGCGTACAGAACTGGTACGTGATCGACCCAGGCAGCACGCCGATCAGACCTTCGACAGGTCCAGCGTCGATTCGGCGAACAGCGCCTTCGGATCGACTTTCACCGCGGACAGGCCCTGTTCGTGGTGGTAGCGGGTGAAGGTCTCGAGCACATGACGGTTGGGTTCGAAGCCGTAGCTCCAGAAGTCATCGCCCATCAGCGCCTTGGCCCCCTCGTATTCCGACACGCCCCAGGGCAGGCTGGTGAAGAGGTGGCCGATCTGGCCCATCTCCGCCATGCACAGGTCCTTGGCTTTCATGAACGCCTTCAGCACGCTCACCGCCAGCCAGGGGTTCTGCTCGGCGATGCTTCTGCGGATACCGATGACATGCATGATCGGGAATATCCTGGTGCGACGGAAATACTCTTCCTCGGCGCTGCGGTAGTCGGGGAACATGCGCGCGATGTTGGGCATGCCCTTTGAAAAGCAGCTCGGCGCGCGCGCGCCGATCACCGCGTCGAGTTCGCCTTTTGCCAGCATGTCGGTGAGGGTGCGGTCGTGCGGGATCGGCGCGAAGTCGATGTCGGGTGGCAGCTTGAGCGGCGCGCGCTCCTCGCGTCCTGCCTCCTCGATGCCGCCTGCGCGCCAGTGGATGTCGGAGGCTTTCACGCCATATTCGTCCTGCAGGATGCCGCGGATCCAGACGTTGGCGGTGATCTGGTACTCGGGCAGGCCGATGGTCTTGCCTTTCAGGTCAGCCGGCGTTTTGATGCCGCGGTCGGTGCGTATGTAGATGCCCGAATGCCGGAACAGGCGCGAAACGAACGCGGGCACACCGACGTAGGCGTTCTGGCCGCGCGAAGTCATCAGGGTGTGGCTGGACATCGACATCTCGGTGATGTCGAACTCCTGGTACTTGAAGGCACGGTGGAAGGCCTCTTCCGGTTCGATCGGGACAGCGGCGACTTCGCAGCCCTCGATCGGCGCGCGGCCGTCGAAGATCGCACGGGTGCGGTCGTAATCACAGACGGCGAGGCTGACTTTGAGTGTGTTCTTCATGGGGGTTCGCCTTAGGAAGCTCTGATCAAATCCCGATTGTGCAACGAATCGAACAGAGCTTCCCTCTGGAGTGGGGATATGTGGGGGATATACATGGGGGCGATGCCCCCTTGTTCGGAGTTTCCCTTATTCGGGTTTGATGCCGGCGACGTCAATCGCCTGCTTGAACTTCTGGATGTCGCTGCGAAGCAGCGTGATCATCTGCTCGCCGGAGCCCGGGAACATGTCCAGGCCCGCGGCGTTGAAGCGGCTGCGCACATCGGGCATCGCGGTGACCTTGCGGATGTCGCCCTCGATGCGCGCGGCGATGTCCTTCGGAATACCGACCGGCGCCATGACGCCGTAGTAGTTCTCCACCGCGTAGTCCTTGAGTTCGGGCAGTCCGGACTCGCGGAAGGTGGGCAGATCGGGCACGGTGGGTGAACGGTCGCGGGTGGTAAGCGCGAGGATGCGCAGCTTGTCCTGCTTGGCAAAGGGCAACACCGCGGCGAGCGAAGCCACAACCACGTCCACCTGTCCGCCGACCGCGTCGGTCACCGCCGGCGAGCAGCCGCGGTGCGGGATGTGCACGGCAAACGTCCTGGTGGCGTACTTGTACAGCTCCATCGCGAAGTGGTGCGCGGTGGCCACGCCGCAGGTGGCGTAGTCCGCCTTGCCCGGTTTGTCCCTGAGCATCGCGGTGAATTCGCGCAGGTTCTTTGCCGGCACGCGCGGGTTCACCGCGAGCACGATCGGCGTGGAGGTGGTGAGACCCAGCCCGGCGAAATCCTTCACCAAATCGAACGGCAGCTTGGTGTAGAGCGCCTGGTTGATCGCATGGGTGTTGCTCGCGAGCAGCAGGTTGTAGCCATCCGACGTGGATCGGTACACCGCCTCCACGCCGATGTTGCCGCCGGCGCCGATGCGGTTCTCCACCACCACCTGCTGGTTCCACATCTTCGCGAGCTGGTCGCCGATGATGCGCGCGGTAATGTCGGCCGCGCCGCCGGTGGTGAAGGTCACCATCACGCGCACCGTCTTGTTCGGAAAGCCCGTGGATTGTGCGTGCGCGGCGAGGCTTGCGCCCGAGACGAGCACGGCGAGAAACGCTTTTGTCAGAGTCTTCATCATCATTCCCGGAAATACGCCGGCACAAGATTGGCCGGTCGCGCGTTGCGTAGAGCGAAAATCGCGCCCGCCACACTGCGAGGACTGAAGTATCGCCGGTGTCGCGCACCGCTGTCGCACGGGATTGCAATACGACGAGTCCCCCGAGCGCCGGCCGGCGCAGGGCGTGCGGTTATAATCTACCACTGCTTTCGCAGGCCCCCCCGGCATTGGGTTTGTCCGCCTGCAGGCTCCCTGACACCGCCGACTTTTACCCTCCGACCCTCGAGCCTCCGCCCCGCCATGGAACAGCAGCAAGCTGCACAGTACAACCCGCAGGTCGTCGAGCGCACCGCCCAGCAGCACTGGAACAGCTCGAACGCCTTTCGCGCCACCGAAGTGCCGGGCCGGCCGAAGTACTACTGCCTGTCGATGTTCCCCTACCCCTCGGGCAAGCTGCACATGGGGCATGTGCGCAACTACACCATCGGCGACGTGATCTCGCGCTACCACCGCATGCGCGGCTTCAGCGTGCTGCAGCCGATGGGCTGGGATGCGTTCGGACTGCCGGCGGAAAACGCCGCGATGGCCAACGGCGTGCCGCCGGCGAAATGGACCTACGACAACATCGCCTACATGAAGAAGCAGCTCAAGTCGCTCGGTTTTGCGATCGACTGGGAGCGCGAACTCGCCACCTGCACCCCCGAGTACTACCGCTGGAACCAGTGGCTGTTCCTGCGCATGCTGGAAAAAGGCATCGCCTATCAGAAGACCGGCACGGTGAACTGGGACCCGGTGGACCAGACGGTGCTCGCCAACGAGCAGGTGATCGACGGGCGCGGCTGGCGCACCGGGGCCCTCGTGGAAAAGCGCGAAATCCCGATGTACTACTTCAACATCACGCGCTATTCGCAGGAGCTGCTCGATTCGCTCGACACCCTGCCGGGCTGGCCGGAGCGGGTGAAGACGATGCAGGCCAACTGGATCGGCCGCAGCGAAGGCGTGAACCTCGCCTTTCCCTACGAGATCGACGGCGAGAAAAAGCTGCTTCGCGTGTTCACCACGCGCGCCGACACGCTGATGGGCGTCACTTTTAACGCGATCGCGGCGGAACATCCGCTCGCGACACGGCTTGCGCGCGACAACCCGAAGCTCGCCGCCTTCGTCGAGGAGTGCAAGCAGGGCTCGGTGATGGAAGCCGACATGGCCACGATGGAAAAGAAGGGCATGGCCACCGGCTTTTTCTGTACCCATCCGCTCACCGGCGACACGATCGAGATCTGGGTCGGCAACTACGTGCTGATGGGCTACGGCGAAGGCGCGGTGATGGGCGTGCCGGCGCACGACGAGCGCGACTTCGCGTTTGCGAAAAAATACGGTCTGCCGATCCGCGAAGTGGTGCGGGTGCCGGGCAAGCCGTTTTCCACCGATGCCTGGCAGGAGTGGTACGCCGACAAGCAGAACGGCGTGTGCGTGAACTCCGGAAAATACGACGGCCTGGCGCTCAAGCCCGCGGTGGATGCGATCGCCGCCGACCTCGAGGCGAAAGGCCTCGGTGGCAAGCAGCTGCAATGGCGGCTGCGCGACTGGGGCATCTCGCGCCAGCGCTACTGGGGAACGCCGATCCCGCTGATCCATTGCGCCGCCTGCGGCGTGGTGCCGGTGCCGGATGACCAGTTGCCGGTGAAGTTGCCCGAGGACCTGGTGCCCGACGGCACCGGCAACCCGCTTGGCAAGACGCCCTCGTTCTTTCAGTGCACGTGCCCGAAATGCGGCAAGGACGCGCGCCGCGAGACCGACACCATGGACACCTTCGTGGATTCGTCCTGGTATTTCTTCCGTTACGCGAGCGCGGGCGCATCGACGATGGTGGATGCGAATGCGGATTACTGGATGCCGGTGGACCAGTACATCGGCGGCATCGAGCACGCGATATTGCACCTTCTGTATTCGCGCTTCTGGACCAAGGTGATGCGCGATCTCGGTCTCACAAAGGTAAACGAACCCTTCACCAACCTGCTCACCCAGGGCATGGTGCTCAACGACATTTACTCGCGCCGCGCAGGCGAAGGCCGCATCACGTACTACAACCCCGCCGAGATCGACGTTCTGACGGATGCCGACGGCAAGCGCACCGGCTCGATCCTGCGCGCGGACGGCAAGCCGGTGGACTGGGGCGGCATCGGCACCATGTCCAAGTCGAAGAACAACGGCGTGGACCCTCAGGCGCTGGTGGATGAGTACGGCGCCGACACCGCGCGCTTTTTCATGATGTTCACCAGCCCGCCCGAGCAGACGCTCGAGTGGTCGGACGCGGGCGTGGAGGGTTCGTACCGGTTCCTGCGCCGTGTCTGGAACTTCGCGCAGCAATGCCGCGCGCAGGTGCGCGACGTTGCGGCATCGGGCAAGGGCGGTACGTTCCCCGCGGACTTCGCCAAGGTCCAGCCGAAACTCGCCGCGGTGCGCCGCGAAGTCCACGGCGTGCTCAGGCAGGCGACCTACGACATCGAGCGCAAGCAGTTCAACACCGTCGCATCCGCCTCGATGAAACTGCTCAACGCGCTGCAGGACGTCTCCGGTTCTGAGGCTTCGCAGGTGCTGCACGAGGGCCTCGGCATCCTGATTCGCGTGCTCTACCCGATCACCCCGCATATCGCGCACGGCCTGTGGGCGGACCTCGGCTACGCGGGCGATCTGATGGACGCCGCCTGGCCGGAGCTTGATCCGGGTGCGCTGGAGCAGGACGAAATCGAGCTCGTGGTGCAGGTCAACGGCAAGCTTCGCGGCCACATCCAGGTGCCCAAGGCAGCCGACCGCGTGGCGATCGAGGCGATCGCGCTCACGCACGACGCGGTGCTGCGCCACCTCGAGGGCAAGACGCCGAAGAAGGTGATCGTGGTTCCCGGCCGTCTGATCAATGTAGTAGTGTGATTGCCGTGCGTGCCCTAGCCTCCCTCGTCCTGATCGCCCTGCTTGCCGGCTGCGGATTTCAGCTCCGGGGCCAGGCGAACCTGCCCTTTTCGACGTTCTATCTTCCCCCGACCGGCAGCCTGATGGTCGAGTTGCGCCGCAATGTCGCCGCGGGCACGCAAACCAAGCTGGTGACGGATACCAAGGAAGCCGAAGCTGTGTTCACCCTGCTGCATGAAATCCGCGAGAAAGTGATCCTGTCGCTCGACACCAACGGCCGTGTGCGCGAATTCCAGTTGCGCTACAAGGTGGGCTTTCAGGTGACGAACCCGAAGGGCGGCTCGTTCATCGAGCCGAGCGAGATCTACCTGACCCGCGATGTGAGCTTTAACGACTCGCAGATCCTCGCCAAGGAGTCCGAAGAGGGCCTGCTCTACCGCGACATGCAGACCGACATGGTCCAGCAACTGGTCCGACGGATCGCCGCCTCGAAGCTGCGCGCGCCGGATTGACCGTCCTCTCGCGAGGGGCGTCTCTATTCCTTTTTTACCGCCAAGGCGCCAAGTCCGCCAAGGACGCCAAGTAAAACTAAAGTGCCCAACAAACAAAGCCCGCTCGATGCGGGCTTTGCCGGGGTGGGAGAGGCTACACGGAGGGCATCGCCCTTCGTGTTCGTAATTCCTTAAGCCTTTGCCGCGTTTTGTGCGGCAAAGGGAGGGCGGGCTCTCCCGCCCTCCCTGTTCCGATGCTTTCCGATTTTGGCTTTGCTTTTCTTGGCGCCTTGGCGGTAAACAGAAAATCATGCATGCTCGAACCACTCATGAAGGGCTCCCTCCTTGCCTGATCTCCGCCTCGAACAACTCGACGCCCATCTCGCCAAGCAGCTCGCGCCGCTTTACGTGATCCACGGCGATGAGCCCCTGCTCTCGCTCGAGGCGGCGGATGCAATTCGCAAGCGCGCCCGCGCTTCGGGCTTCTCGGAGCGCACGGTGATGGTGTCCGAGCGCGGTTTCAAGTGGGGCGAACTGCATGCGGCGGGCGCCTCGATGTCGCTCTTTGGCGACAAGAAGATCATCGAGTTACGCATTCCCACCGGGAAACCCGGCACCGAGGGCGCAGAGGCGATCAAGTCGTACGTGGAATCGCTCGCCCCGGACACGCTCACGCTTGTCAGCCTGCCCAAGCTGGATCGCTCCGGCCAGGAGTCGGGCTGGTTCAAGGCGCTCGGCCGCGTCGGCCCGGTGATCACCATCTACCCGGTGGACCGCACGCGGCTGCCCGAATGGATTTCCGCGCGCCTCGCCCGGCAGAAGCAACGCGCCAACCGCGAGACGCTCGCGTTTCTTGCCGACTGCGTCGAGGGCAACCTGCTCGCGGCGTTCCAGGAAATCCAGAAGCTCGCCTTGCTGCTGCCCGAAGGCGAACTCGATTTCGAATCGGTGCGCGCGGCGGTTCTGAATGTTGCGCGCTTCGATGCCTCGCAGCTCTCGGAGGCGATGATCGCGGGCGATCTCCCCCGCTTTGCCCGGGTGCTGGACGGCCTGCGCGCGGAGGGCGAAGCGGCGCCGCGGATGGTCTGGCTGGTGGCGGAAGAACTCCGCGCGGTCGCCCGGGTTCAGACCGGAATCAGCGCCGGCCGGCAATTGCCCGACCTGTTTCGCGAGTACCGCGTCTGGGGAGAACCGCGCCAGCGCGCGGTTGCCGCGGCCGCCCGCCGGCTGCCGGCGGAAGCACTCCAGTCAGCCCTCACTCACACGGCACGCATTGAGCGCGTGTCAAAAGGCGTAGCCAAGGGCGACGCCTGGGACGAGCTTCTCGGTCTGGGACTATCGCTCGGCGCGCCCCCCGCGAATCGCGCCGCCGCCCCCGCCCTCCCGCCCGGGCCGCGCGGGAGGCCCTAGAGGAGACCGTAGTAGAATCAAGGGCATGAACCAGCCTGCGACTCCCGCTTCCGCGCGCATCGCCGATATTCCTGCCTACATGCAGGATCTCGGCCGTCGTGCGCGAGCGGCATCGCGCCTGCTCGCCCGCGCCGACAGCGCGGCGAAGAATCGGACACTCACCGCGATTGCCGCGGCACTGCGGGCCGGCAGCGCGGCGCTGCTCGCGGCCAATGCAAAGGATGTGGCGGCTGCACGCGCCGCCGGCCGTGACGCAGCGTTCGTCGACCGGCTGACGCTCAGCCCCAAGACGATCGAGTCGATGGCCTCGGGCGTGGAGCAGGTGGCCTCGCTCCCCGACCCGGTGGGCGAAATCAGCGAAGTGCGCGAACGCCCCAATGGCATGAAAGTCGGCAGGATGCGGGTGCCGCTGGGCGTGATCGGCATCATTTACGAATCCCGGCCCAACGTCACAGCGGACGCGGCGGCGCTGTGCATGAAGTCCGGCAACGCCTGCATTCTTCGCGGCGGCTCCGAATCGGTGCATTCCAATCAGGCGATCGCGCGCTGTGTGCATCGCGGCCTCGCCGAGGCCGGCCTGCCCGAGGACGCGGTGCAGGTGGTGGAGACGCCCGACCGATCCGCGGTGGGCGAACTCCTGCGCATGAACAAGTATGTGGACATCATCGTGCCGCGCGGCGGCAAGTCGCTGATCGAGCGCATCATGGCCGAATCGCGCATCCCGATGATCAAGCACCTCGACGGCGTGTGCCATGTGTACATCGACGACCGCGCCGACCCCGAACTCGCGGTGAAAATCGCCGACAACGCCAAGACGCAGCGCTACGGCACCTGCAACGCGATGGAGACCCTGCTGGTGCACGAGGCGGTGGCCCCAAAGCTCCTGCCGCGCATCGCGGCCGAGCTCGCCGCGAAGGGTGTGGAACTGCGCGGCGATGACGCGGCGCGCGGCCTGGTCGCCTCGATGAAACCCGCCACCGAAGATGACTGGTACGCGGAGTATCTCGCGCCGATCCTCGCGGTACGGGTGGTGCACGACATGGATGAAGCGATGGACCACATCGCCAAATACGGCTCGCAGCATTCCGAGGCGATCATCACCACCGACACCGCGCGCGCCGACCGCTTCCTGCGCGAAGTGGATTCAAGTTCGGTGATGGTAAATGCGTCGACGCGGCTTGCCGACGGATTCGAGTACGGCCTCGGCGCGGAAATCGGCATCTCCACCGACAAGCTGCATGCGCGCGGCCCGGTCGGGCTCGAAGGCCTGACTTCGCAGAAGTACGTGGTGTTCGGCAGCGGCCAGGTACGCGAATAATTTTGATTGCCCACCGACTCCGCACGTCACACGTCCTCCGCCTGCCCCGCACCTGCCTTAAGCCTGCGCGAATTTCCGCGCCAAACGCGGCAAGCTGCATAAAGTCATTCCGTTGAATACCCTCAACCGACCGCTCGGACTGCTCGGCGGCACCTTCGACCCGGTGCACAACGCGCACCTGCGACTTGCGATCGAGTCGATCGAGTCTCTCTCTCTCGCGAGCCTGCGCTGGATACCCTCGGGCCGGCCCGGCCACCGCGGCACGCCGGGCGCCAGCACTGATGCCCGGCTGGAGATGCTGCGCATCGCGACATCCGGCGAGGCCCGGTTCAAGATCGACGACGCCGACGCGCGCGGCACCGAGCCAACCTACACGATCAACACGCTCGCCCGGCTTCGACGGGAACTCGGCGCCACGCTGCCGCTGGTGCTCGTCGTAGGCGCCGATCACCTGCTTGGCCTGCACACCTGGCGCGAGTGGAAGCGGCTGTTCGATCATGCCCACATCGCGATTGCCCAGCGCCCCGGCCATGAAATTGCACGCGACGCACTGCACCCCGAGGTCGGTGCCGAATACGACCGGCGGCTCGCATCGCCCGCGGCGCTTGGCGCCGCACCGGCCGGCGCGCTCACGGTTTTCCGGATGACGTCCCTTGATATCTCGGCCAGCGCGATACGGGAAGCGCTCGCCTCGGGCCGCAGCGCACGTTACCTGCTGCCCGACCCGGTTCTCGATTACATTGAAAAAAAGCGTCTCTACCAATGACAACTGCCAAGAAAACCCCCGCGAAAAAACGCGCGGTTCCTGCCTCAAAAAAACTCGAGATGGCGATAGTCTCCTCCCTCGAGGACATCAAGGCGCGCGACATCGAGATCTTCGACGTGCGCCATCTCACCTCGATGTTCGACCAGGTGATCATCGCGACCGCGGAGTCAACGCGCCAGACCAAGGCGCTCGCCAAACACCTTCGTGACACCGTCAAGGACCTCGGCAGCAAGGTCTACGGCGTCGAGGGCGAGGACAGCGGCGAATGGGTACTGATCGATCTTGGCGATACGGTGGTGCACATCATGCAACCCGCGGCGCGCGAGAACTACAACCTCGAGGAACTCTGGGACCATCCCAAACCAAAGCTGTCGCGCAAGCGCCCGGTGGCCGACGACGACGCCACCGAAGATTGAGAAAACCCGGGCTTCCGGCCCATCCGCTGCGCGGATGAAGATCTCCCTCCTCGCCGTCGGCATGCGCATGCCCGCCTGGGTGGATGAAGGCTTTGCCGAGTATTCGAAGCGCATGCCACCGCGGATGCCGCTCACCCTCACCGAGGTGAAACCCGAGCCGCGCGCCGAGGGCAAGCCGGTTGCGCGGATGATGGAGGCGGAGGCCGAGCGCATTCGCGCCGCGTTGCCTCGCGGCAGCGCGCTCGTCGTACTCGATGAGCGCGGCCGCGACATGGACACCCTGGCGCTCGCGAAATACCTCGAACGCGCGCAGGGCGACGGACGCGATCTCGCCTTCGTGATCGGCGGGCCGGACGGGCTTGCGCCGGAGTTCAAGAAAGAGGCGCAGATGCTGCTGCGCCTGTCCTCGATGACCCTGCCGCACGGACTCGCACGGGTGCTGCTGGCCGAACAGTTGTATCGCGCCGTATCGATTCTCGGCAATCACCCGTACCATCGCGAATAGACGGAGGAACCGATGCTGTTCGCGAAAAACACCCGTGTGTACCTCGCCTCGCGCAGTCCGCGACGGCGCGAACTGCTGCGCCAGATCGGCGTGGCCTTCGAATACCTGCCCCTGCGCGAGAGACTGCCGCGTGGCCCGGATGTCGACGAATCCGTGTTGCCCGGCGAATCGCCCGAGGTGTACGTCCGCCGGGTGAGCCTCGCCAAGGCCAACACCGGCTGGTCACTAGTGGCCGAACGCGGCCTCGCGAAGCTCCCGGTGCTCGCCGCCGACACCACCGTCTGCCTGGGCGATACGATCTACGGCAAGCCGACGGACACGGTCGACGCCGCGCGCATCCTCGCGAAGCTCTCCGGCACCGTCCACAAGGTGCTTACGGCGGTCACGCTGCGCTTCGAGCGCAACATGGAAACCGCGCTCAGCGTATCCACCGTGCGGTTTCGCGCCCTGTCGGAGGACGACATCCGGCGCTATGTGGACACCGGCGAGCCGATGGACAAGGCCGGCGCCTACGGTATCCAGGGACTCGCCGCCGTCTTCATCGAGGAACTGCAGGGCAGCTACACCGGTGTCATGGGTCTGCCGCTTTACGAAACCGCAGAGCTGCTGACCCGGTTCTCCGCAACGGGCGTGCGATGAAAGAAGACATACTCATCAATTGCACCCCGCAGGAGACCCGCGTCGCGGTGATCCTGAACGGCGTGGTGCAGGAACTGCACGTCGAGCGTTCGGCCAGCCGCGGCATCGTCGGCAACATCTACGTCGGCAAGGTCGCGCGGGTGCTGCCCGGCATGCAGTCGGCGTTCATCAACGCGGGCCTGGACCGTGCCGCCTTTTTGCATGTGGCCGATATCTGGGAGGAGCGCAGCAACGGCGCGCCGACCCGGCCTATCGAGCACATCCTCTCCGAAGGCCAGTCGGTATTGGTGCAGGTGATCAAGGATCCGATTGGCACAAAGGGGGCGCGGCTTTCGACCCAGATATCGATCGCGGGACGGCTGCTGGTGTACTTGCCGCACGACCCGCATATCGGCATCTCGCAGCGCATCGAGAACGAAGCCGAGCGCAAGAACCTTAAGGAAAAGCTCGAGCAGATACGCCCCGCCGACGAGACCGGCGGCTACATCGTGCGCACCGTGGCGGAGACTGCGTCGGAGGCCGACCTCGCCGCGGACGTGCGCTACCTGCGCAAGCTCTGGCACGATATCCGTGCGAAAGCACTCACCTCCGGCGCGCCGAGCCTGCTCTATCAGGACCTGTCGCTCGCCCAGCGGGTGCTGCGCGATTTCGTCAACGAAGACACCGCCCGCGCGATCATCGACTCGCGCGAGAACTTCCAGAAGCTCACGGCCTTCGCCACCGAGTACATGCCCAACATGCTGGCTCGCCTGGAGCACTACACCGGCGAGCGGCCGCTGTTTGATCTCTACAGCGTGGAAGAAGAGATCCAGCGCGCCCTTGCGCGCCGCGTCGAGCTCAAGTCGGGCGGCTACCTGATCATCGACCAGACCGAGGCCATGACGACCGTCGATGTGAATACCGGAGGCTTCGTCGGCGTGCGCAGCTTCGATGACACGATATTCAAGACCAACCTCGAGGCGGCGCAGGTCATCGCGCGGCAGCTTCGGCTGCGCAACCTCGGGGGCATCATCATCATCGACTTCATCGACATGGAAAACCCCGAGCACCAGGCCGCGGTGCTGGCGGAATTCAACAAGGCGCTCTCGCGCGACCGCACCCGGATGACAGTCAACGGCTTCACCCAGCTCGGGCTGGTGGAGATGACGCGCAAGCGCACCCGCGAATCGCTCGAACATGTGCTGTGCGAGCCCTGCCCGACCTGCCAGTCGCGCGGCGTGATCCGCACAGGGCGCACCGTCTGCTACGAAATCCTACGGGAGATCCTTCGCGAGGCACGCCAGTTTCGCGACGCCCGCGAATTCCGCATTCTTGCCTCGCAGGGCGTGATCGACCTGTTCCTGGAGGAGGAGTCGCAGTCGCTTGCTATGCTCGGCGACTTCATCGGGAAACCGGTTTCGATGCAGGTCGAGTCGAGCTACACTCAGGAACAGTACGACATCATTCTCACCTGATTTCCCCATACGAAACCATGGCCAAGGGCGGACTGTCGGACAAGGAAGCGGCGCTGATCGCGGAAGCGCGCGCCGCGATCGCGCGCAAGGCGGCGGACGAAGCGGCAAAACGTGCCGCAGGCTCCGGGCAGGTACCGGCCACCGCACCTGCTGCACCGGCGCCTGCGGCTGCTCGGCCAGCGCCAACTCCAACGCGGGCAGCGGCGACACGTGCCTCACCCGCACCAGCCGCCGATCCGCCGCTTGCGCGCACCGCCACATCAGCCCTCGCAGCGCAGCAGTCCGATTCGGCCCGCCCCGCGAAAGCCGATCCGGCGGTGATCGCGGCACGCATCGCGGCGATGATGGAAGCCGAGCGCGAGCAGACGATGCGCCGCAAGCAGAAAATGAAACAGACCGGCACCGTGATCGTCGTCATCGGGTTCGTGC